>NZ_JAHXNQ010000006.1:0-321769 GCF_023148575.1 Pseudomonas sp. EYE_354
AGGGCGATGTCGGCGGTCATGTTGACCTCTTGCGGCATCCAGTGGTTGGCGCAGCCGTCGAGGTACTTCTGCCAGGCCCAGTCGTACTTGAAGGGCACGAGCTGGTTGAGGTCGGCGCGGCAGTTGATCATGCGCTTTTCGTCGACGGCGACACGGGCGGAGGCGCCTTCGAGTTCGGCGAGGCCTTCGGCGACGTCGAGTTTGTCCAGGGCGGCCTTGGCGCGGATGATGGCGGCGGAGTCGTTGGCAGTCACGTGGCGCGCTTCCAGGGCAGCGGCGGCGCCGGCACCGTCGAGACGATCCATGTTGGCTTCGCTGGCATGGCCGGCATTGGCGCCCTTGATCACCGCTGCACCGGTGTCTTCGTTGTCGACTTCATCCCAACTCAGCATTGAAATACTCCTTCCTGGTCTGTTTTGACGGGTGTGTGAACCCGTCCAAAAATAGGTAATTTGCAGGCTTCAAGGCATTGAAATACTGCGCAGAGTGTGGTCGGTAGATACCGATACTGCACACTATGTAGTGGTCTGTTTTGTATGTGGGCACACTATATGGTGTGTAACAAGACTGGTCAACGCGCAAGAGTGGATCGAACGTCGCAGGTGCCGTGCAACCGGCGCTGCCTTTCAGGCCCCGCGCACGGCCTTGAGCAACAACCCTTCAAACACCTGCTGTACCCGTGGATCATCACTGTGGGCCACGTTGAAACGCATCGAGTCGCGATGGGCCGGGTCGTTGCCGAACAGTGCGCCCGGCGCCAGTAACATGCTGTGTTTCAGCGCCTCCTGGGCGAGCACCTCGCCGTTCACCCCGCACGGCAGGCGTGCCCAGATAAACATCCCGCCTTCGAAAGCCATCGGCAGTTCGCAGCCGCAGTGCCGCAGCCATTGCTCGACGCGCCCACCGGCTTCCATCAAGCGCTGGACCATGCGCTTGCGGTGCCTGGCGTAGCTGCCTTCGCTGAGCAGGCGATAGACGATCTGCTCAAGCAGTTCCGAGGTCACGCCGCCGCTCATCAGCTTCATGTTGGTCAGGTTGGCCGCCAGTTGGGGCGCCGCCACCACAAAACTGACGCGGGCGTTGGCGCTGAGGATCTTGGAGAAGCCCGACAGGTAGGTGACCTGGTCCAGGCCGGCAACCGCTGCCAGGCGTGGTGGAGGGTTGGGGTGCAGGTCGCCATAAAGGTCATCCTCGACGATATGGCAGTGGTAGCGCTGGGTCAGTTGTAACAGGCGGAACGCTTGGCTTGGGCTGAAGGAATGGCCTGTGGGGTTATGCAGCACGCTGGTGGTCAGGTACAGGCTGGGGCGATGTTCGGCCAGCAGGTGTTCGAGGGCGGTAAAGTCGAAGCCGTCGGGGCGACGCTCCAGGGTCACGACCTTGACGCCGTGCAAAGCCAGGTTGGCGTGGAAGTTGAAGTAGCACGGCGCGTCGAGCAGCACCGTGTCGCCGGGACGTGCGAGCAGGCGCATGAGCATGTCCAGACCCTGCACGGTGTTGGGGGTGGTGATGATCTGTTCCACCGGCACTGACAACCCTTCGCCATGCAGCTTCTGTTGCAACGCCTGGCGCAGCGGCAGCAACCCGGCGGGCGTGCCCAGCCCGGCGATGCGCAGCGACGGTGCGCGGACCACAGAGCGCATGGCCTGGCGCATGGCATCGTTGTCCAGCCACGCTTCCGGCAAATGCCCGCCGCCAGGGCGCAACTCGCCAGCGGCGGTGGTCAACGGCCGGCGCAATACGCTGAGCAAATCCTGCGGCAACAGGTCGACCCAGGCCGCTGACGCCGGGCGCGTGCTGTCCATCGCCACAAAGTAACCGCGGCCCTGGCTTGAGGTCAGCAGGTGGCGCCCGCGCAGGCGGTCCAGCGCCTCGTTGAGCGTGAACTTGCTGACGCCCAGGGTCTGGGTTAATTCACGCACCGAAGGCAACTTGCTGCCGGGTGCCCATTCGCCGTTTTCGATGGCCTGGCTGAACGCCTCGACGATCTGCTGCACCTTCGGCGCGCCTTCCACGAAGGCGATGGCGGATACAAACATAAACCTTCCCTGTGTTTACCGGCTGTTTTACCGGTGAAGTGAGGCCGGATTAGGCATCACTTTACCTGCCATGCGCAACGCCGCTTCCCTAGACTGCGTGCGATGCTGCCCGCAAGGGACCGTCGTCTGCCGTTGTATCTACCCTCAAAAGGACTTGGCCCATGACAAGTGCATTAACGCTGTCTTCGTTTCTCTACTTCCTGCTGTTCTGCGCCACCGTCACCTTCAGCCCCGGCCCCATGACCCTGTTGCTGTTGAGTCTGGGTTTGAAGGATGGCCTGCGCCATTCGATCCCGGCGCAGATCGGCGCCAGTGTGTCCTACCTGATTTCGATCCTGATTTTTGCCGTAGGCTTCTCGGCCTTGATCAAGGGCAACGTTGCCATCACCCAGAGCATTCAGCTTGTCGGCGTGGCCTACATCCTTTACCTGGCCTGCAAACAGTGGACCAGCAGCGGCGTATCGATCGGCAAGGCGGCAGCCGTGGAAGGCTCGCGCAGCCTGTTCGGCAAGGGATTGTTGACCGGGTTTTCCAACCCCAAGGCCATCATTATGTTCAGCGCCGTGTTCCCGCAGTTCACGGGGGCAGGGGAGCACAGCTCGGCGGCCGACATCGCGATCCTCGGCACGACATTCCTGTTGCTGCAATTTGCCAGTGGTTGCTTGTATTGCTACTTCGGCCAACGCATCAAGCATGTGCTGGAAAACCCCACGCGTCGGGTGCTGCTTCAGCGAATCACGGCGGTGTTGCTATTGGGGGTGGCGCTGATGTTGGCGCGCGGTTTTTCCCACTAGACGCTTTGGAACGGGTATTTGCGCGAGTGATGAGCTTATGAGTGGTAGTGGCGTATTGCTGGCGCCCTGATAGACTCCAGGCATTCATTCAGGATTACGCCGACCATGCCAGCCGCCGGAGGAAAGGGACTTCCGCTCGCTCGCCGCTTGTACACATCTCGCACCTTGGGGCTGACGCTCGGATTTGTATGCGTGGTGTTTGGCATGTACCCGCTGAACCCGCCGTTGTGGGTGTGGGTCTGGATGGTGATCAACGCGTTTGTCTGGCCCTCCCTGGGCTACCAACTGTCGCTGCGTAGCGCCAATGCCCTGCGCAGCGAACGGCGCAACCTGTTGTTCGATTCGTTCTGCGGCGGCTTCTGGGCCGGCGCCATGCACTTCAACCCGCTGCCCGCCGTCACCAGCTTGTCAATGATGACCATGAACAACGTGGCCATCGGCGGTCTGCGTTTCATGCTCGCGGGCTGGGTTGCCCAGGCGTTGGGCATCGGCACGGCGCTGCTGATCTTCGCCCCCTCGTTCATCGCGGTGACCACCGAGGCGCAACTCTATGCCTGCCTGCCGATCCTGATGGTATATCCCTTGGCGCTGGGTTGGATCTGCTACCGCCAGGCCGTGACCCTGACTCGGCAAAAACACGAATTTCTAGCCCTGAGCCGCACCGACAGCTTGTCCGGCCTGCTCAACCATGGGGCCTGGAAAGACCATCTGGACATCGAATTTCAACGCTGCCGCCGCGAGCAGCAGGGCGCGGCGATTGCGCTGATCGACATCGACCATTTCAAGCTGATCAATGACACCTACGGTCACGTCACCGGCGACATCGTTCTGCGTCAACTGAGCAAAGTCCTGCGCCAGAACCTGCGCATCACCGACCTGGCCGGGCGCTACGGCGGGGATGAGTTCTGCGTAATCCTGCCCGGCATGCCACTCAACCGTGCCACTGAAGTGATGGACGCCTTGCGTGACCGCTTCAACGCCCTGGCCTACGCCCAGGACCCCACGTTGCGCGCCAGTTTGAGCATCGGCCTGGCGCTTTACCAGCCGGGGCATGTCGATGCGATCAGTTGGCTTAACGATGCCGACCTGGCGTTGTACGAGGCCAAGAGCAACGGACGCAACCGTGTCAACGCGGCGCAGGGCGTTTGGTTGCGGTCTGTTTAGTGGGGTAGGGTGGAGCGGTCCCTCACACAAAACAAGGATCGGTTTATGCTCTTCACCTTCCCCCGTACCCTTCTGGCCGTCACCCTGGCGTTGTCGTTCCCACTGGCGGCTTACAGTGCCGAACCCCACAAGCAGATCCAGGCGGACGCTCAGCAGTACAAGGCTGAGGCCCTGACACTGCTGGAGCGCCTGGTGAACATTGACTCGGGCTCCGGCTACGGGCCGGGCCTGACCCAGGTCAGCGAGATCGCGGTCGACGAACTGACACAGCTGGGCTTCAGTATCGAACGGGTACCGGATGCCGCCGCCAACAGCAGCCATGTGATTGCCACCCTGAAAGGCAGCGGCAAGGCCAAGATTTTGCTGATGGCCCACATGGACACCGTGTTTAAAGAAGGCTCAGCCGCCGAGCGCCCGTTCCACATCAAGGACGGCCGCGCCTATGGGCCCGGCGTGATGGACGACAAAGGCGGCATCGTCGCCGGTATCTACGCGCTCAAAGTCCTCAAAAACCAGGGCTTCAAGGACTTCGGGCAAATCACCTTTCTGCTCGATGCCAGCGAAGAAACCGGCTCCGACATCGCCTCCGATCTGATTCGCAACACCGCCAAAGCCCACGACGTGACGCTGAACCTCGAACCCGGCCGCCCCGCAGACGGCCTGGTGGTATGGCGCAAAGGCAGCGCCACCGCTGTGGTCGAAGTCAAAGGCAAAGCCGCCCACGCCGGGGTCGCCCCGGAACTGGGGCGCAACGCGGCCATGGAAGCCGCGCACCAGATCCTGCAACTGGGCAAGCTGGGCGATGAAGAGAAAAAAACCACCATCAACTTCACCGTGATCAAGGCCGGCGACCGCACCAACGTCATCCCCGACCAAGCCACCGCCAAAGCCGACGTGCGCGCCGCATTGCCGGAAGAGTTCGATCGGATCGAGAAAGACCTGGTACGCGTTTCAGCGAACAAACTGATCCCGGAAACCGAAGTCACCACCAGCCTCAAACGCGGCCTGCCGCCGATGCCACAGACGCCGGAATCGGACAAATTGGTAGCGATCGCCCAGGGGATTTATGGGGAACTGGGCAAAACGTTGACGATTGAAGGCAGCGGCGGCGCGGCGGATGCGAGCCTGTCGGCCGGGGTGGGCACGCCTACATTGGATGGGTTTGGGATTGTGGGGGGCAATATTCACACGCCCGAGGAGTATGCCGAGGTGGAGAGTGTGGTGCCGCGGGTTTACCTGCTTAGCCGGATGATTATGGAGCTTTCGAAGCGGTGATTGAGGGCTCACCCAGCCGTCTTGGATGAGCCGGTTTTTAGGGAAGTGGGCTTCTGAGGTGAATAGGCTTGGGAGGGTAATGAGCTTCTGGGTTAATGAGTTGCTGGGAGAGATAGGCTGGGCCGCCGTCGGGGTCGATGCGCTGCACCACCACCGGCGTATCGCCAATGGGGACAAAGCGCGCGCTCTGAAACATATGCACCAGGGTCAAGGTGCCGGTGGCCTGGCACGTTGCCACGGTGGTACTGGGGAAGAGTGAGCGATTGATGGGGGCGACGATTGCCACCTCGTCACCGACCTTGAACACCTGCTCGACATCCAGTGCCGAAAAGCTGAAAAAACGCTCGGCCCAGGCATCGTAGTGGTTGAGGCAACGGCGGAAGTCGCTGAGGACGGACTCGACGTCGCGCGTCTTCGAGTCCATCGCCGCCAGCACCAGAAAGCCAATGGCTTGGCTGGTTCCGTTGATCATGATGCGGCCCCGTTGCCTGGGGCCTTCAAAAAAATAACCATCTGCAATCCTTCGCACTGTTTGATCAGGCGAAGGACTTTGCAGAGGTTCTCAGGGGAGGGGAGTAGAGGTTATCCGGCGCTTGCGTGGGACGTTTCGACAACCTCTGTCTTCTCTCGCCCCAGCACCAGGCTGCACAGCGCCGGCAGGAACAACAGCGTCAACACGGTGCCAACCAATACGCCGCCGATCAGCACGAACGCCAGGGACGACCAGAACACCGACAACGTCAGCGGAATGAACGCCAGCGCCGCTGCCAACGCGGTCAATATCACCGGGCGGGCCCGCCGTACCGTGGCTTCGACGATGGCCTCGCGAATCGGCATGCCGTGGTCCTGGTTCTGGCGGATCTGGTCGGTAAAGATCAGCGTGTTGCGCATCAGGATCCCGCCGATGCCGATCAGCCCCAGGATCGCGTTGAACCCAAAGGGCTGGTTGAACAGCAGCAGGGTCGGCACCGCGCCGATCAAGCCCAGAGGGGCGGTGGCGAAGACCATGAACATCACGCCGAAGGAGCGCACCTGGAACATGATCACGGTGAGGGTCAGCAGGATCATGATCGGGAACAGCGCCGCCAGGGCAGCGTTGGCCTTGGCGCTTTCTTCCACCGGGCCGCCGATGTCGATCCGGTAGCCGGCCGGCAGTGTGGCGATCAGCGCTTGCAGGTCCTTGTACACCGCCATTTCCACGTCGGGCGGTTGTACGCCGTCGATGATGTCGGCGCGCACTTCCACGGTACTCGCACGGTCACGACGCTTGAGGATGGGTTCTTCCATTACCGCCTGGAAGTGCCCGACCTGAGCCAGTGGCACCGAGGTGCCCGCGCTGTTGGTCAGGGTCATGTTGTTGAGGTTGTCGAGGTTCTCCCGCTGATTGCCCTGGGCACGGGCGACCACGGACACGGTGCGGTTGCCCTCGCGCACTTCGGTGATCGGGTTGCCGCTGAGCAGGGCATTGAGCTGGGACTTGACCTCGTCAGGGGTGAAGCCCAGCAGGCGCAGGCGGTCTTGATCCAGGACCAGGCGATACCCGCTGGCGCGCTCGCCCCAATCGAGGAAGACGTCCTTGGTCAGGGCGTTCGCGGCGACCACGCCGCGCACCTCTTCGGACAAGCCGCGCAGCACATCCAGGTTCGGGCCCGACACGCGAAACACGACCGGGAACGGCACCGGCGGCCCGAACAGCAACTGTGTGACACGCACCCGCGCCGCCGGGAATTCGCCGGCCGCGATACGTTCACGCATGCGCAGCTTCAAGGCATCACGTGCGTGGGAATCGGGCGTTTGCACGATCAATTTGGCGAACGCCGGGTCGGGCAGTTCCGGGTTCAACGACAGGAAAAAGCGCGGTGCGCCGCCGCCCACATAGGTGTCGACCATGCGTGTCTGTGGCTCCTGCAGCAAGGCTTTTTCCAGCTGCGCCGCCACCGCCTCGGTGCTTTTGAATGCGCTGCCGGGCGGCATGTACACCTCAAGGATCAGCTCGGAACGGTCGGAGTTGGGGAAGAACTGCTTGTTCACCACGGCCATGCCCAGGCCGCTCAGCACGAATGCCGCCACCACCAGCCCCGTCACCAGCCAGCGCTGACGCACGCAGGCTTGCACCAGGCTGCGAAGTGTCTGGTAGTAGCGCCCGGCATAGATTGCGTCGTGGCCACCGGGGACCGGTTTGATCTGCGGCAGCAACTTCACGCCCAGATACGGTGTGAACACCACGGCTACCAGCCAGGATGCGATCAGCGCAAACCCGACGATCCAAAAGATATTGCCGGCGTATTCCCCAGCGGCTGAACGTGCAAAGCCCACCGGCAGAAAACCGATGATCGTCACCAGCGTACCGGTCAGCATTGGCGCGGCGGTGGAGCTCCAGGCAAACGTGGCGGCGTGAATCCGGTCGAAACCTTCCTCCAGTTTCACCACCATCATTTCGATGGCGATGATTGCATCGTCCACCAGCAAACCCAGGGAAATAATCAGCGCGCCGAGGGTGATGCGGTCGAACTCGCGGCCCGTCATCAGCATGATCACAAACACGATGGACAGGGTCAGCGGCACCGCAGCCGCCACCACCAAGCCCACGCGGAAGCCCAGGGCCAGCAGGCTGATGACCATCACCACGGCCAGGGCGACGAAGAATTTGAGCATGAACTCATTCACCGCCAGTGTGATGTTCTTGGCCTGGTCGGAGACCTTGGCGAAGTTCACGCCCAGGGGCAGATCCGCCTGGATCCTGGCTTCCTGGGCCTTGAGGCTTTGGTCCAGTTCCAGGCCGTTCCAGTGTTTTTCCATGATCACGCCGAGCATCAGCGCCGGGTCACCTTGATGGCGGATGCGGTAGCTGGGCGGGTCTTCGTAGCCACGGCTGACGGTGGCCACGTCGGCGATGCGCAGCACCCGGCCGTTGACCTGCAGCGGCACATTTTCAATCAGTGCCAGACTGTCGAATGCGCCATCGATACGGATATAGGCGCGCGCGCCTGCGGTTTCCACAAAGCCCGAAGGCGCCACCGCGTTTTGCGCGGCAAGGGCGGCGAAGATCTGATCGGGCTTGATGCCAAGGGTGGCCAGGCGCTCATAGGAAAACTCGACAAAGATGCGCTGAGCCTGCTCGCCGAGGATATTGACCTTCTTCACTCCCGGCAGGTTGAGCAGGCCCTGGCGCAGGTCCTCGGCCATTTGCACTTGTTGGCGGTGAGGCAGGTGCTCGGCTTCCAGCGCATACAGTGCGAAATACACATCGGAATATTCATCGTTGAAGAACGGTCCGATCACGCCCTTGGGCAGTCTGGCGGCTTCATCGCTGAGCTTTTTGCGGGTCTGGTAGAACAGCTCCTGAATCTCGCTGGCGCGTGTGGATTCGAGGAAAGTCATGCGCATCGACACCAGTCCCGGCTGGGCGATGGTCTCGACGCGGTCGTAGCCGTCCAGCTCCTGCAGGCGTTTTTCCAGGCGGTCGGCCACTTGCTCTTGCATTTCCTGGGCCGTGGCGCCGGGCCACGCGGCGCTGATGGTCATGACCTTGACGGTAAACAGTGGGTCTTCGGCGCGCCCCAGTTTGCCGAACGCGAAAACCCCGGCGGCGAGGATCGCAATGATCAGGAACAGCGTGACGGCGCGATGCTTGACCGCCAGCTCAGAGAGGTTGATGCCGCGCATGCTCATTGATCCTTTTTGCGGTTGAGGGCCAATGCCTGGGCGGGCTGCAGGCGCACCGCATCACCGCTGTGCAGCAGGTGGGCGCCGAGGGCGACGACGGTTTGCCCTGGGCGCACGCCGCTGTCGAGCAGGGCATCCTCCTGGCCGAGACTGGCGACCTTCACCGGGGCAAAGCTGACGTTATTGTCGGCGCCGATCAGCCAGACCCCAGGACCTTGCCCGGCGTCATGCAAGGCGCCGATGGGCACGCGGGTTTGCTGGGCCTGGCCGTCGCCTTGCAGGCGTACGGTGATGGTCGAGCCCAGGGCAAAGCGGTCTACGGCGCCATGCAACACATAGCGGGCACGGTAGGTGCGGGTGACAGGGTCGGCGCTGGCGGAGAGTTCGCGCAGGGAGGCCGTCACCGCCTGGTCAGGTGCGCCAAAGGGGAAGGCCAGGGCTTTTTGCGAGGCTTGATCGCGTCTGTTTTCCGGCAGGTTGACGATGGCTTCGCGGGCGCCATCATGGGCCAGGCGCGCGACGATTTGTCCTTCGGCGACCACTTGGCCGCGATCGACCCGCACGTCAGTAATGATGCCGTCGCCATCGGCCTTGAGGACTGAGTAGGTACGGCGGTTTTCGATCTGGCCGGCATCGGATTGCGCCGAGGCCAGCTCGGCTTCGGCGACCCGCAGGGCTGTTGCCGATTGATCGAAGATCTGCCGTGACACCGCGCCGGTGCTGGCCAGGCGTTGGTAGCGGTTTGCATCATCGCGGCGTTGACGCAGTTGCGCCTGGGCGGCGTTGACGCGGTTCCTGGCCGAGCGCAGGGCCAGTTCGAAGTCACCGATATCCAGCACCAGCAGGGTGTCGCCACGGGACACGTGCTGGCCGGGGTCCACCTTGCGGTCGATCACCTTGCCGCTGACCCGAAAGCCCAAGTCGCTTTCCGTGCGGGCCGCGACCACGCCGGTGTAGGCGCTTTGCCGGGTGCCGACGGCGTCGACCTGGGCGGCGAGCACCAGGCGCGGTGGGGTCATTGGGGCGGCGCTGTCTGCCTGGCTGTTACAGCCACTGAGGAGGCTTAACAAGGCCAGGGGCGTGAGAAAGCGCAGGGGGAGAGGGTGCATGTCGGGCTCCAGGGGTGACCATCGGGCAAAAAATTACGGACATAATTTTTCACTAATATTATGGTCGAAATATAAATTAATCCAGCCCCCTGGATAATCACCATGGCAAATGCCCCTGCACCGACACGCAGCCTGTTGTTTTTACTGGTGGCCCCCACCGCACTGGGTGAAGTCGCGACCCCGTTGATCACTCCGGGCCTCGGCGCCATCGAGCAGGCGTTGGTGGCCCCAACGGGTTCGGCCTTGAAGGCTGCAGGTGGGCTTTGCCGTGCTGACCTTCACTGCGTATCACCTGTTACGTGAGCGCCCGCGCAAAGCATTGTCCTATGTATAGAACGAATAACGTTATTTTTGCCGTCTAGTATCCATGGATGGAGGGAATTAGGCTGTCTGCACTTTGGAGGACCATCATGAAAAAACTCATCGGCATCTACACCAGCCCTCGCGCCCATTGGGTCGGCGACGGTTTCCCGGTGCGCACGTTGTTTTCCTACGACAGCCTGGGTAAACACATCAGCCCGTTCTTGCTGCTCGACCACGCCGGCCCGGCGCAATTCAGCCCGACTGAACAGCGTCGCGGCGTTGGCCAGCACCCCCATCGCGGCTTTGAAACCGTGACCATCGTTTACGACGGCGAGGTCGAACACCGCGATTCCACCGGCGCCGGCGGTACGATCGGCCCTGGCGATGTGCAATGGATGACCGCCGCAAAAGGCATTCTTCACGAAGAATTCCACTCCGCCGACTTTGCCCGTAAAGGCGGCGCGCTGGAGATGGTGCAACTGTGGGTCAACCTGCCAGCCAAAGACAAAATGGCCGACGCCGGCTACCAGACGATCATCGACGGCGACATACCGCTGCTGCCGCTGGCTGATGACGCCGGGCAACTGCGTCTGATCGCGGGTCAATTCGCAGGCGTCACGGGGCCTGCACGCACTTTCACGCCGATCGACGTGTGGGACCTGCGCCTTAACGCCGGTAAAACCGTGACCCTGGACCTGCACGCCGGTCGCAACACCGCCCTGGTGATGCTGCGCGGAACGGTGCGGATTAACGCTGAGGAAGTGGCCCGCCAAGGGCAATTGGCATTGTTCGAGCGCGAGGGCACCCAGGTGTCCCTGGCATCCGATGACGACGCGATGGTGCTGCTGCTCAGCGGCGAGCCGATCGAGGAGCCCATTGTCGGGCATGGACCGTTCGTGATGAACACCGAGCAAGAGATTCATCAGGCGTTTGCGGATTTCCAGTCGGGTCGGTTTGGGCGAATGAACGCCTGATCGCCCGTCGCACATCAGTCGTGCGGGGCTTTTGTGGTGGGCCCTCTCACTACAAAAGCCTGTCCCCACATTTTGTTTTCCAGCGTTCTCAATTCATGCGATCTTCACGCCATTCGCCCTGGAGTCGCCTGGATGCCCTCATTTATTTCCGATCACCCGATGCTCTGCGCGTTGGCGCTGGTCATTATCGATATTGCCGTATGGCGCTTGATTTCCGCGGACTTCGCCAACTGGAAGCTGGCGGCGCGGCTGGTGATCTTCGCGGTGTTCAGCGCCGTGCTCTTCAACGACGGCATGAACCCCATGCTCGTGCCACCCTACGCCGACAACACCGCCTTGCACATGGCCGCCACGGCCTTGCAGATCGGCTGGTGGCTGTTCGCGGCGCGCACGCTTACGGTGTTGCTTGGGGCGCTGATGATGCAGCGCGTCGGGCATACCGGACGCCTGTTGCAGGACTTGCTGGGGGCGGTGATTTTCCTGATTGCGATCATCGCCGCGCTGGCCTACGTGCTCGACCTGCCGGTCAAAGGCGTGCTGGCAACATCCGGCGCGGTGGCGATCATTGTTGGCCTGGCGTTGCAAAGCACTTTGAGCGACGTGTTTTCCGGGATTGTGCTCAACACCACCAAGCCCTATCAACTGGATGATTGGATTTCCATCGACGGCACCGAAGGGCGGGTCACCGACATCGACTGGCGTGCCACGCGCCTGCAAACCTCCCAGGGCAGCATGGCGGTGATCCCCAATTCCCTGGCGGCCAAGGCGAAGATCATTAACTTTTCGCGCCCGGCAGACATGTTCGGCCTGGCCGTCAGCCTGCAGGTCAGCCCCCACGCGCGCCCGCAAACGGTGATCGAAGCGTTGGAACGCGCCATGCAGGGTTGCCGACCGTTGCTGGTCAACCCCGCACCCAGTGTGGCGTTCAAGACCTCCACCAGTGGCGGCGTGGAATATGAAATCAGTGGCTTTGTGCCCGCGATGCCCCTCAAGCGCGAGGTGCGTAACCAGCTGTACGACCTGGCCTTCAGGCATCTGCAAGCGGCGGGCGTGAGCCTGTTATCGGCGGTCGAAAGCACTACGCCGGTCGCGCCGTCACGGGCGCGGGCGCTGCTGGACAGTTCCACGATCTTCTCCACTCTGCGCCAGGAAGAAAAGGAAACCTTCAGCCAGAACATGACCCTGCACACCTACCGCGCCGGTGAGATGATCCTGCCGGCCGGCGAGGTCAGCGACCATTTGTTTATCGTCGAGTCCGGCGTGGTCTCGGTGATGCTGGTCAAAGACGGGCATAAATTCGAAGCCGGGCGCATGGGCCCGGGCGAGGTGATTGGCGAGGCGGGGATTCTCACGGATCAGGCCACCCTGGCGGATTTCACCGCCAAAACGTTCTGTACGCTGTATCGCATCGAGAAGGAGTACCTCACGCCGTGCCTGGACGCGCGGCACGACATCGGCGATGCGATGAAGACTTTGTTGGATTTTCGCCTGCATGCGGCCCAGGCCCTGACCCAGGAAGCGCCGGTGGTGCCGGTCAAGAAAGGCTTTTTGCAGTGGTTGCGCAAGCGCGGTCTGTGAGCCGGTCGCTGAGCCGCAAGCCATTTTCCGCACTGCGGGAGCTTGCCCGGATCACATCACGGCAGGTCCGGTTGCGTCAGGCCTAAAACGCCTTCAAAAGGCGCGCCCACAGTTTGGCGATCAATGGACGATGCAGGGTGAGCTCTATGGCCTGATGAGTGTCTGTCAGGTCGACGGCCACTGCGGCACTGAACTCGACAGTGTGTGTTCGTGTGATGCGTCCGTTCATGGGCAAAGCGGCATAGGCGATGATTTGAAAAAGGTCCAGGCGTCGCCCCAAAGGGTCCATGGGGTTATGGGTGGATTGCTTGCGTACGTTAGCGATTGAGGTATGGCTGAAACTGCTCAGCGGCAGGCTTATCACCGTGTCATTCAGCGAAATCGGCTGGCGACCGACAAAAACAAAGACATCCATGTAACCGAGGCCGGGTGAGCGCTGGGAAACGATCAGGCGCGTGAGATAGATCTGATCGACATCGGCTTCAGTGAAGATCTGGCACAGGCTGTTGTCCAGGAAGGCGGGGGGCGCCTGGTCCCGCCAGTAGAGATCGAGAAAATAGGAGATACAGAAATAACCACCCGTTGACTGGGCCGCAAATGACGATGCACTGCCGCTCATGTAGTCAATGGTGGACCGAGCAACCACCGCCAATGAGCGGGCAATGGCTTGAAACACATGGCCGGTTTGATCATGTTCCAGGCTGGGCAATGGCGCTTTCAACTGCCCGGACACGGTGTTGATGATCTGGGCCAGCGCAGGTTTGCCGCTACCAATCATGACAACGCGACGAAAGTGCTTGTCGATATAGTGTTGTGCCTCGTCGCTGCTGCAAAAACTTACTCGCCCGCGGTGGCTCAAGTAGACAACGATAAAACTCGCGTTCAGGCCTGACTGGGCGACGAACCTCTTAATCTGCTGGTTGATTTTTCTGCTGTAGGTTTCCCGCTGGAGCGCCAGTTCAATCATGTCAAGAATCTTGTTGGCATCCACGATGGACCCCGCATAAAGCAAGTGAACATCTGCCCGCGACTCCCACAGTTTCAGACCCAGCCCCACCGGAATATCGCCATTCACGCCTACGCGTGTTTCCGCGCCGCTGATTGGGGTGATCGGCGGGATAAGCGTGCCGATTGTATTGCTGACCAAATGATCGGTAAACGCAATGGGGAAGCTGGTGGCAAACATCAGGGATGCGACGGTCATATCAGGTTGACTCCTGTCAGTCGGAACACAGCGTTCACGGCTGGTCATGTTGTCAGAAGCCTCAGGCAACAGGCCAGCGTCAACTGAGTCTCATCGCTTGACAGGCGGCGCGGGGTCCAGCCCGCAACGCGGTCAGGGTGCTGTTGAACCGCGGCGGCGTGCGTGCTTTAAACCCAATGTTGAAAAGACCATGGTGCAGCGGCGCGATATTAAATAGAATGAATCTCATTTGAGACTCACTCGCGCCGTGCAGGTTGCTTGCCATGAATGATGCTGTTGCCCCGACGCATGCCCCCGAACTGACGCTGTCGAGCCTGTACCGTGACCACCGCAGTTGGCTGGAAGGCTGGCTGCGCCGGCGTCTGGGCAACGCCTGGGATGCGGCCGACCTGAGCCAGGACACGTTTATGCGCGTGCTGGCCAGTGCCCAACCGCTGACACAGGTGCAGGAGCCGAGGGCTTACCTGGTGACGGTGGGCAAACGCCTGCTGGTCAATTTTCATCAGCGGCGCAGCCTCGAGCAGGCCTACCTGGATGCCCTGGCCAACCTGCCCGAAGCCTGTGTGCCATCCCCCGAACAACGTTGGCTGGTGCTGGAGTCCCTGCAAGCCTTGGATGAATTGCTCGACGGCTTGCCGGTGCTGGTGCGTCGCGCGTTTCTGTGGAGCCAGCTGGAAGGCTTGGGCTATCGCGAGATTGCCGAGCGTCTGCAGGTGTCCGAGCGCACGGTCAAACGCTATATGGCTCAGGCCTACGAGCACTGCCTGCTGGTGGAGCTGTGAGCCGCGATGTGGCCCGCGCCGCCGCCCAGTGGCTGGCGCTGCTGGAGTCCGGTGCGGCGACCGAGCGTGACCACGCCGCGTTGCAGCACTGGCGCGACAGCCATCCTCAACACGAACACACCTGGCAGAAAGCCCAAGCCCTGCGTCAGCGTTTCAGTGGCTTGCCTCACGCCCTCGCCATGGCCAGCCTCGACCGTCCACAACCCTCGCGCCGTGCCGTGCTCAAGCGTGCCCTGGGCGTGGCGGCGTTGCTGCCGACCGCATGGTTGATCAGCCGTCAATTGCCCATCGACACCTGGCGCGCCGACCTGCATACCGCCACCGGCGAGCGCACGCGCCTGCCCTTGTCCGACGGCGCCAGCCTGCAGCTCAATACGGCGACGGCGGTGGACGTTGACCTGGCGCAACGGCGCATCAGCTTGGTCGATGGCGAACTGGCCTTGAACGTACCAGGTGCGGCGGCGATGACGGTGCACACCCGTTATGGCCAGTTACTGGTCGGCGCGGCTGATGTCTGTGTGCGGCAAAAGGCGTCCGGTTGTCTGGTGTCGGTGCTGAGCGGCGCGGTGCAGGTGCGAGAGTTGAATGGCAACAGCACGAGCCTTCCGAGTGGCCAGCAAGCGTCACTCAAGGCCGGCGGCCTTGGTGCGTGGGCGCCATTTGATGTACTGCAACTGGGCTGGCGCGACGGCGTGCTGACCGCGCAGAACCAAGGGCTCGGTGACTTTTTGCGCGAGTTGCAGCGCTATCGCCCCGGCGTGCTGCGCTGGGAACCGAGCCTGGAGCGTTTGCGGGTTAGCGGCAGTTTCCGGCTGGACGACACCGACCGCATCCTCAACCTGCTGGCCTCTACATTAGGCTTGGAGGTGCAGGCGCGGACGCGGTATTGGGTGACGTTGCGCAAGATGGCTTAGATCCAGTGCGCGCCAGCGGATGCGTCGTAATTGGGGGCGGCTTAACGATCAGGGGGACGGCGCGTGAATGTTCTTTATAGTTCTTTATGGAATAAATAAAGATCTACATATTCCTTTTAATGTCGGCTCTGAAAGTGCATGTTGAGGGCCTGCGCATTCGTGCGGATTGACCCAACAGCCAAAAGGAAAGCCGACATGACCATCAAAGCGATCAACGTGCGCAACCAGTTCAAAGGCGTGATCAAAGAAATTCTGCTGGGTGAGGTGGTATCGGAAATCGACGTGCAAACCGCGTCAGGTATCGTGACATCCGTTATCACCACCCGCTCGGTGCGTGACTTGGAACTCAAAGTTGGCAGTGAAGTGATCGCTTTCGTGAAGTCGACCGAAGTGTCCATCGCCAAACTCTAAGCCCACGCCCCCGCCAACCCGGCGGGGGCGACTCGTTGTCTGCCTCAGCGGTTGCGCAAACTGCGCTCCATGCGCTGCAAGCCTTCTTCCAGCAACGCCCGTGGGCAGCCGAAGTTCAGGCGCACGAACTGCTGGCTGTCATCGCCGAATTCGATCCCCGCACTCAAGCCGACCTTGGCCTGCTCCAGGAAGAACCGTTGCGGGTCGTCCAAACCCAGGGCGCTGCAATCGAGCCAGGCGAGGAAGGTGCCTTGGGGCGCGTGCATCACCACGCCGGGCAAGCGGGTCTGTACGGCATTGAGCAGGTAGTCGCGGTTGGCTTGCAGATAGTGCTTGAGCGCGTCGAGCCATTCGCCGCATTGGCTGTAGGCGGCGCGGGTGGCCTCCAGGCCCAGTGGGCTGACGCTGTCGACCATGCCGCACCGGGCGTTGTTGAAACGCTCGCGAATGTCGGCATTCTGGATCACCGCAAAGCAGGTTTTCAGGCCCGCCACGTTGTAGGCCTTGCTGGCCGACATCAGCGTGATGGTGCGCTGTGCGATCTCTGGGCTCAGGCTCGCGGTGGGGATATGGCGGCGGCCATCGAAGCACAGCTCGGCATGGATTTCGTCACTGATGATCAGTGCGCCCTGATCCAGGCAGGCGGTGGCCAGTGTCAACAATTCTTCATGGGGGAATACCTTGCCCATGGGGTTGTGCGGGTTGCTCAGCAGCAGCGCGCCGGCACCGCTGAGCGCCTGGCGCATGGCGGGCATTGGCGTGAGGTATTGGCCGTCGATCAATTCGAACGGCACTTCGATACGCGGCAGGTTCCAGTGCCCCGGCGCCAGGCGAATCGGGCGGTAGTTCGGGGTTTGCAGCACCACCGGTTGGCCGGGTTGCACAAACGCGTGCAGGGCCATATTGAAGCCCGGCTCCACGCCAGGCAGAAACAGCAGCTCTTCGGGCAGCACGCG
This sequence comes from Pseudomonas sp. EYE_354, assembly GCF_023148575.1. NCBI lineage: Bacteria > Pseudomonadati > Pseudomonadota > Gammaproteobacteria > Pseudomonadales > Pseudomonadaceae > Pseudomonas > Pseudomonas sp. EYE_354. The sequence goes on from NZ_JAHXNQ010000006.1 coordinate 17,170, forward strand.
CCAGGCGTATTTGGCCCACAGGTCGGCCACGATGGCTTCGCGCACGTCAGGCCCGGCCACGCTGTAGCCGAGGATCTGCTGGTTCAGGCGCTCATGCAGGGCATGCAGCACGGCGGGCGGCGCAGCGATGTCCATATCGGCGATCCACATCGGCAAGACATCGGCCGGGTAACGGCTCCACTTGGTGCTGCCGGTGCCGAGACGGGGGTGGATCGTGTCGAAATCAAAGCTCATGGCGGGACTCGTGTCAGGAAGGCTAACGAAGGATGGCGCTGATTCTAGCGCCATTCTTTTGATAGGCGAGGGTACAACAGCTTGAGCGCAGAAAAGAGCAACGGCGTTTTGCGCCGTTCCGTGACCGACAAGTTCTGTAATAAAAACGCCATTGCGCTGGGGATTGAACGCGCAACGGGCTATTTTGGTGCATCTCAATAATCAGAGTAGCCATGGATGAAATACCAACCCTTCAGCCGAACCTTGATTGCCACTGCCCTGGTGTTGACGGTCAGTGGTGTGCATGCCGCTTCCCAGGCCCCGGTGGCCGGTGAAAACGGCATGGTGGTCACGGCCCAGCATTTGGCCACTCATGTGGGCGTGGACGTGCTCAAGGCCGGCGGCAACGCGGTGGATGCGGCGGTGGCGGTGGGCTACGCACTGGCGGTGGTCTACCCGGCGGCGGGTAACCTGGGCGGCGGCGGTTTCATGACCGTGCAACTGGCGGACGGGCGCAAGACCTTCCTCGACTTCCGCGAAAAAGCCCCGCTGGCGGCGACCGCCAACATGTACCTGGACAAGGACGGCAACGTCATTGAAGGCCTGAGCGCCAAGGGCCACCTGGCGGTCGGCGTGCCCGGCACGGTCTCCGGCATGGAGCTGGCCCTGAGCAAATACGGCACCCTCAAGCGCGCCCAGGTGATTGCCCCGGCGATCAAGCTGGCGGAAAACGGCTTTGCCCTGGAGCAGGGTGATATCGACCTGCTGCACACCGCCACCGGCGAGTTCGAGAAAGACAAGGACCTGCGCGGCATCTTCCTGCACAACGGCCAGCCGCTGCAGGTCGGCCAGAAGCTGGTGCAGAAGGACCTGGCCAAGACCCTCAAGGAGATCTCCGCCAAGGGCACCGACGGTTTCTATAAAGGCTGGGTGGCCAAGGCATTGGTCGATTCCAGCCAGGCCGGCAAAGGCATCATCACCCAGGCGGACCTCGACACCTACAAGACCCGTGAACTGGCGCCCATCGAGTGTGACTACCGCGGCTACCACGTGGTTTCCGCGCCGCCGCCGAGCTCGGGCGGTGTGGTGATCTGCCAGATCATGAACATCCTCGAAGGCTACCCGATGGCCGAGCTCGGCTACCACTCGGCGCAGGGTCTGCATTATCAGATCGAAGCGATGCGCCACGCCTATGTGGACCGTAACAGCTACCTTGGCGATCCGGATTTCGTGAAGAACCCGATCGCCCACCTGCTGGACAAGGACTACGCCACCAAACTGCGTGCCGCCATCGAACCGCAGAAAGCCGGGGATTCCCAGGCGATCAAACCGGGCGTGTCGCCCCATGAAGGCAACAACACCACGCACTATTCCATCGTCGACAAGTGGGGCAACGCGGTCTCCGTCACGTACACCCTTAACGACTGGTTCGGCGCGGGCGTGATGGCCAGCAAGACCGGGGTGATCCTCAATGATGAAATGGATGATTTCACGGTCAAGGTCGGCGTGCCGAACATGTACGGGCTGGTTCAGGGCGAAGCCAACGCCATCGCCCCTGGCAAGGCGCCGCTGTCGTCGATGAGCCCGACCATCGTGACCAAAGATGGCAAGGCCGTGATGGTGGTGGGCACGCCTGGTGGCAGTCGCATCATTACCGCAACCCTGCTGACGATCCTGAACGTGATCGACTACAAGATGAACATTCAGGAAGCGGTGGACGCGCCGCGTTTCCACCAACAGTGGATGCCGCAAACCACCAACCTGGAAACCTTCGCCGTCAGCCCGGACACCCAGAAAATCCTCGAAAGCTGGGGCCACACGTTTGCAGGGCCGCAGGATGCCAACCACTTGGCGGCGATTCTGGTAGGGGCGCCTTCGTTAGACGGTAAACCGGTGGGTAACAACCGCTTCTACGGCGCGAATGACCCACGGCGCAACACTGGCCTGTCCCTGGGCTACTAACCTCGCCGACCTGTTATCAGCGGGCTTGCTGTTGTGAGCGGGCCTGCTGTTGGCAGGGAGCCCGCTCACCGCAAGAGCTGTTCTACCGCAGCAAACGCTGCGGCGCGGCGCGCCTCCCAATCTCCGCTGATGACCCGCATGGGCTGGTGGTGCTGTTGCAGCCACGCCAGGCTGTCCTGGAAGAATGCACGCCGGTCCGCCAGTTCCGGTTGGCAACGCTGGCCGTCGGCGGTCCACTCCACCTCTTCGGGCGAGAGCAGCAGGTGCAGGTCGTAATCACGGGCCAGCAGCTCATCGTCGAGCCACGCCGGGTAGTCGCCGAACAGGGTCTGGCTCCACAGCTTGTTGGTGAGCAGGTGAGTGTCGAGGATCAGCAGGTGGGGTTGCGCTGCGCGCGCAGCGTCTTCCCACGCCAGTTGGCCGTGGGCGATGGCGGGGATGTCCGCCAGGCACGTATCGCGCTGATGGTGATCGATAAAGTGCCGAACGTATTCGCCCACCATCAAACCACCGAACTGCGCGTGCAACTCGGCGGCCAGCCAGCTTTTACCGCTGGACTCGGGGCCCGCCAACACCACCACCTTCACGATTGCAGCGCCGGGTCGGCGCGCCAGTCGCGCCAGCCTTGCACGGCGATCACGGTGAACAAAGCATAGAGCGCAGCGGTGAGATAGAGGCCTTTATAGAGGAACAGCCCGACGAAGATCACGTCGACGACGATCCACAACGGCCAGCACTGCACGCGTTTTTGCGCCATCCACATTTGCGCCACCAGGCTGAAGCCGGTGAGGGCGGCGTCGAGCCACGGTTGGGCGGCGTCGGTCCAGTGGGCCATGGCGGCACCGAGCAACAGGCTGCCCGTTGCGCCGATGGCCAGGCTGGTGATGATCGCCGGCCAACCCAGGCTGCTGACCTGGCGGCCTTGCCTGACCTCGCCGGCGCGGGTCCATTGCCACCAGCCATACAATTGCAGGCCGGCATAGACCACCTGCAGCAGCATGTCGGAATAGAGTTTCACGTCATAAAACACCCAGGTGTACAACAGCACCATCACCAGGCCGATGGGCCAGCACCAAGGGTTTTGCTTGACCGTCAGCCAGACAGCGATTACCCCCAGGGCAGCGGCGAACAGTTCAAGCCCGGACATGGCGGATCCTTTGGGGAGTGGGAGAGGGCGCTGATTGTAACCAAAGACGGCCTCGTGCAGGCGCCGACTTTGTCGAGACCGGGCTCGCCGCCATGGGCGAACGTGCCGTGGAGAGCGAACTTGCCCCGCGCCGGACTGCGCAGCAGTTCCACAAAAATGCCTTACCGTGCTACTTCCCGGCACCGCTTCACAGCCCGCTCCCGCAGCATCACACCTTGAACTGGCGCAACAACCCATCCAACTGCTCACTCAACCCGCGCAACTGGGCACTGGCCAGGCTCGACTGTTCCGCGGCGACCGCCGTGCTGTGGGACAACCCCGCCGCTTGGGTGACGTTCTGGTTGATGTCTTCCACCACGTGGGCCTGTTGCAGCGTGGCGCTGGCGATCGAGGCGTTCAGGCCGTTGAGGTTGCGCAGCGCCTGGCCGATGGCGTTCAGGCTTTCACCGGCCAGGCCCGCTTGCTCAATGGTCAGTTGCGACGCGCTATGGCTGTCACTGATCACCTTGACCGCAGCTTCCGAGTGGCTTTGCAGACGCTCAATCATCACCTGGATTTCGGCGGTGGATTTTTGCGTACGCTGGGCCAGCAGACGGACCTCATCGGCCACCACGGCGAACCCGCGACCTTGCTCGCCGGCGCGCGCCGCTTCGATGGCAGCGTTCAGGGCCAGCAGGTTGGTCTGGTCGGCGATGGAGCGGATGACTTCCAGTACACCGCCAATCTGCGTGCTTTCACTGGACAGGGTGCGAATCACTTCCACGGCCTGGCTGATGGTGGTGGAGAGCTGGTCGATCCGTTGCAGGCTGCCGTCGATATTCACCTGGCCTTGCTGGGCCTGGGCTTGGGCTTCGCGCATCTCGCTGGCGGCGTGTTCGGCGTTTTTGGCCACGTCCTGCACGCCGTAGGTCACTTCATTGATGGCGGTGGCCACCAGTTCCATCTGCTGTGACTGCTGCTGGCTGCGGTCATGGGCCTGGCTGGCGTTGGTGCCCAGCTCCGCGGACGACTGGCCCAGGGCGTTGGCGCAGGATTGCAACTGGCTGACCACTTGGCGCAGCTTGGCGGTGAAGCTGTTGAAGTGCTGGGACAGTTGCGTCACTTCGTCACGGCCGTGGGTGTCGAGGCTGCGTGTCAGGTCGCTTTCGCCGCTGGCGATATTGCCCATGGCATTCACCGCTGCCTGCAGCGGACGCACGATGCTGCGGGCGATCAACGACACCAGCAAGCCCATCACCAACGCGATGCCCAGCACGATAAACGACGCTTTCCACACCTGAGCGTTGAATTCGGCCTGCACGTCGTCCACGTAAACGCCGGAGCCGATAATCCAGCCCCAGGGTTCAAACAATTGGATGTATGAGGTCTTGGCGACCGGTGCGTCGGCACCCGGCTTGGGCCAGCGGTAGTTGACGATACCGGCGCCCTTGGCCTTCGCCAGGCTGACGAACTCGTTGAATATGGCAAAGCCGTCAGGGTCACGAATGGCCGACAGATTCTGGCCATCCAGTTTGGGGTTGGCCGGGTGCATGACCATCACGGGGGTGAGGTCGTTGATCCAGAAATAGTCGTCATGGTCGTAGCGCAAACCGCGCACAGCACTCAGGGCTTGTTTCTGTGCCGCTTCGCGGGTCATCACACCGGTGGTTTCGAGTGAGTGATAAAACGTCAGGATGCCGCTGGCGGTCTGGACCACGTGCTGGGTCTGTTGGCGCTTGGCCTGGTAAAGGTCGTCGTGGATCTGCTTGAGCATCAGCAAACCCAGGGCCATCAGCATCAGCACGGCGACGATCAGGATCAGCCACAGGCGTCGGCTGATCGACATGTTGCGCAAACTGTTCATTCGTCCTGTCACTCCGGGCTTTTATAATTGTGGGCGTTGCATCGACTTTTACGCCTTGTCTGATAGGCTTTCGGCCCGTAATCGTAAAACCTTAGTACTGCTTGATTTTCACAGCATTTTTGCAGGCCGGCGTTGACCGTTATCAACGCCGGCCTTCAGTGCGCTCGTCGTCAGTGAACCATTAAAAAAGACTAACAAGGCATGCCATGGCGCATGACCTTTGGGGGAAGCATGGATTTTTGGACCGCCATTCAGGCATTGATTCTTGGCGTAGTGGAGGGGCTGACCGAGTTCCTGCCGATCTCCAGCACCGGCCACCAGATCATCGTCGCCGATTTGCTCGACTTCGGCGGCGAGCGTGCGATGGCGTTCAACATCATTATCCAGCTTGGCGCCATTTTGGCAGTGGTCTGGGAGTTCCGGCGCAAGATCCTCGACGTCGTGACGGGCTTGCCCACGCAGCGCAATGCCCAGCGTTTCACCGTTAACCTGTTGATCGCGTTCCTGCCGGCCGTGGTGCTGGGGGTGATCTTCGCCGACCTGATCCATCATTACCTGTTTAACCCGATCACTGTGGCCACGGCCCTGGTGGTGGGCGGCATCATCATGCTGTGGGCCGAGCGCCGTGAGCATGAAGTGCATGCTCAGACCGTCGACGACATCACCTGGAAAGACGCGCTCAAGGTGGGCTTTGCCCAGTGTCTGGCGATGATCCCGGGCACTTCGCGCTCCGGCTCGACCATCATTGGCGGCCTGCTGTTCGGCCTCTCGCGCAAGACCGCCACGGAGTTCTCGTTCTTCCTGGCCATGCCTACCATGGTCGGCGCGGCGGTGTACTCGGGCTATAAGTACCGTGACCTGTTCCAACCGGCGGACTTGCCGGTGTTCGCGGTGGGTTTTATCACCTCGTTCATCTTCGCGATGATCGCGGTCAAGGGCCTGCTCAAGTTCATCGCCAGCCATAGCTACGCGGCGTTTGCCTGGTACCGCATCGGGTTTGGCCTGCTGATTCTGGCCACCTGGCAGTTCGGTTGGATCGATTGGGCGGCAGCCAAGGCATGAACATCCAGCATCCGCGCCTGAAGGCCGCAATCTTTGCGCTGCTGTGCACGGCGCCGTTGTTGGGCTCGGTATTGGTGTGGCATCGCGGCGAAACCGTGATGCCGCTGCTGGCTTATGGCGTGGTCAGCGTGATCGCGTTTCTGCTGTACTGGAGCGACAAGCAAAAGGCCCGCACCGACCGTTGGCGCATCCCTGAAAACATCCTGCACGCCGTCGAACTGGCGGGCGGCTGGCCGGGGGCGCTGATCGCCCAGCAGGTGTTCCGGCACAAGACGCGCAAGGTGTCTTACCAGGTGCTGTTCTGGGTGATCGTGTTGCTGCACCAGGTGTTCTGGTTAGACCAGTTGTTCCTGGGCGGCACCGTGTTGTCAGTGCTCTAGCAACAACCCGATCTGCGTGCGTTTGGGCAGCTTGCCCACCACCAGTTGGTGGGAGCGTTGCAACAAACCACGCAGTTCTTCGGCGCCCAGCGGGTAGGGCGTGTTCATGATGATCCACTGCGCGCGAGCCAGGTACGGCGCGGGGTGGATGCCGGGGCGGTCCACATGGCCGAGGAACAGTTCTTTATCGACCTTGAACGCCAGCGACTCGCCGCGCAGGTTCTGCAACGCAAACATCTTGTTGCCGGCAATCGAGAACACGCGCACGCCGCCCCATTTATAGTCTTCCCGCGCGCCGGGCAGGCTGAGGCAGAACGCGGCGACCTGTTCTTCGGTCATCTTCATAGCAGTCGATCTCCGCAGCTTTTAAAGCCCTCTTCCAGGTAATCGATCCAGGCACGAATGGCCGGCAGCACGCCACGCCGGTGCGGGTACACGGCCTGTAACCAGCCGCCCGGCAATGACCAATGCGGCAGCAGTTGCACCAAGCGGCCACTGGCCAGTTCCTCTTCGCAATACATCAGCGGCAGCACGGTAAACCCCAACCCCATGATGGCGCTGGCCTTGCGCACATTGAAATCATCGATGCCCAGGCGCGGTTCCATCACCAGGTCGTGGGGATTGCCCTGAGGGTCGAGCAGGCGCTGGTGCACCATGCGGTCGGCCTCCAGTGCGCCGAGTATCGGCAGTTGCTTGAGGTCGTCGAGGGTATTGATCTGTTTGCCGAGCAGGAACCCCGGGCTGGCCACCAAAGCAGTCTGGGCAGGGCGCAGGCGCTTGGTCACCAGCAGTGGGTCCTCGTCACCCAGCTCGCGCACACGCAAAGCAACGTCGATGCCTTCGGCCACCAGGTCGACCCGGCGGTTGACCAGGGTCATTTCCAACTGAACCTGAGGGTAAGCCGCTAAAAAACCTGCGACCACATCCGGCATGAAGTTTTGTGCCAACCCCACCGGGCACGTCACCCGTAAACGCCCACGGGGTTCACTGGACATACTGGCCACGGCCTCGTCGGCCATCTCGGCCTCCAGCAGCATGGCCTGGCAATGGCGCAGGTAGCGTTCACCGACGGCGGTGAGGGTCAATTGGCGGGTGGTGCGTTGCAACAGGCGCGCGCCCAGGCGCTCTTCCAGCTCGGCGATGCGCCGCGACAGCCGCGACTTGGGAATGCCCATCAGACGCCCGGCAGCGGCAAAACCGCCGGCCTCGACGACTTTGGCGAAATAGTAAAGGTCATTGAGGTCTTGCATGGTCGGCCTATTGTCCTGTCAGTGGGACAAACTATCGCATTTAAGGCGTCTTATCGACCATTGGTTTCATGCGTAGCATCACCGCCATCAGATCGCCCTCGTCGATCCCACCTCGGAGATCCACCATGAAACTGTTGCACATCGATTCCAGCATCCTCGGCGACAACTCGGCTTCCCGTCAGCTCAGCGCTGGTGTTGTGAAAGCCTGGCAAGCGGCTGAGCCGAATGTGGAAGTCACCTATCGCGACCTGGCCAGCGATGCGATCAACCACTTCTCCGGCGCTACCCTGGGTGCATTGGGCACGGCCGCTGAACTGCGTGACGCGGCGCAAAAGCATGAGGCGCAGCTGAGTGCGACGTCCCTGGCTGAATTCCTTGCGGCCGATGCCATCGTTGTCGGTGCACCGATGTACAACTTCACCATCCCGACCCAACTCAAAGCCTGGATCGACCGCATCGCGGTCGCCGGCCAGACCTTTCGTTACACCGAAGCGGGCCCGGAAGGGCTGTGCGGTAACAAGAAGGTGATCATTGTCTCCACCGCCGGTGGCATGCACGCCGGTCAAGCGTCCGGCGCGGCCCATGAAGGCTACCTGAAATTGCTGTTTGGCTTCCTTGGCATCACCGATATCGAAATCGTGCGCGCCGAAGGGTTGGCCTATGGTGATGAAGTGCGCAGCAAAGCCATGGACGACGCCAACGTATTGATTAGCGAACAATTGTTCACCGCTGCGTAAGGCTTATGTAAATTTCAGCTGTTCTCTGTTTCATTCTGAAACCGGGCGCCTAAACTCTGTATTCTGCTCGCCTGAACGCGATCGGAGTACGGAGTTTTTTCGTTTCCCCGCTGTCTGCTCTGATGTGGCCCAGGTTGTGCAAGCATGGGTTCAATACCTGGACTTCTCATTCGACATGTCGGTTCTCACGCAGCAAAGGTGGACGTCCCCATGATGCGTCTTTGGGCTGTTATGGTTCTTTCCCTGCTCGGCAGCCTGGTTTCAGTGCACGCCGCGCCCGCGCCGCCCCCCCATTGGAGCGTGGGTTTTCATCGCATGAGTTTTCTCGACCCGCTGGATCTGCAGCCGATGAAGGCCATCGCGTTCTACCCGTCCACCGACACCGAGCACGCTACGCAACTGGGCCCCTATCACGTTGCCGCCAGCGAAGACGCCAAGATCGCCATCGGGCGGTTCCCGATGCTGATGCTGTCCCACGGCAACACCGGCACGCCCCTGGCGTTGCATGACCTGGCCACATCCCTGGCGCGCAAAGGCTTTGTGGTGGTGGCGGTGTTGCACCCTGGCGACAACTACAAGGACCACAGCCGCCTGGGCACCGTGAGTAACCTGTACGGTCGGCCGATTCAGATTTCCGAAGCGATCACCGCCACTCTGGCCGACCCGATGCTGTCGCCGTTCGTTGACATCGACCAAGTGGGGGTGATCGGCTATTCCGCCGGCGGCGAGACCGCATTGATTCTGGCGGGCGCCAAGCCGGATTTCGATCGCCTGCGTCGCTACTGCCAGGAACGCCCGGAAGACCGCGACGCGTGCACCACCAAAGGCGAGCTGGTGGTGGACCGTGATGACTTGCAGCCGCAATCGGACCCCCGCATTCATGCACTGATGTTGATGGCGCCGCTGAGCCTGATGTTCGGTCGGCATACCCTGGCCGACGTGCACGTGCCGGTGCTGCTCTACAGTGGCGATGGCGACAAACTGGTGGCCGTGGACAAAAACGCCGCAGCCCTTGCGCGCAAACTGCCGCAGCCGCCTGATTTCAAACTGCTGGCCGGGGCTGGGCACTTTGTGTTCATGGCGCCGTGCGACAGTGACCAATTGGCCGCGATGCCGGCGCTTTGCACCGATGCCGACGGCGTCGACCGCGAAGGCATTCACCGCGACCTGGTCTCCGAAGCCGGGCGCTTTTTCGCTCACGCCCTCAGCGAACCTTCCCGCGCCGGCCTGCAGACGGCCGATCAGTAAGCCTGGCGTTTGAGCAGCAAGGTCAGGCCCAGGCCTGTGAGCGACAACAGGGCCGCGCAAAAGAAGATCCAGCCGTAACCGAGGTTCAGCGCCACAAACCCCATCAACGGCCCTGCAATCGCGAGGGCCAAGTCGAAGAACACCGCGTACGCACTCAAACCGGCCCCACGGCTGCTGTTGGGCACTTGCTTGATGGCTTCTACGCCCAGCGCCGGGTACACCAGCGACAAACCAAAGCCGGTCAGCCCGGCGCCGATCAAGGCCACGCCGGTGGTGGGCGCCAGCCAGAGCAGCGCCAAGCCCAGGGTCTCGATCACCATGCAGCCGATGGCCGCGCGAAAGCCACCGAAGCGGCTGATGGCCGAGATAAACACCAGCCGCGCCAGAATAAAACACGCGCCAAACACCGTGAGGCAGTACGCCGCGCCGGCCCAGCCGCGACTGAGGTAATAAAGGGTGATAAAGGTGGTGAGGGTGCCGTAGCCGATCGAGGCCAGGCACAGGCTGGCGCCAAACGGCGCGATACGCCCGAACACCGCCCGGAACGGCAGGCGTTCGCCGCGCACCACGGGCACCGACGGCTTGTTGCGGATCAGCACCAGGCCCAGCCCGGCGAGCACCGCCAGGGCAATGCCCAAGCTGTCGTAGCCATAGTCGGCGACCATCACCACGCCCAGCGGTGCGCCGATCGCGATCGCGCCATAGGAGGCGATGCCATTCCAGGAGATCGAGCGCGCGGTATGCTCGGCACCCACCTGGCCCATGCACCAACTGATGGTGCCCACGCCGATCAAGCCTTGGGCCACGCCGAGCAGCAGCCGGGCGCCGATCAGAACCCCCAGGCTCACCGTGGGCCAGCTCTGCAGCAGGGTCGCGAAAAACGTCAGCACGCCGCTCACCAAAATGCCGGCCAGCCCCATCACGATCGCGCGTTTGGTACCGACGTTGTCCGACATGCGCCCGGCCATCGGGCGACTGAGCAGGGTCGCCAGGTATTGCGAGCCGATGGTGATCCCGGCCACGATCGCGCTGAACCCCAGTTGCTCGTGAACAAAGCCTGGTATGACCGCAATCGGCAGACCGATGCAGATGAAGGCGATGAACGTATAGAACACGATGGAGACAATCTGCAGGGTGATCGACAGGGAGGAGGGGGCGGCGGTCGACATGGGCACTTATTCGCGGGCGGGCGGTGAGGGCATCATGGCAAGGGCCTGGGAGAAAAGGAAGCTGGCTAACGACCTTTAAAACCTTCTGCGTGGGGGAAGGTATCTGCCTGCACATGCAAAAAGCCCCGTCACGCTGGACGGGGCTTTTGCGTGGTGCGGGCGCTGTTTAGAACACGACGCCCTGGCTACGCAGGTAATCGTCGTAGGTGCCGCTGAAGTCGATCACGCCATCGGCGCTCAACTCGATGATGCGTGTGGCCAGGGACGATACGAACTCACGGTCGTGGCTGACGAAGATCAGCGTGCCCGGGTAGTTCTCCAGCGCCAGGTTGAGGGCTTCGATGGATTCCATGTCCAAGTGGTTGGTCGGTTCGTCCATGATCAACACGTTCGGCTTTTGCAGGATCAGCTTGCCGAACAGCATGCGCCCTTGCTCACCACCGGAGATCACTTTGACGGACTTCTGGATCTCGTCGTTGGAGAACAGCATGCGGCCGAGGGTGCCACGGATCACTTGCTCGCCTTGGGCCCACTGGCCCATCCAGTCGAACAGGGTGACGTCGTCTTCGAAGTCGTGGGCGTGGTCCTGGGCGTAGTAGCCCAGTTCCGCGGCGTCGGTCCACTTCACGCTACCGGCATCCGGGGTCAGTTCGTTGACCAGGGTGCGCAGCAGGGTGGTTTTGCCGATGCCGTTCGGGCCGATGATCGCCACGCGTTCGCCGGCTTCAACCTGGAAGCTGAAGTCCTTGAACAGCGTCTTGCCGTCGAAGCCTTTGGCCATGCGTTCGACGATGACTGCCTGGCGGTGCAGCTTCTTGGTTTGCTCGAAGCGGATGAACGGGCTCACGCGGCTCGAAGGCTTGACCTCGGCCAGTTGGATCTTGTCGATCGCTTTGGCGCGGGACGTGGCCTGCTTGGCTTTCGAGGCGTTGGCCGAGAAGCGGCTGACGAAGGATTGCAGCTCGGAGATCTGCGCCTTCTTCTTGGCGTTGTCCGACAGCAGTTGCTCGCGGGACTGGGTCGCCACGGTCATGTATTCGTCGTAGTTGCCCGGGAACAGGCGCAGCTCGCCGTAGTCCAGGTCAGCCATGTGGGTGCACACGCTGTTCAGGAAGTGACGGTCGTGAGAGATGATGATCATCAGGCTGTTACGCTGGGTCAGCACGTTTTCCAGCCAGCGAATGGTGTTGATGTCCAGGTGGTTCGTCGGTTCGTCGAGCAGCAACACTTCCGGGTCCGAGAACAGAGCCTGGGCGAGCAAGACACGCAGCTTCCAGCCTGGGGACACTTCACTCATCGGGCCGAAGTGCTGCTCGATGCCGATACCCAGGCCCAGCAGCAATTCACCGGCACGGGATTCGGCGGTGTAGCCGTCCATTTCAGCGAACTCGGTTTCCAGCTCCGCTACGGCCATGCCGTCTTCTTCGCTCATTTCCGGCAGCGAATAGATGCGGTCGCGCTCGGCCTTGACCTTCCACAGCTCTTCGTGACCCATGATCACGGTGTCGATCACGTTGAATTCTTCGTAGGCGAACTGATCCTGGCGCAGTTTACCCAGGCGCACGTTCGGCTCGAGCATGACTTGGCCGCCGGACGGATCAAGGTCGCCGCCGAGGATTTTCATGAAGGTCGACTTGCCGCAACCGTTGGCACCGATCAAACCATAACGGTTGCCGGCGCCGAACTTGACCGAGACGTTCTCGAAGAGCGGCTTGGCGCCAAACTGCATGGTGATGTTAGCTGTGGAGATCAATTACTTTACCTATCAATGGGTTGCGAGCGTGGCAGCAGGCGCCGTCAGGCATGCATCAACAGCGACATCAAGGTGCGAAACCCGGTCGCTGAGCAAAAAATGGGGATGTGTGTTGGAATTTGGCGCGCATTGTCGCATATGTAGCGCGACAGTTGTATGGCGGACGAAAGATGGCCGGCGAGGGCCTGGGGGGACGCCGGGCGGCAGCGCTATACCTGTCGCTGCACCCCGGCGCTCATTTGTCACCCACGCAGGTCAAGCCACCGTTGCATCCCCCACGAAAGAAGGTTTAGCCAAGGTCTCCGGCATCGCCAGCCATAACAGCGCCAATGCGACGGCCGCTACGCCCGCCAGGGTCATAAACGCGGCGTTGTAACCGGCTTGTTGCACCACGAACCCGGCCAGGCTGCTGCTCAGCGCGGCGCCCAGACCAAACACTGTGGACAATGCCCCGAGGCTGACGTTGAAGCGACCAGTGCCCTGGGTGAGATCCTTGACGATCACCGGGAACAACGCGCCGAAGATCCCAGCGCCAACGCCGTCGAGCAGTTGTACCGCCACCAGCCAGTAAGGGTCGTTGGACAGGGTGTACAGAACGCCGCGTACCGGCAAAATCATGAACCCCAGCAGCAACAACGGTTTGCGCCCCCACAGATCGGCTTTGAGGCCCACCATCCAGGCCACCGGCACCATCACCAGTTGCGCGGCGACGATGCACGCCGAGGTCAATGGCGTGGCCATCTGCAGGTTGATCTGCGAGAGCTTCTGGCTGACCAGCGGCAACATCGCGGCGTTGGCCAAGTGAAACAACGCGCAGCAAATGGCAAACAGCAGCAGTGGACGGTTCGCCAACAACACCTTGATGCCGGACGGCTGTTCATCTTCGGTGTGATGGGCCGGGTCGAAGCCGCGGGCGACGTCATGGTCTATCGCAGCAGCCGATACGCAACTGATCGCGACGACGCTGGCCACGGCCATAAAGGCCATCAGGTAAAACACCACCACAGGACCGAACAGGTACGCCAGGCCACCCGCCAGCAACGCGGCCACCGCATTGCCTGCGTGGTTGAAGGTTTCGTTGCGCCCGGTGCGGCGGGTAAAGGCGCGCGGCCCGGTGATCCCCAGGGAAATCGCGGAAATCGCCGGGGCGAACACCGAGGCGGCAATGGCGCTGGCGGCCTGGGTTAATGCCACCCAACCGAACGAGCTGACAAACGGCAGTACCAGGCAACTGGCCGTCACCAGCAGCGCCGCCAAGGCGATCACGGCTCGCTTGCTGCGCGTGCGGTCAATCAACGCGCCTGCCGGGCCCTGTGCGACCAAGGCGGCGATGCCGGCCAGGGTCATCACCACGCCGATGCTGGCAGGGTCCCATTGGTGCACGGCCAGCAGGTAAATGGCGAGGTAGGGGCCGAGGCCGTCGCGGACATCGGCCAGGAAGAAATTCAGACTGTCCAGAGACAGCGTATTACGCGGGTCGGAGTGTGTGGCCACGGCGAGATCTTCGGCGAATGCGTTCAGGAGCTGAACAGTCAATGGCTAAATGACCTATTGACCACGCGTTAAGTTTCGCACGGTCCCCGGGGTTTTATTCCGAGGGCACTTGGCTTACTTTCTGAACTTCGCTGTTATCACTTCTGGAGATGCAAATGGACATGCCCTCAGCCCAGCAGGCAATCGCGTGTAACAAGGACGCCTGGGACCAATCCGCCGATCTGCATAAAACCACCGACACCTGGAGCGCGCTGCTCAGAGCGGTCGCAAATCCTGGGTTTTCCTGCCTGGACCCCACCCTTACAGGTGTGCTGCAAGACATCGGCGTCGCCGGCAAGGACGTGGTGCAGTTGTGCTGCAACAACGGCCGGGAGAGTTTGTCGCTGCTGGGGCTCGGCGCACGCTCAGTGGTGGGGGTCGACCAATCTCGGGCGTTTCTTCAGCAGGCCAATGAGCTGGCTGAACGTTCGCCCTACCAGCCGGAATTTATCGAGAGCGATATCCATCAGTTGCCGGAACGCTTGCAGGGGCGCTTCGACATTGCCTTGGTGACTATAGGTGTACTTGGCTGGATGCCGGACGTCGCGCTGTTCATGCAGCATGTCGCCAGTTGCTTGAAACCCGGTGGCAGCCTGGTGATGTATGAAACCCACCCGTTCCTTGAGGTGTTCGACCCAAGGGCGCAGAACCCGTTCTTGCCCGCGAGCTCCTATTTTCAGCGCGAGCCGTTTGTGCTCCAGGAGGCCATTGTTTATGAGGGGCAGGCCGAGGTGGCCGGCCCGACATCCTATTGGTTTGTGCATACCCTGGGTGATGTGGTCAGCGCGGCGATCTGCGCCGATCTGCAGATCAGCCATCTGCAAGAGTATGCGCACTCCAATCGCGAGGAACTCTACGATCAATACGAGCATCAGCCGGCGCAATTGCCCCTGTGCTTCACCCTCACGGCCATCAAACAGAGCGCCTGAAACCGGTTTGCGCCGGTTAAAAAAAAGCCCGCAAGGATAGGCGGGCTAAGGGGATTCACTGGAGTAGGTAGGTGTCACCCTATCGCTCCACAAGTGAAGGCCTTGTGAAAAGGGTGTCGATGCTTCGGATGGCGCATGGCTCGTTAACGTCTTACGAATGTGCGCATGGTTTGGCCGGGTCCGGTACTGAACGAGACGGGCCGCGGCATACCTTCATCTGCTGCAATAAACACAAACGTATCCTCGTCAAGGTGATAGCTGGCGGGCAGGTGCTTGCCCGCATCCTCCCCAATGGCGTCCACCCAGGTAATGCGCTTGGGCACGGTGGTGCTGTCCAGGAAAAAACGGCCAGCCAATAACACTTCGCCGTTGACCGTTTTTACCTCGAAGCGGTCGCCGCAAATGCTGGTGATCGCACCGGGGGCGCTGTGGGCATCCGTGGGGTTGAGCACGCCACTGTCTTCGAGTGAGGTTTGCTCCCAGGCACCTTGGAGGGCGAGATAATCCGGATCGGAAATGGATGACATGCAACTTCCTTTTTGCTGAAGGGTCAATCGTTGGTATTTAGGGAAAGTCTGGCGTTTTGAGTCGTCTGAAATTTACCTGAATGTAGGATTTTTCCTAAATTTTTCGTTTTTCTGAATTTTTTCCCTTTAAACATAAGCAATTAGTAATACTTGAGCGGTCGTTGGGTAACGTCTTGTAACGAACCGTCTATGCTCTGTGTGTCTATCAGCCATGGCATCCGTGTAACTGAAGTGAAACATTTAGCTGCTTAGGTGTGATTGCTCAGTGAGACGAGGGGTCGTTGCTAACCGCGGGTCACGCATGCCGTGCGCCTGGACGCTGCCCCCTGTTTATTCAGTTGTTATCCAGGTCTGTGTGGTCGGGCACGGAATTTCAACTCATCAGGGTGTAATCGCTTTGAACAATGCTCCTCAGCTGAATCGCCATTTGCCGGCGGACGAGATCGATCTATTTGAGTTGTTTCAAGCTGTCTGGAACCAAAAAAAATGGGTGATCGGTTGCACGATCCTGGCTGGCCTGCTGGGCCTTGGTTACGTGCTTCTGACCCCCAGGGTGTATCAGGTCAGCAGCGTGCTGCGGCCTGCCGCGATCAATGAGTTGGACGCGCTCAACCGTTCCGAAGTCTACAAGCTGCCGCCCGGCGAGGCGTTGGCCAAAGTCGGTGCTCAGTTGGACTCCTATGAGGCCCGGATGGGCTTTTTCAAGGCCAACCCAGCGTTGTTCGAAGCCTTCCAGCGCCCTGGGCAAAGCCTCGAACAGAGCTTTGATGACTTCAACCGCAACTCAATCAAAGTGGTGTTGCCGGACCCGAAGCGGTCCGAGTCACCCGATAGCTACTTGCGCCTGGAGATGCAGTACCCCGCGAATGTCGATGGCGCGGCGATCCTCAACGGTTTTGTTGACTATGCCATCGTGTTGCAGCGCGCTCAGGTGGGAGCGGACCTCAAAGTGATCGTCAATAACCGTCTTAACGAACTCAAGGGCAAGATTGACGCCGCCCGTGGCAACTACGAGACGAACAAAGAGTCAAAAATAGCCAGGCTGCTGGAGACTGACAGCGTCAAGCGCGCTAGGCTGCAGGACGAGCTCACCGCGCTGCGTGTGCAGATGAAAGTCGAGCGCGCCAACCGTCTCGCGGAGTTGGCGGAAGCGATCACGATTGCAAAGTCCATCGGCATCAAGGGGCCTACCACACCGGCTGCGATCGGCGCTGATACGTTTCGTGGCGCCAACCAAGTACTGCAAGTGAGTAACCAGCAAGTTCCCCTGTACTTTATGGGCTCCGACGTTCTTGAAGCGGAGCGGGCAGCCTTACAGCGGCGAACCAACGACGATTTCACCCACCCGCGTGTGGCGGAGATCGGCAAAGAGCTGCGCATGCTGGAGGTCAATCGCGAAGTGGAGGTGCTCAATAGCCGCAAGAATGAAGATGTGTTCCTGCAGGACGTCGAACCGTTACGGGCTGAAGAGGCCCGTTTGCGGGCACTCAATATCGACATGAGCGCCCTGAAACTGGTGACCGTTGACCAGCCTGCACAGGAACCGTTGGCGCCGATCAAGCCGAAAAAGGTCTTGATCATTGCCTTGAGCCTGGTGGGCGGCTTGATGCTTGGTGTGTTGCTGGCGTTGATTCGCCATTTCGTGCGGCTACGCCGTGAAAATGGGCCGTTTTCGCTGATCGACGATCGTCCTGCACCACAGCGGTAGGCCGGGCCAGAGCCCTCGCAGACCCATTACCCGCCGAGCGCGCCTCAGTGCGCGCTCAACACAATCAGTAGA
This sequence comes from Pseudomonas sp. EYE_354, assembly GCF_023148575.1. Taxonomy (NCBI): domain Bacteria; kingdom Pseudomonadati; phylum Pseudomonadota; class Gammaproteobacteria; order Pseudomonadales; family Pseudomonadaceae; genus Pseudomonas; species Pseudomonas sp. EYE_354. Next base: position 34,703 of record NZ_JAHXNQ010000006.1, read on the forward strand.
CAGCTTTTCACAATTCTTGATTAACTTTTGGTTACAAACTGTGGCTAAATAACTGCCAATGGTCACGAACCGGCTGTCAGGCAGCCGTTCGTGACGGCGGTGTGAATTGTGATTTCAGGTGCTGCATTCCATCCTCGGCCGTCGTGGGCACGCGGGAGCAGCCTGTTCTCTTCTGACGTGTGACGAAATCCCTTGAAACTCATCATTGTTGCTCTCTACCTTGCCTCCATTGCGTATGTTCACCTGCGTGGCCGGGTGCGACACACGCTGGGCCGGCAACTCAGCGATCATTCGACGTTCCTGGCGCCGATCAACTGCTTCCTCTATCTGTTTTCCAAACTGCCTGGCCGGCCCTATCTGTCGCCGGCTGACTTTCCGGACCTGAGCCCATTGCAAGAGCATTGGGAGGAAATCCGTCAGGAAGGCCAGAACCTGATGCAGGCCGGGGCGATCAAGCGCTCGGAGCAGTACAACGACGTGGGTTTCAACTCGTTTTTCAAGTCGGGCTGGAAGCGTTTCTACCTTAAGTGGTATGGCGACAGCCACCCGTCTGCCATGAAGTTGTGCCCGCGGACCACGCAGTTGGTGCAAAGCATCGGTTCGATCAAGGCGGCGATGTTCGCCGAGTTGCCGCCCGGCTCCAGGCTGGTACGCCATCGCGATCCGTACGCCGGGTCCTACCGCTATCACCTGGGCCTGGATACCCCGAATGATCCCGGCTGTTACATCAACGTGGACGGCGAAAACTACTACTGGCGTGACGGTGAGCCGATAATGTTCGACGAGACCTACATCCACTTCGCCGAGAACACCACACAGCACAACCGGATCATTCTGTTTTGCGACGTCGAACGTCCGATGAAATACCGCTGGGCGGCAGCCTTCAATCGCTGGTTCAGCCGCACCGTCATGGCTGCCGCTGGATCGCCCAACGATGAGGGCGACAGGACCGGCGCGCTTAACCGTGCGTTTACCCGTCTGTACAAGATTCGCTTGCGCGGTAAAGAACTCAAGAAGCGCAACCGCACCCGTTACTACCTGGAGAAATGGGCGATTTTTGCCGCGCTGGCGCTGATCTTCGTGTTGATCTAAAGGCGGCTGGGGCGCCGCTCATTGCGCAGGTTGCGCGCCCAGCTTGTCCCACATTTTTTTGCTGATCTTCTGCCGATGGGCATAACCGGCCCACGGGTCGTCCTTGAGCCGCTGCAAGCGTTGCTGCAGGTTGGCCACCGTCCACTGCTGCGCGCCGCGCAACCCCTTCAACTCCTCGCGGCTGATCGGTACCGACACCGGCAGCCCTGGCCGTGCGCGCACCGAATAGGCGGCCACGGTACTGGCGCCGCGGGCATTGCGCAGGTAATCGATAAAAATTTTACCGACCCGGTTTTTCGGCCCGGACGTGGCGGTGAAGCGTTCGGGCAGTTGCTGCGTCATGAACTGCGCGATGGCTTTGGCGAAGGCTTTTACCGTGTCCCAGTCATCGCGCCGCGCCAGTGGCACCACCAGATGCAAGCCTTTACCGCCGCTGGTCTTGACGAACGCCTCAAGCCCCAAGTCATCGAGTACCGATAAGGTGAGTTGAGCCGCCTCCAGCATGCTTTTCCAGGGCAGCGCCGGGTCCGGGTCGAGGTCGAGCACAAACAGGTCCGGGGTGTCGATCTTGTCGTACGTGGCCCCCCAGGTATGCAACTCGATGGTGCCCATCTGCACGGCGCCGAGCAGGGCCTGGGCGCTGCCGATTTCCATCAAGCGTGCGTGGCCGGGGTCGAGCGCCGGGTCCAGTTGAGTGATATGGGGAATGGACAGGCGCTCGGTGTGTTTCTGAAAGAACTGCTCGCCCTCGACGCCTTCGGGCGCCCTCAGCAGGGACACCGGTCGTTGGCGCAGAAAAGGCAGGATCCAGTCGCTGATGGCCTGGTAAAACTGCGCCAGCGCCTGCTTTTGCGTGCCGCTTTGTTTGTCGATGATTCGCTCGGGGTGCGTGATCGTCACACCACCGGTGGCTTTTTTTGTGGCTGGCGTGTTCAGGGACTTCGCTTTGCGCGGCTGCTCATGCACGATCTGCGCGGCGGGTTTGTCGGTGCGCATACTCACGAAAGCAGCCTGACGCACCACGCCTTCGCGGGTCCACTCGGCAAACTGCACCTCACCGACCAGTGTCGGCTCCACCCAATGCACACCGCGCGCCTGGGTGCTGGTCAGGGTTTTTTGCAGGGGCGACGTCTCGCGTTCCAGCGTCCGGAGCTGCTTGTAGATACTGGCCAGGGACGCGTGGTCGAACCCCGTGCCCACGCGGCCGGCATACACCAGCCCGTTGTCGTCATTGACGGCCAGCAGCAACGCGCCAAACCCCGTGCGCGAGCCTTGGGGGCGGGTGTAGCCGACGATGACGAACTCCTGGCGCAAGCGACATTTGAGTTTTATCCAATCGGTACTGCGACTGGACACATAGGGGCTGCCCAGGCGTTTACCGATGACGCCTTCCAGGGCCAGGTCGCAGGCGCTTTCAAAGATGTCGCGATGATGCGCCGCGAAGGCTTCAGAAAAGCGCAGCAGCTTGCTTTTACTGGCGCTCAGCGCTGCCTTGAGCGCCGCGCGGCGTTCTTCGACAGGCCTCTGGCGCATGTCCTGGCCCTTCAGAAACGGCGCGTCAAACACGTAATAAACGATGTCCAGGCTGCGGCCGATGTCGAACGCACTTTGCAGCGCCTGGAAATCCGGCAAGCCCTCGCCGTTGAGGCTGACCACTTCGCCATCGAGCCAACTGTCCTTGAGTTTGAGCGCTTGCAGCGCCTTTGCCTGGCGCGGCAAGCGCTCGGTCCAGTCGTGGCCGTTGCGGGTAAACAGGCGCACCTCGCCGTCGCGAATGCGCGCCAGCATGCGGTAACCGTCGAACTTGATTTCATATTGCCAATCGCCTTCAGGAGGGCGGTCTACAAGGGTGGCCAATTGTGGGCTGAATTGCTCGGGGAGGGCGGTCGCGGCAGGCTTGGCCTTTGCCACCTTTGCGGCTTTCTTTCGCCCCTTTGGCGCGCCGATGGTGGCATCGCTGAGCACGCTGTCCGGTTGGGCCTGCACGATGTCATAGTCGTCGGCGGGGCGTGCCTGTTCGTCTTTTTCCTTGATCAGTAACCATTGTTCCTTGTCACCGCTGCCGTGCAAGCGTGTACGCACGAGCGCCCAGTCCCCCGCGAGTTTCTCGCCTACCAGGCTGAACTTGAGCTTGCCGGCGGCGTAGGCCTGATGAGGATCGTCGTGGGGTTGCCACACGCCTCGGTCCCAGACGATTACGTCACCGGCACCGTATTGGCCAGGCGGGATGCTGCCTTCGAAACTGCCATAGCTCAGCGGGTGGTCTTCCACATGCACCGCCAGGCGTTTCTGGCTGGGGTCCAGGCTCGGGCCTTTGGGCACGGCCCAGCTTTTGAGCACACCGTCGAGCTCCAGGCGAAAGTCGTAGTGCAGGTTGCGCGCGGCGTGTTTCTGGATCACGAACGACAGTGCTGACGCCTTATGCTTGCGGGCGGGCGCGCTGCCGGACGGTTCGGCGGTGATCTCGAAGTCACGTTTGCGGTTGTATTCGCTCAGGGGCTTGGCCATGGGTTTCTCCAGCATGCGACGGGCTCAAGAGGCCTTTTTGGTGGATTTTTTCGAGGCGGTTTTTTTCGCGGCGGGCTTGCCGGCCAGGCTGCGCTTGAGCAACTCGGTGAGGTCAATCACATCGGCCGACTTGCGCTCGTCGCTGCCTTCCTGGGATTCCACGTCTTCGATCTTGCCGGCTTTGGCCTTCTTGGCCACCAGGGCCATGATTTTGTCCTGGAAGGTGTCGCGGTAGTCATCGGGCTGCCAGTCGGCGCTCATGTCTTCCACCAGACGCTTGGCCATGTCCAACTCGCCTTTGGCCAGGCTGGGCTTGGTGACGTCGCTGCCCAGTTCCAGCTCATCCAGGCTGCGCACCTCGGCGGGCCAGCGCAGCATGACCAGCACCAGCGCAGATTCCAGCGGCATCAAGGCGGCCAAATGCTGTTTGGTGTGCAGCACCACATTGGCCAGGGCGACCTTGCGGGTTTTCTTGAGGGTTTCGCGCAGTAGCGCATAGACCTTGCCGCCGCGTTTATCCGGGGCCAGAAAGTAGGGGGTATCGATGTTCTGCAATGGGATCTGGTCACCGGCGACAAAGGCGATGATGTCGATGGTCTGGGTCGATTTGGGGTGCGCCGAGCGAATCTCGTCCTCGCTGAGCACCACGTAGCGGCCTTTCTCAAAGGCCACACCCTTGACGATGTTTTCTTTGGTGACTTCCTTGCCGGTGGTCTTGTTGATGCGTTTGTAGCCCACCGGGTCCATGGTGCGCTTGTCCAGCCAGTCAAAGTCGACGCCTTGTGCCGATGTCGCTGAGACCAGCGATACCGGGATATGAACCAAACCGAAGCTGATCGCGCCTTTCCAGATTGCCCGTGGCATATGTGCAATTCCTCAAGAAGTCCCAGTGTTCTGGTGACTCGAAGGCTGCGCGAAAAGTTTCCCCGGACGGATGCGCGGACAGATCGTGTTACACCTGCTGAGGAAGTATTTAGTTACCAACGCCGAACCCCTGGCGTAGCGTGTTATCGAAAGCACGTACTCCTCGCCGTGAGAGGCTTTGCCATGAACACCTGTATACGCCACGTGGCTGCGTTGATGCTGGGCCTGGCCCTGGGTCCATGCGCTCAGGCGCAGAACCTGCCTGGCAGTAACAACTCCAACAACGGAGCGATTCATCGCGCCAACCCCAATAGCATGCAGGGCACCCAGCCCAATGCGCCGGCAACGCGTGGCATTCAGACCGGGCCCACCCCGCGCACGCCGACCCTGGAAAACGGTGGTATCGGCAATCGCTATCCGCAGCGCAACGCCACCCCAAGCCGTCCGGCCACCGAGACCAAAGCCCCCACTTATGATGCCAACGGCAATCGCCGGTAAGGACTCGTCTTATGCTCCTACGCAAAACCCTGTTAGCAGCCCTCTGCGCAACGACCTTCAGCGCTGTGTATGCCGCCGATGCTCAGCAATTCCCCAGTGAACAAGGCAGCGTCACGGCCACGCCCATTGCCAAAGGCCTGGACCATCCGTGGGCGCTGGCGTTTTTGCCGGACAACGGTGGTTTCCTGGTCACCGAACGCCCCGGCCACCTGCGGTTTGTCAGCCCGGATGGCAAACTCTCGGCCCCGCTGACCGGGGTGCCCGAAGTCTGGGCCAAAGGGCAGGGCGGTTTGCTCGATGTGGTTCTGTCGCCTGACTTCAAGGAGGACCGCATGGTCTACCTGTCGTATGCCGAAGGCGGCGGCAAGGGCGGCACGGCCGGCACCGCAGTGGGCCGCGGTCGCCTGGCGACCGACCTCAGCGGCTTGACTGATTTCAAGGTGATCCTGCGCCAGGAGCCCAAGTTGTCTACCGGCAATCATTTTGGCTCACGCCTGGCGTTTGACCGCGATGGCTACCTGTTCGTGACGCTGGGAGAGAATAACGACCGGCCCACCGCCCAAGACCTGGACAAGTTGCAAGGCAAGGTCGTGCGGATTTTCCCCGACGGCCGTGTGCCGGATGACAACCCCTTCGTCGGCCAGCAGGGCGTACGCCCTGAAATCTGGTCCTATGGCCAGCGCAACCCCCAGGGCCTGGCGCTGAACCCCTGGAGCGGCACGATCTGGGAAAACGAACACGGGCCGCGCGGTGGCGATGAGGTCAATATCATCGAGCGCGGCAAAAACTACGGCTGGCCGCTGGCGACCCACGGCATCAACTATTCCCTGACGCCGATCCCCGAGGCCACGGGCAAGACCGCCGAAGGGACCGTCGCGCCGCACCATGTGTGGGAAAAATCACCGGCCATCAGTGGCATGGCCTTCTATGACGGTGACCGCTTCAAGGCGTGGCAGCACAACGTGTTTATCGGCGCGCTGTCCAGCCAGGAGCTGATCCGGCTGCAATTCGATGGGGACAAGGTCGTGCATGAGGAGCGCTTGCTCGGTGGCCTGAAAGCACGGATTCGCGATGTGCGGCAGGGGCCGGATGGCTATTTGTATGTGCTGACGGACGAGGATGACGGCGTGCTATATCGCGTCGGTTTGAATCAGGACTGAGGGTTGGGGCCGGTAAACCGGCCCCGGCGTCTTTTACAGGCCCAACTCGGACAAGCCCGGATGCTCATCCGGGCGCCGCCCCAGCGGCCAGCGGAACTTGCGCTCGCTGTCTTTGATGGGCATGTCGTTGATACAGGCAAAACGGTGGGCCATCAGGCCGTTCTCGTCGAACTGCCAATTCTCGTTGCCATACGAACGAAACCAGTTGCCCGAGTCGTCGTGCCATTCGTAGGCGTAACGCACGGCAATGCGGTTATCGGTAAAGGCCCATAGCTCTTTGATCAGCCGGTAATCCAATTCCCTGGCCCATTTGCGCATGAGAAAAGCCTTGGCTTCTTCACGGCTATGGGCGAATTCGGCGCGGTTGCGCCATTGCGTGTCCAGCGTGTAAGCCAGGGACACCCGTTGCGGGTCGCGGGAGTTCCAGCCGTCTTCGGCCAGGCGTACTTTTTCAACCGCCGATTCACGGGTGAACGGCGGCAACGGCGGGCGGGGTTCTGTGGTGTTCGACATGTCATGGCTCCTGTTAATACGAAGTTGCGCAAGCGGGCATTCACAGCCCCAATAACGTTTGCGCCATGCATTGCGCGTTATCGGCGGCAGTGGAATCGCCCATGACCAGGGCAACGGTAATGGCGCCATCGATCAGGATCAGCAGGTGCGCGGCCTGCCGTTCGGGCTCGGGGGTGCCATGTGCTTGACACAGTTCGAGGACGTACTCGAACAGTTTCTGCTTATGGGCCTTGGCCAGCAGCCGCACCGGGTCGTGCGGGTCGCCGGTTTCGCCGCTGGTGTTGATAAAGGCGCAGCCGCGAAAGTCTGCTGAGCCGAACCAGGTTTTCAACGCGCCGAACAGCGCCAGCAGGCGTTCGCCACGGCCGTCGACGCGTTCCACTTCGTCGCGCAGCCAGTTGAGCCAGCGCTCATCGCGACGGCGCAGCGCAGCAAGCACCAGTTCGTCCTTATTGGCGAAGTAGCGGTAGATACTTTTGCGCGAGACACCGGCGGTCTTTACCAGAAAATCCATGCCGGTGGCGGCGATGCCATGGCGATAGATCAACTTCTCGGTGACGTCGAGGATAATGTCGCGGGTTTCATTCGGGGGCATGTCGTTCATGCGTTAAACAGTAGAACGATCGTTCTTCTTGGTCAATAAACTTTTTTCCATGCCAGCCAGCGAGACCTGAGCACACCCATGGTGTAAGCTCGGGGCCTCTTCGGATTCGACCCATTGCGAGCCTTATGCCGTCGTTCTTCAAACGCTCTCTGTTGCCCAAACTGCGCGGTTTCCCCCTGACTCCCGATGCCCTTGAGGTGTTGTCCGGTGCTGCCGCATATCGCCAGCGCCTGCTGGAGCTGATCCCCCAGGCCACCCGGCGGATCTACATTGTCGCGCTGTATTTGCAGCAGGATGAAGCAGGGCAGGAAATCTACGACGCCCTGCACGCCGCCAAGGCCAAGCGGCCAGAGCTGGACATCGTGGTGGTGGTCGACTGGCTGCGCGCCCAGCGCGGGTTGATCGGTGCCGGCAAGCAGCCCGGCAACAGCGCCTGGTACCAAGCCATGACCGCACGCCACAGCAGCGAAGTGCCGGTGTACGGCGTGCCGGTACAAACCCGCGAACTGTTCGGTGTGTTGCATCTCAAGGGCTTTGTGATCGACGACAGCGTGCTTTACAGCGGCGCCAGCCTGAACAACGTGTATCTGCACAAATTCGACAAATACCGTTTCGACCGTTATCACCTGATCCACAGCCAGCCCCTGGCCGACTCCATGCAGCACCTGGTGGAACATGGGCTGGTGGCGTCCAAGGCGGTGCATCGCCTGGACCTGCCCAACCCGCCGACCACCCGCAGCTTACGCAACGATATCGGTGACCTGCGCAGCCGCTTGAAGCATGCCGCCTATGACACCACTGCCGGGCAATTGCCCAACGGCCACCTGTCGGTCAGCCCGCTGCTGGGTGTAGGCAAGAACAACCCGTTGAGTCGGGTGATCCTGGAGCTGATCGCCGGCGCCCAGCATCAACTGACCATCTGCACGCCATACTTCAACCTGCCGCTGCCAGTGACCCGCGAGATCAACCGTGCCCTGGCACGCGGCGTGAAGATCGACATCATTGTCGGCGACAAGACCGCCAACGACTTCTACATTCCGCCCAGCGAGCCGTTCAAGGTGATTGCGGCCTTGCCGTATCTGTACGAAATCAGCCTGCGCCGCTTCGCCAAGCGCCATCAGCCGGTGATCGACAAAGGCCAGCTCAACCTGCACCTGTGGCGCGACGGCGATAACACCTACCACCTCAAGGGCATGTGGGTCGATGAGCGTTACACCTTGTTGACCGGCAACAACCTCAACCCACGGGCCTTCCGCCTCGACCTGGAGAACGCCTTGCTGATAGATGATCCGCAAGGCCAATGGCTGGGGCCACGGCGTACCGAGCTGGCGCAGATTTTCCAGCACACCACGCGCATTGAGGGTTATCAGCAGTTGGAGACGCTGGTGGACTACCCGCCGGCGGTGGGCAAGTTTCTGCGTCGGGTCAGCCGCGTGCGGATTGAACGTTTGCTCTATCGCATCCTGTAGGCCTGAGTCGACTGCACGGCGAACTCCGTGGTTTCCGTTCGCCGTTTAGGGCATTGCCCTTGGGTCATTGGGAATTTGCCTACGGTTTGCTTGCGTGTTGTCCCTTACGTTTTCTGCCGACAGTTCTAAGGACTGGAACTCTCGCCATTCTTTTGGATAGAGAGCGTGAGTATGACAACCATCAGCAGACCCCCTGTTGCACCCGTATCGTTCGTTCCCCAAGTGCCTGAAGCGCCGATTATGGCCGTAGGCGGCGCCCGGGATGACACTGTGCCGCAGCATTCAAGCCCGACCCGCCCGCAACGCCCACTCCACGACAGTCGTTCGCTGCGCGCCGTGCTTTTGGACGGGCTCGCAGACCCGTTGCGCGAGCCGCAAAACCGCGTCCAGCGACATGCCGCCAAGGCGGTCGGCGCGGGTGAGCGTTTCCCGACCGTCGCCGAGACAAGCGATGCCGATAAAAAGCTGCAGAAGAACCTGAACCGTTGGCTGCGTACCGGCAACCCGCCTGATAACGCGGTGCCGAAAAAGGCATCCATTGCGCCGTTTATTGCCCTGTACAACGCTGCGCTGAAAGACTCGCGCCTCCAGGCGTGGATCGAATCCAAGGGCTTCAAGCCAGAGACCGTAAGGGTACTGGACGGTGCCGTGGTGGGCATCGTGGTGCGCGATGGCAAGGAAACCTTCCAACGTTTTAGCGCCACCGACGGTTCCGGCTGGGGACAGGTCAGCACACAGGTGTCTGCGCTGCAAAGGATCCTCTCGCCGAACAACTGGGGCATTCCCCTCGGCATCGGTGCTGCCACGGCGAATATTCCACTTATTGTGCTGTTGGACTTTTATGGGGTTCAGGCACCTAAAAATGAAAAGGCGATGGCCCTGTTGGGCAAACAGCTCAAAGGGAATGGCTGGCCGTCAATATCGCAGGCGCAGCGTGATCAGTGGGCGGCGCAACTCAAACAGCAACGGCGCTACAAAGAGGACGGTGCCGTACGGGAGCGCCTGTCCGAGCTGCTGCAACCCTTGCTTGAGGGCAAAGAGGACAACGATCCGCTGGATCTGAATGGGTTGAGCGTGGTGGTCGCCCCCGGCGCAAGCCTGGATCAGCTCAGTAAAAAAAACCGCGAACGGTTTCAGCAATTTCTGGCATCTGCGACGTTCCAGGCCTTTTTGGACAAGACCGGCTTTCGACGCTTGGGTGCTGAATCCGGGGCGCATGAATACAGGCTGTCGGCGGGTGACTTGCAGATGCGCGATCGCGCAGGTCAGTGGGTGTCGCTGCTGCGTGCTTTTGAGGATGAGGTCGGGAAAGTGTCTCGCGGGGGCAATGCAGACGCGCAAGCTGCGGCGCGTCAAATGGGCGCGGAGCTGGATCGGTTAGTGACACTGAGTAAAAAAACCGGTGATGCGCTGTATTCCACGCGCACGTATGACGCCCGTCAGGCCATGGCGCACTATGCGCTTGACGTTCCGCAAACCGTCGGCCAAATGCGCGCGGCCCTGAGCGGTTTCAACACGCAGTTGCCGGCGCCTCCTCCGGCAGGTAACTACGCGGGCATGACGCCCTATGGGCCGGGCCTGGGGGATCTGCCTGGCGCCGCCAGGCACATACTCAAAAGCGCCTCCAAGCAGGTCATGGCGTTGTTCAAGGCGTTTTCCCCTGACCCGTCGGGCTTCCAATCCTTCCCCGACCCGGACAGCCAGCTCGCGGCCTTTTTTGACTCCCCAGGCGCCAGTGCGCTGGCAGACACTATCGCTAAATCCCTGAAGCTGTTTGCCGTGGCCGACGGTCAAGCGCTCCCAAGGGCTGACCGCCATCAAGTTCTGGCGACGGCCCTCAAGTTCAGTGTCGACGCGCCGGTGCCAGGGCTTCCAGGGACGGTGGCGGGTTACGATCTGTACCAACCGGCCAATCTGGGTCGCACGCTTAAACAGATCAGGAGTGACGTCGAGCGTCGCTTGATAGACAAAGGCGTTGACCCTAAGGTCTCGGCATTGATGGCCCACTTGTACCTGGCCCAGTCGGCGCCGGAAATGCTGATCAAGCGAGACCCTGGCTTACCCGACGACCCCCTCAACCCGCTCAACGGGGACCCGCTCAGTATCAAGGTCGGTTCCACGGCGTGGATGAGCGTGCGCCTGGCCAGCGCGATGGCAGGCGATTCGCGGCTGAACCTTCAGCAGGCCCTGGCTCTGGCACGTCAAGCCCCGACAGGGCCTAACCATGAGGCATTGATCAAAATGATGGGCGCCCAGGCAGTGTTGGACTGGGGTGTCATGGCGGGCATCTATCCGGCCACCTCCGATCGCACTTACTCCAGCACGGATTATGAGGCCGCCTCCAAAGCGTTTACCGAGCGGGAAAAAACGACGCGCGACGCTTTCGAGGCGTTGACACGTGAGCCTCCCACGCAAAGAAGCCTATTAGTCAAACAACTAACGTCGTTGTTTCCTGAAATGACTGAACAAGAGATTCGCGCGGCCAGGCTGGATCTCGTGACCGATGAACCTTATGACCCCCGCAATCACGCACACCTGGAAACCCGCCAGCCATTGCTGGTTGACTTCATTTTGGCGGGGGAGGCTGAAGATGCGAGTTTTTGGCTCAAACTCACTGCTTCTTTCAACGGCCTGTTCAAGGGTGACAAAACCTATAACTTCAATCACCCGCAGATTTCCCAGGCGACTTTTTTCCAGCGCATCAGTCGTCTGCCGACGATCACGTCGCTGGTGCAACCGGCGGTTGATCAGTACCTTGCTGACCGCCGAAAGGCCCAGGCGACGGCGATGAAGCTGGCCTTCGCTGAATTACCTCTGAAACAGCGCACGGCACTGGAGTCGTCAAACGAAATTCAGTTTTTCACGCTCCGTACAGGCACCGGTGAAAGCCTGGAGCACGACAAAGCGCCGGACTCGAAAGTGGCAACAAAACGCGGCACCCACGGCCTGTTGATGCGCTACGAAACAGGTCAGGCCACCCCCAAATATGGCTACTACGAAGTGTTCCCCAACTCGATGAAAATCATCGAACGAACCGACCTGCCCGATGATTTGCCATTGGGCGATCACATCACCAGAGGCTATGAGCCCACCGGGCTGGGTGGCTATTCGCCGATCAAGGTGCAGAAGGGGGTGACGCTGCCCTACGATTTTGAGGCCTATCGCTCAGGCACCGTGCCACGCTCCGGGGTGAGCTCGGAGGTCATCATTGAAAAGTACGGCCGCCCGTTGCGTGGCTCAGGCGACAAAGCAAATCCACGCGCACCCAACACCTTTGTTTCTTCCACCACCGCGAAACTCGTGGACACCCTGCTGGCCTATAGCTTCGACGGCAAACGCGAGGCGTTGCTCGACTATGCCAATCAACCCACCAGGCTTGAACGCCGCCGTGCCTACCCGTTTGCCTCAGGCACCCCTATTTTTACCGCCGAAAATGCGCGCACGGTCCTCAGCCTTATCCCGTTTGTGGGCGCACTGGCGGATCTGGTGGAGGGCAATACCCGAGCGGGCGTGCAAGGACTGCTAATCGACATGGCGTCTTTGATCGCCACCGGTGGGTGGGCTGGAGTCAAAAGCTTTGCCAAGGGGGCGAAAATACTGATTCGGTTCAATCGCACGCCGTTCAGCATGGCGGCACTGAAAGGCGCGGGTACCTTTTTGCGGGGGGTATTCAACCCGCTGGAAAGTCTTCCTGAGATTGTGCGCGCTGGCCCGAACGCCCTTAAAACGTTTGCGCGGGGACGTCCATTTCGTCTTGGATCGAGCACCTTTTTACCGGTGAAGACCTTTGAACAATGGCGCTGGACCGTTGGCGCGCACGATACCTTGTTTGCCCCCTCAAGCGCCTCGGACAGCCAGTGGGCGGGATCGCGCAAAGGCTCTATCGGTCACCAGCAGGTCCATGCGATCCAGAAGAGCGGCTACTGGTACGCGATCAACCCCTTAACGCAAAGACCCGAAGGCACACCCCTGGAGCAGTTCATACCGCAGGCGAACTGAAACCAGAGCGGCCCGGGCCTGCGGCAGCCGAGACCGGGCTGCACGCACGCCGGGGCGGCCAATCAGTTCAAACCCAACTTGCCGCGCAGCATCGACAGGTCTTCAGCCAGGGTGTTGACCGGGCCCACCAGGGCTTTGCGGTCGGCTTCTTTGACCTTGTCATAGGTTTCGAAGCCGCCGTCCTTGGTTTTGTACTTGGCCAGGATCTTATCCACGGCGGCGAAGTTCTTGTCGACCTTGGCCAGGAATGCCTTGTCTTGCTTGTCGATCTGGCCACGGAACAGGTCGACGATTTTCTTAGCGCCGTCGATGTTGCCCTGGAAATCGTACAGGTCGGTATGGCTGTAGCGGTCTTCTTCGCCGGAGATCTTGGTGGCGGCGACTTCTTCGAGCAACGCGGCGGCGCCGCCCACGACTTTTTCCGGCGGGAAGGTCAGGCCATCGACGCGGGCCTTGAGGTCGTTGACGTCGGTGTTGAGCTTGGCGGTCAGCGCTTCCAGGCCTCTGGTGGAGTTCTGCGAGAACAACGCGTATTCGATGCGATGGAAACCGGTGAAGTCTTCGGCCGTCACGCCTTTTTCGTGGTCGTCGACGCGCGAATCGATGGAGGCGTCGAGGTCGCTGAACAGCTCGGCGATCGGCTCGATCGACTCATAGTGCACGCGGGTCGGCGCGTAGAGCTTTTTAGCGGTGGCCAGGTCGCCTTTGTTGATGGCGTCGGTGAACGCCTGGGTCTGGGTCACCAGCTCACCGATTTCTTCGGTGACGTAGAGCTTGTAGTCCGACACCGGGCCTACCAGATCCAGCGGCGCCGTGTTGGCGGCAAAAGCGGCGAGGGGCGAAAGGGTCATAAGCAACGACAACGCGAGAGTCGACTTCTTCATGGGACGGTTTCCGCTGTGAGGGGTGGTTTTCAGGTGTTGGCAGTGGTGTGAGGGGCTGTGGCGGCCAGCAGCGTGCGGCCGATGAAATCCTTGGGGCCGGTGACCCCTGGCAAGCTGAAGAAGTACCCGCCGCCCACAGGCTTGAGGTATTCCTCCAGAGGCTCGCCGTTGAGCCGGGTCTGCACGCTGATAAAGCCTTTCTCCAGGTCAGCCTGGTAGCAGATGAACAACAGACCCATGTCCAGCTGACCGTTTTTATTGACGCCGTTGGAGTAGTTGAACGGCCGGCGCAGGATCAGGTTGGCCTGGGTCTGCGGGGTACGCGGGTTGGCCAGGCGGATATGGGCGTCGAGCTTGGTCAACTTGCCTTCAGGGTCCTTGCTGTAATCGGGCACCTGGGATTCTTGTTGGCCATCCATGGGCGCGCCGGAGGTCTTGATCCGACCGATGATGCTTTCCTGTTCTTGCAGGGGCGTGCGGTCCCAGCGTTCGACGAAGTTGCGGATGATGCGCACCGCTTGATAGCTGCCGTTGGCCGCCCACGCCGGTTCGTCGCTGCCCGGTTGCACCCAGACAACCTGGTCCATGATCCTGCTGTCGTTGGAGTTGGGGTTGGCCGAGCCGTCACGGAACCCCAGGAAGTTACGCGCACTCTGCGCAGGCGTGCCGGGTTTGGCGGGCGCCTGGGGCGGCACGCTGCCTTCCTGCTTCCAGCGCACCAGCAGCAGGTCGGGCAGGTTCTTCACAATGTCGCGCAGGGCATGGATATTGGTGTCCGGCGTGTTGGAGCTGAACTGCAGGCTCAGGTCGCCATGGCACTGCGCCGGCTCCAGTGCATCGTTGGGAAAGCCGACCATGCGGATCAGGCGCTTGGGCTTGGCCGCGCCAAGGCCGAAGCGCTCATCGAACAGCGACGCTCCGACCGATACGGTGATGGTCAGGTTATCCGGGGTCACCACCGGGCCGAGGATGCCGGAGTCGGTCGGCGGCAGTTTCGGGTCGACTTGCGCCACGGGGCCGCCGGTCATCAGGAAACGAATGCGTTCGTTCAACGTGCGGAACAGGCGCTCCAGATCCTGGCGGTCGCTGGCCAACACGTCGAACGCCACCAGCATGCCGCAGGCCGGGCGCGGCGTGACGATACCGGTCTGGTGCGGGCCGAAAAAGTCGTGGTGGTCCTGGGTCTTGTCACTGCGCGGTGCGGTGGTGACTTGCTCGGCAGCGGCAGCCATGGCCGGGCAGCTCAGGCTGCTGCCGGCGATTGCCGCGCCCGTGGCCGCCATGCCCAGCAGGACACGGCGGCGTTGTAGATCAAACGGTGTTGAATCACTCATGTGTGCGGTCGTCTTCACTGCAGGCCGGAGAGGCCAAGGGCGGGGTCGATTCCATCGAGTGCAACGGCCAGAGCCTTGGCCTTGTCGGCGATCTGCTTGCGCTGATCGGCCGTGACGCTGTCGTAAGAGGCGTAGCCTGTTCCGACGTTGAAACCTTGGAGTTGGGCATCGAAGGCGGCGAGGGCGCTGTCGACCTTTGGCAGCAGGTCGGCGGCGGACTTGGCCAGCAGCGGCCGCATCAGCTCGACGACTTTATGGGCGGCTTGCAGGTTGGCAGCGAAACCGTTGAGGTCGGTGTGGCTGTAGCGCTCCTCTTCGCCGCTGAGGGCACGCACGTCCGCCAGGCTGTTGAGGTTGCGCACCACGATGCCCACCAGTTGCTCCGGTGGCAGCGACTGGGCCAGCAATTGCTGTTTGAGGGTGGTGACATCGGTCACCAGGCGCTGCGCAATCGGCGCCAGGCCATCGAGGCTGCGCTGCTGGAACAGACCGTATTCAAGGCGATGGAAACCGCTGAACGCCGGGTCCTGTTCACGCTTTTCAAAGTAATCGGCGCGGGCATTGATCGCGTTATCAAGCGTAGCCAGGCGTTGCGACGCCGCTGCCAAGCGCTGGTAAGCCGCACGGGCGGGCACATACAGCGCCTGGGCCTGCGCCAGGTCACCGGCGTCGATGGCCTGCTGCAAGGCGGTCGCGGCCTTGACCAGCGCGCTGCCCTGACCGCTCAAGTACACGCGGAACTCCGACAACGGGCCGATAAACGCCACCATCGACGGCTTGGCTTTGGCCTGGGCGTCGGATTCGGCGGTGGGCGTGACATGCAAGGTGCCACGGGGGTTGCTGAGCAAGCCGCACGTGATCGCATAGTCGCCGGGCAGCAGGTTGGCGTTGATCACCTGGCTCAGGCCCGGGGCGATGTTTTCCCGTTCCTCGACCACCAGCACACCGTCGAGGATTTCCCACTCCACTGCACGCTCAGAGCGGTTGATGATACGAAAACTCGCGCGGCCAGCCGGCACCGTCAGCGCGTTCGGCTCGCAGGCGTGGCCGTGGATGGTCACCGCGATCTCGTTGCCATTGGCCTGGCGCTTGCCGGCCGCCAGTTGCGAGGCGTAATAGAACAGGCCACCGGCGGCGATCATCACGATCACCGAGCCGGCCACCGCCCAGCGCAGGGCGCGGGGTGGCGAAGCCGGTTGAGGAGTTGGGTTGGACAAGGGGCGGTCCTTACTGACTGGAAACGGAAGAAGGTATGGCGGCCGGCGTGGACGGCAGTAAGAACATCACCAGCGCCGCCACCAGGTAAATCAGGTAGGCGCCAAGGGTGCTGACGGTGGGGGCTTCCTGATAGCCGAACATTCCGGCGAGCACCGAGCCCAGCGGGCTGTCCATCGGCAATACGGCGCTGAAGTCGAACAGCACGGTTTGCAGGTGATTCCACACGCCCGCTTCGTGCAGGGCCTGTACCGAATTGGCCAGGATGCCGGCGGCCACGACAAGGATGAACAGACCGGTCCAGCGGAAAAACGCACCCAGGTTCAGGCGCATGCTGCCGGTGTAGATCAGGAAACCCACGATGATCGCCAGAACCAGGCCGAGCAGGGCCCCAATCGGTGCGCCGGGGCCCTCGCTTTGCTGAAACACCGCAAGCAGGAAGAACACGGTTTCCAGGCCTTCGCGGGCCACGGCGAAAAACACCATGAGGATCAACGCGGTGACCTGGTGTTTGGAGCCGGTCAGCGCCTGATCGAGGGAGGCGTGCAGCGAATGCTTGATGGAGCGCGCGACCTTACGCATCCAGAACACCATGGAACTGAGGATGCCCACGGCGACCAGGCCGACCACACCTTCGAACAGTTCCTGCTGTTTTTGCGGGAACTCCGCGCTGACCAGTTCCAGGCCACCACCAACCAGCAAAGCCAGCGCAGCGGCGAGAAACACCCCGATCCACACGGCAGGCATCCACTGACCACGACCGGTCTGTTGCAGGTAACTGGCGATGATGCCGACGATCAATGCGGCTTCAATGCCTTCGCGCAGCATGATGAGAAAGGGGACAAGCATTCGGCACCGCAGGGCAATTAGATAGGGTGCTAAGTTGTAACATAATGATACTCATTGCCAAACAGGAAATATTGACTTTTGCTGAACGCAGGCTGAACGGTGGTGGCTTAGCGTGAGCCCCCTTATGATGCACGCCATCTAATCGTGACCTGTCGGATTACCCAGCGCCCTATGTCGGAAAAAGACACGATCTCTATCCACCTTGTCCGTGAAGCCTTGTTGCAGAGTTGCGCGCAAGGGGCGGCCACGGTCGAGGCCTTGAGTAAAGTCGGGATCGATCCGGCCTTGCTCGAGCAGCCCGCTGCGCGCGTTCCGGCCACGGCCTATGCACGGTTGTGGCGGCTGCTGGCGAGGCGCACGGACGATGAATTCTTCGGCATGGACCCGCGCAAGCTAAAGTCCGGCAGCCTCGCATTCCTTTGCCGCACGGCCATCGCGCAACCCAGCCTGGCGACAGGCCTGGAAACCGGCCTGGAAACCGGCCTGGGTTTCCTCTCGCTCATGCTTGAACACCTGCCCGCCCAGTTGGTGCGCCAACAGAGCCTGGCGGAAATCGTGCTGCTTGAACCGCAGCCTGAGGCAAAGCGCGCGTTCACCTACTTCACCTATTGGATGATCGTGCACGGCGTCGCCTGCTGGTTGGCGGGGCGGCGCATTCCGATCCTGGCGATTGAACTGCGCTGCCCGCCGCCGGACTTTTGTGACGATTACCGCGTGATGTTCTCCGACAACCTGCGCTTCGACCGACCGCGCACCCGCATGATCTTCTCCGCCGACTGCCTCGACCTGCCGATCAAGCGCAGCCCGGAGGAACTCAAGCGCTTCCTGGCCCACGCGCCGGCGAACATCCTGGTCAAATACCGCGACCCCGACAGCCTGGCGACTCGCATCAAGCAGGACCTGCGGCACATGCCTCCCGAGACCTGGCCCGAAACCGAGGGCCTGGCGACCACCTTGTGCATCTCCGCTTCCACGCTGCGCCGCCGTCTGGCGCAAGAAGGTCAGACCTACCAGGGCCTCAAGGACAGCGTGCGCAAGGAGTTGGCGATCGTGTGGCTGGCCGAGCCACAGATCAGCTTTGCCGAAATTGCGGCGCGGTTGGGGTTTGCCGATACCAGTTCGTTTTATAAGGCGTTTCGTAAATGGAGCGGATCGAATCCGGGGCATTATCGGAGTTTGATTCTTAATGATGATGTAAGTCTTCTGGGGGGCAGGTAATGCTCAAGTCATGCTTGATCTGTGTTTGTTTCGCTCTGTTCCCGCTCACTGCCTGGTCGGCGCTGGGCATCGGTGATTTCACGCTGGGTATGCCTCGCTCGCAAGTCATGGACATCCTGCAGCGCTATTTCCCGAAAGTGGAACGGGAGAGCGACCTCTCCTATGCGGTGCCGATGCCTTACTACCGTGCGCTGGAACCGTCCCGTCCCTATTTTTTGGGCGATGTGCCGATTTATGTAGTGGGTGCCTATTTCGATGACGACGACCGACTCAAGCAACTGAGCATTGCCTTTAATATCACCGACCCCGAGCGTCTCAAACTCCTGATACCGCTGATGCGCGAGGCGCGGCTGGTGCCGGACACGGATGGGCGCCATGAGGTGATGGTGGCGGACGGTGAGTTGGTCTACTGGGTCTCGAGGATGTTCGAATGGACCACTGTAGAGATCGCCGATAAAGCCACTTCGAAGGTCAATATTGCGAAGCGCTTACACGTTGATGAGCAAATCAGAGCGGCACGTTAAGCAGGGAAGTCAGCACACCGGGCCAGGGTCATTGGGCTGCCTGTTGATAGGCGGGGGAACCGGTGGTGCGTTTGGTGGCAGTTATGGTGGAGCACTCGGGGAAACCATCGGCGAGAAAATCTATGAGTATTGATGACTTGTTCAATCACCCTCAGAAATTTTGGTTTGATGTGGGAATCATGTGTAACGGTTGCCACAGCCGACACCCTATACAGGTGGCTGAGACATTAAAAAAAGCCCCATGACCAAACGGACCATGGGGCTAAAAATTGGCTGGATGCGACCAACCAAAGGAGCTCTTTACATCACTTCGCGCTGGCGACCACCGTGTCCGGCTGCCAGCCACCCCCCAGCGCCTTGTAGATCGCCACTATCCCGCGATACAGGTCGACTTCGGCCTGGGCCTGGGAGTCTTCGGCGGCCAGGCGTTCGCGTTGGGCGTCGAGCAGTACCAGGAAGTCCACGGTGCCTTCGCGGTAGCGGATCGCGGCGAGGTCGGCGGCGGCGCGGCTGGACTCACTCTGACGGATCAGCGAAACCAGGCGCTGTTGGCGTTTGCCGTAATCACTGAAGGCGTTTTCCGATTCTTCCAGGGCCAGCAGCACTTGCTGCTCATAGGTGGCCAATGCGCCATCGGCTTCGGCGTCAGCACCGCGCAGGCGGGCACGCACGCTGCCGAGGTCGAACGCGGCCCAGGTGATGCTCGGGCCCAGCGCCCAGGCGTTGGCGGCAGACGAGCCGATCTGCGAACCGCGCCCGGCGGTGAAGCCGAGGAAGCCGCTGAGGCTCACCCGTGGGAACAGGTCGGCCTTGGCCACGCCAATGCGCGCGGTGGCGGCGGCCAGTTTGCGTTCGGCGCTGAGGATGTCCGGACGCCGTTGCAGCAATTGCCCTGGGTCGCCGATCGGCAGTGCCTTGGCAATCGCCGGCAAGTCCTTGGGGCTCAGGTCCACGCTGAGTGTGTCCGGGCGCTGGCCGAGGAGGGTGGCGATGCGGTTACGCTCGCGCACTTGTTCGGCTTGCAGTTGCGGCACGCTGGCTTCCACCCCCGCCAGGCGTGCGTCGGCACGCTCGACATCGAGTTGGTCACCCACCCCGGCATCGCGCAGGCTGACGGTGATGGTGCGCGATTCCTGCTGGTTTTTCAGGTTGGCCAGGGCGATACGTTCACGCAACTGTGCGCCCCGCAGTTGACCGTAGGCATCCACCAATTCAGCAATCATGGTGACCTGCAGTTGGTACAGGTCCGCTTCTGCGGCTTGCTGGTCGGCGTCGCTGGCTTCCAGATTGCGCTGGATGCGCCCGAACAGGTCCAGCTCCCAGGCCATGTCCAGGCCCAGGTCGTAGCGCTCGGTCTTGACCCGGCGCGTGGTTTGCCCGGGGATCTGGCCTTTGCCCTGGTCACTGCTGACGCGGCTGGTGATGGTCGGCATGGCGTCATTGCTGGCGTCATCGCGGATCGCCCGTGCCGCCCGCAGGCGGGCAAAGGCCACGCGCAGGTCACGGTTGCCTTGCAGCGACTGCGTCACCAACTGGTTAAGGGTCGGATCGTCGAACTGCTGCCACCAGATGCCTTCGAACTTGGCATGGTCATATTGCCTGGCGTCCGCGGCGGCGGTGATGTTCGCCGCCTCCGGGGTTTGGGTTTTATAGTCCGGGCCCACGGCACAGGCGCTCAGCGCCAGTACCAGCAGACTCGGCAAAAATACGTTCACACTCATTGCTGTGTCTCCAGCTTCAGGGCCTTGGCCGCTTTGCGCGCTTCGCTGCGCTCCACATAACGCCGGATCAATACGTAGAACACCGGCGTCAGCAATAGACCGAAGAAGGTCACCCCGATCATCCCGGAGAACACCGCCACGCCCATGGCATGACGCATCTCGGCACCGGCACCGCTGGAGAGCACCAAGGGCACCACACCCATGATGAAGGCGAAGGAGGTCATCAGGATCGGCCGTAGACGCAGGCGGCAGGCTTCCAGTACCGCAGCGAGCGGGTCGAGGCCTTCCTGTTGTTTGTCCTTGGCGAATTCGACGATCAGAATTGCGTTCTTACAGGCCAGGCCCACCAGCACGATCAGGCCGATCTGGGTGAAGATGTTGTTGTCGCCGCCCGAGATGATCACCCCGGTAATGGCCGACAGCAGCGTCATCGGTACGATCAAAATCACCGCCAGCGGCAGGCTCCAGCTTTCGTATTGGGCGGCCAGTACCAGGAACGCCAGCAGTACGCAGAGCGGGAACACGAACAGCGCGGTGTTGCCCGAGAGGATTTGCTGATAGGTCAGGTCGGTCCACTCGTAGGTCATGCCGTTGGGCAGTTCCTCTTTCAGCAGTTTTTCAATCGCGGCCTGGGCCTGGCCCGAGCTGTAGCCCGGTGCGGCGTTGCCGTTGATTTCAGCGGTGATAAAGCCGTTGTAGTGCATCACGCGGTCCGGCCCGGAGGTGTCGCTGACCTTGATAAAGGTCGCCAGCGGGATCATCTCGCCTTTGTTGTTGCGCACTTTGAGCTGGCCGATCTGGTCGGCGTCCTGGCGGAACTGTTGCTCAGCCTGCACGTTGACCTGATAAGTGCGCCCGAAACGGTTGAAGTCGTTGGCATACAGCGAGCCCAGGTAGACCTGCAGGGTGTCGAAGATGTCGCTGATCGCCACGCCGTGGGTCTTGGCCTTTTCGCGGTCGATGGCGGCATCGACCTGGGGCACGTTGACCGTGTAGCTGGTGAACAGGCCGAACAGTTCCGGCACGCTGCGGCTCTTGGTGATCACGTTCTGCACTTCTTTGTACAGTTCGTCATAGCCCAGGTTGCCACGGTCTTCGATCTGCAGGCGGAACCCGCCGATCGTGCCCAGGCCCTGTACCGGTGGCGGCGGGAAGATCGCCATGTAGGCTTCTTCGATATTGGCGTATTGGCCATTCAACGCACCGGCAATCGCCCCGGCGGACATGCTCGCATCTTTGCGCTCATCGAAGGGCTTCAAGGTGACGAACACGATGCCGCTGTTCGGGCTGTTGGTGAAGCCATTGATCGACAGACCCGGGAAGGCAATCGCAGCTTCCACGCCGGGCTGCTTCAGCGCAATGTCAGACATGCGCTTCATCACGTTTTCGGTACGGTCCAGGCTCGCGGCGTCGGGCAGTTGGGCGAACGCCACCAGGTACTGCTTGTCCTGGGCCGGTACGAAACCGGTCGGGGTGTGGGCAAAGCCGAAGAACGTCAGCACCATCAAACCGGCGTAGACGAACAGCGCGATACCACTGCCGCGAATCACCCGGCGTACCGTGCCAACGTAGCCATGGCTGGCCTTTTCAAAAAAGCGGTTGAAGGGGCGGAACAGCCAGCCGCCAAACAGCTTGTCGAGGAACTTCGAGAAGCGATCCTTCGGTGCATCGTGACTGCGCAGCAGTACGGCAGCCAGGGCAGGGGACAGGGTCAGCGAGTTGAACGCCGAGATCACCGTCGAGATCGCAATGGTCAAGGCGAACTGTTTGTAGAACTGCCCGGTCAAGCCACTGATGAACGCGGCTGGAATGAACACCGCACACAGCACCAGCGCCGTGGCGATGATCGGTCCGGTCACCTCGCTCATGGCTTTTTCAGTGGCCGGGAACGGCTCCAGGCCCAGCTCGATATTACGTTCGACGTTCTCCACTACCACGATGGCGTCGTCCACCACGATACCGATGGCCAGTACCAGGCCAAACAGCGACAGGGCATTGAGCGAGAACCCGAACAGGTGCATCACCGCAAACGTACCGATCAAGGATACCGGCACCGCCACCAACGGAATGATCGAGGCGCGCCAGGTCTGCAGGAACAGGATGACCACCAGCACCACAAGGATCAGCGCTTCGAACAGGGTGTGCACAACCGCTTCGATGGAACCGCGTACAAAGATCGTCGGGTCGTACGCAATGCGGTAATCCATACCCGCCGGGAAACTCTTTTTCAGCTCGGCCATCTTGGCGCGCACATCGTTGGAGATGTCGATGGCATTCGAACCGGGGCGCTGGAAGATCGGAATCGCAACGGCCGGCTGGTTATCGATCAGCGAGCGCAGCGCGTATTGGCTGGAGCCCAGTTCGACTCTGGCGATGTCCTTGAGGCGCGTGATTTCACCGTTGGCGCCGGCGCGAATCACGATGTTCTCGAACTCTTCCTCGGTAACCAGGCGCCCTTGGGTATTGACCGATAACTGAAAGCTGGTGTCGGACGGCGCAGGCTGTGCGCCCAAGGCGCCGGCCGCGACCTGGCGGTTCTGCTCGCGGATCGCCGTCACCACGTCGGTGGCGGTGAGGTTGCGCGAGGCGGTTTTGTTCGGGTCCAGCCAGACGCGCAGGGAGTAATCGCCCATGCCGAACAGCTGTACATCGCCCACACCACCCAGACGCGCCAACTCATCCTTGATATTGAGGATCGCGTAGTTGGACAGGTAGAGCATGTCGTAGCGCTGATCCGGGGAGGTCAAGTGCACCACCATGGTCAGGTCGGGGGAGGCCTTGTCCACGGTGATACCGATGCGCGTGACTTCCTCAGGCAGCTTTGGCTGCGTGCGGGTCACCCGGTTCTGCACCTGCACCTGTGCGTTGTCCAGGTCGGTGCCCAGGGCGAAGGTGATGGTCAGGGTCAGTTTGCCGTCGGCGGTCGATTGCGAGGACATGTACAGCATGTTCTCGACACCGGTGATGGCTTGTTCCAGCGGGGCTGCAACGGTTTCACCGATGACCTTGGGGTTGGCGCCGGGGAAGTTGGCGCGCACCACCACGGTGGGCGGTACCACTTCCGGGTATTCGCTGATCGGCAATTGGAACAGCGAAATCGCGCCGGCGATCAGGATCAACAGCGAGAGCACCGCCGCGAAGATCGGCCGCGAAATGAAGAACTTGGAAAAATTCATCGTGAGTCGTATCCCTTAACCGCGTGGAGTCGCAACGGCTGCGAGTTTGGGCGCGGCTTTATCCGGCGCCACTTGCTCCAGGTTGCTGGCTTCAAGCGCTTGTCGTTGTTGGGCCAAGGCGGCGAGGGTTTCCTTGCTGGCCATCGGAATGGTTTCCGGCGCGACCGGCGAACCTGGACGCACGCGTTGCAGGCCCTTGACGATAATGGTGTCGTCCTTGTTCAGGCCGTTGCGCACGATGCGCAGCCCTTCGATCTTCGGCCCCAGTTCCACGGCGCGGTACGCCGGCTTGTCGCCGTCCATCACCAGCACGAACTTCTTGCCAAGGTCGGTGCCCACGGCCTCGTCGTTGATCAGAACGGCGGAGTAGGTGCCGCTGCCAACCAGCTTCAGGCGCGCATACAGACCGGGCGTGAATTCGCCCTTGCTGTTATCGAACACCGCGCGGCCACGGATGGTGCCGGTGGCCGGGTTGACCTGGTTGTCGACAAAGTTCATCTGGCCCAGGTGCGGGTTGCCGGTCTCGTTGGACAGGCCCAGGTACACCGGCGTGGTGGCGCCGCGGCGGCCCTGACGCGCCAGCTCGGTGTACTTGAGGTACACGCGCTCGTCGGCGTCGAAGTAGGCGTAGACCTTATCGGTGGAGACCACGCTGGTCAGCGCCGTCACATCGGCGGTTACCAGATTGCCGGCGGTGATTTCGGCACGGCTGACCCGGCCGCTGATGGGGGAGGTGACACGGGTAAAACTCAGGTTCAGTTTGGCCAAGTCCAACTGCGCCTGGATCCCGGCGACGGCGGCGCGGGCTTCCTGGGCGGCGGTGGTGCGCGAGTCGGCCAGTTCGGCGGAGATCGCGTTGCTCTGGCGCAGGCGCTCGCCACGTTGGGCTTCGTTATCACTGCGGGTGGCGGCGGCTTTGGTTTGAGCCAGCTGGGCCTCAAGGCGACGCACTTCAGCCTGGAACGGACGCGGGTCGATCTGGAACAGCACGTCGCCTTTCTTGACCAAAGCGCCTTCGGTGAAAGCGACTTGGTCAATCTGGCCCGACACGCGCGGACGGATCTGTACGGTTTCCGGTGCTTCCAGGCGGCCGGTGAACTCGTCCCACTCGTTGACTGGCTGCTCAAGCACCTTGGCCACACTGACTTTCGCCGCAGGCATGGCAGCTGCTTGTTCCGGGGACTTGCCGCACGCGCTCATCACCACCACGGCCAGAATCGCCAGGGGCAAGCGCAAATGTTTGAGTGACTGTTCCATGAGGTGCATCCGCCAATGTATTTGAGATGGGCGGATCATGCGCGGCGAGGTGCTATGTCACGAATCGAATGAAGCAAAGGTAACTATCATTCGGAATGATATAAGGGCGAGCTGAGCCCTCTAGGATGGGGGTTTCGTTAGGGGCCTATCAATGGCTGTGATGACAAAGCACTGTTGCGTCGGCTGAAACAAAGCCGTTCAGGGGTGCAACCTCTCTGCCACAGCTGGCCGGCATCAGGCGCGTGTGTTGCGACCGCTCGATGCGCTTGACCCGCTGGCGCCACCCATGCCGCCGTATCCATGGGAGACGGCCCGTCGCCCAAACGTCTGACGCGGCCGCTGCCAGTGTCGTTATCAGGCGAATCCGTGCCGCAATGAGGCTATTTTGGCCAGAGGCATGCCGCGTAATGTGACCCGTCATTGAAAAATGATGATCGCCTGACCCTCCAGTCAGTACGTCTTAACGTCGATCACAGAGAATAAAAACATCGATGAATAGCCCGATTTCCAAGGATTCAAACGGCCAACTGGCGCAGGGGTTCAAGCCGCGGCATGTGACCATGCTCTCTATTGCAGGGATTATCGGCGCGGGGTTGTTTGTCGGCTCCGGCCACGCGATAGCGGCGGCGGGCCCGGCTGTGATGCTGGCCTATCTGTTTTCCGGACTGCTGGTGGTGTTGGTCATGCGCATGCTCGGCGAAATGGCCGTAGCCAACCCCGACACCGGTTCGTTCTCCACGTACGCCGACCAGGCAATCGGGCGCTGGGCCGGGTTCACCATTGGTTGGCTGTATTGGTGGTTCTGGGTGCTGGTGATTCCCATCGAAGCCCTGGCCGCCGGGCATATCCTCAATCAGTGGATTCCCCAGATCGACGCTTGGCTGTTTGCCTTGTTGTCGATCTTTTTGTTGGTGATTACCAACCTGTTCAGCGTCTCCAAGTACGGCGAGTTCGAGTTCTGGTTTGCCATGGCCAAGGTCATCGCGATCATCGGCTTTATCGGCCTGGGCGGCGCGGTGTTGATGGGCTGGATTCCCGAGCGGGAAGCCAGCGGCCTGAGCACGCTGATGCAGGAACATGGCGGTTTTGCGCCCAACGGGCTGTCGGCGGTGGTCGGGGCCTTCATCACCATCATGTTCAGTTTCATCGGCACCGAGGCCGTCACGATTGCCGCGGCCGAGTCCGATAACCCCGCGCAGAACATTGCCCGGGCGACCCGCTCGGTGATGTGGCGCATCGGCGTGTTTTACGTGTTGTCGATCTTTGTGGTGATTTCCGTGGTGCCGTGGAATGACCCGCTGCTGGCCTCGGTGGGCTCATACCAGCGCGCGCTGGAGTTGATGAACATCCCCCACGCCAAGATCCTGGTGGACGTGGTGGTGTTGATCGCCGTGGCCAGTTGCATGAACTCCTCGATCTACATTGCCTCGCGCATGCTGTATTCCCTGGGCAAGCGCGGGGATGCGCCGATGCTGATGAAAAAAACCTCGGCCGCAAGCGTGCCAAGGGCGGCCGTGGTCGCCAGTACCGTGCTCGGGGCCGGCGTGACGTTGCTCAGTTATTTCATGCCGGCCGGGCTGTTCCAGTTTCTGTTGGCCAGTTCGGGGGCCATTGCACTGGTGGTGTACCTGGTGATTGCCGTTTCGCAACTGCGCATGCGCAAGATCCTGCAACGACGCAATACCCCGCTGACTTTCAAGATGTGGTTGTTCCCCTGGCTGACGTGGGTGGTCATCGCCTTCATTTGCGCGGCCTTGGGGGTGATGCTGTTCACGCCCGAGCATCGTCTTGAGGTGTCGTCGACCATCGGACTGGCGTTGTTGATCTCCCTGGTCGGCGTGCTCACCGCGCGGCAACCCGACCTCGTGCGCAAACCGATGCCCATCGCCTCGCGGCCATGAGCGTTCGCCCCGTCACCCGCGTGGTGTTTGTGCTGCTGGATCAGTTCACGCTGATCTCATTGGCCTCTGCGGTGGAGCCGCTGCGTATGGCCAACCAGCTGTCGGGCCAGGAGCTCTACCGTTGGCATACCGCCAGCTGCGACGGTCACCCGGTGTGGGCCAGCGATGGCATGCCGATCACCCCCGACGGGTCAATAGACAACGCGCCGCCCGCCGATATCGTGTTTGTCTGTGGCGGTACCGGGATTCAAAGCACCGTGACCGGCGAACTGGTTAAGTGGCTGCGCGCCCAGGCACGTTATTCCAAGCGCCTGGGTGGCATCTGCACCGGCAGTTGGGTATTGGCGCGGGCAGGGCTGCTCGACGGTTTTGAATGCAGCGTGCATTGGGAGTGGCTGGCCGCCATGCAGGAAGCCTTCCCACGGGTGACCCTCAGTGCCAGCGTGTTCACCCTCGACCGTGATCGCCTGACCAGTTCCGGCGGCACTGCGCCCATGGACATGATGCTGCACGTGATCGGGCGTGATCATGGACACGAACTATCAGCGGCCATCTCCGACATGTTCGTGTACGAGCGCATGCGCAATGAACAAGACCACCAGCGCGTGCCGCTCAAGCACATGCTCGGCACGCAGCAACCGAAGTTGCAGGAAATCGTCGCGCTGATGGAAGCCAACCTCGAGGAACCGATCAACCTCGACCAGTTGGCGGAGTATGTGGCCCTGTCGCGCCGTCAGCTCGAGCGGATGTTCCAGAAGTACTTGCGCTGCTCACCGTCACGCTACTACCTCAGGCTGCGGCTGATCCGCGCGCGTCAGTTGCTCAAACAAACCCCCATCTCCATCGTAGAGCTGGCGGTGCTCTGCGGCTTTGTGTCCACGCCGCACTTTTCCAAATGCTACCGCGAGTACTTTGGCGTGCCCCCCAGCGACGAACGCCTGGTGACCACGGATGAGCGCGTTGTCGCGCTCAAACCCATCATTCAGACGGTGCCGGCACCCATGCCGATGAGTGCGTTGGAGCAGGCGCGCGGGGAGTCGACATTTGCCAGTGTGAAAAACCTGAAGTCCTGACGGCCTGGCGCAGGGTGCGCGAGTGGATATTCCCATTGGTTCAGCTTTAATACTCTGCACATGAGGCAAGGCTCACGGTGCGCGCGGCGCTTGTGCGGTCATCCGTCTGTCACAAATCGGACGGAAGGCATGCAGCGGCTCTAAAGTTGTCAGGGGCAGGGCAGATAACCCCTATGTCGCCTATATCCGCAACAACGTTCAAGGATCGAATTCATGACCCAGCGTCACTCTGTCCGCACCGCCTCTGCTGTCCATCCGCGCTTTTGCTGGTTTGCCTTGATCCCGGTTGTGCCTGCCGTTGCATGGATACTGTCGCAATCGGCCTCGTTGACCAACCTGCTGGCCTGCGCTGCGCTGGTTTTGATCGGTCTCGGTGCCTGTGCCTGGAGCGCCGGTTCGCAGCGCAGCGCAGTGCAGCGGGCCATTGCCCGGGCCCAGGCGGATCAGTCCGAAGACGACGCGGCGCAAAGGAGCATTGCTTCGCGCGCGCAACTCGATGAGGTGTTGCTCGGCGCCATGCCGATCTGGGCCAAACAGGTGGAAAGTTCGCGGCATCAGACCGAAGAAGCGATTGTGAGCCTGGCCGACCGATTCACCGGGATCGCCACACGCTTGCAGGAAACCGTGCAAGCCTCGCAACACGCCGCCGGTGAATTGGACGGCCAGGCCGCCGACGGTGCGCTCGAAGTGCTGGCGCGCAGTGACAGCGAACTGAGCCAGGTGATCAATTCACTCAAGGCCACTCAAACCAGCCGTGACCAGACCCTGGCCCAGGTGCGCAGCCTCACGGCCTATACCGGCGAGCTGCGCACCATGGCCGCCGATGTGGCGGCGATTGCCGCGCAAACCAACCTGCTGGCGCTCAACGCCGCCATCGAAGCGGCACGTGCCGGAGAGGCCGGTCGCGGCTTCGCGGTGGTGGCTGACGCGGTGCGCAGCCTGTCGAGCAAGTCCAGTGAAACCGGCCAGCAGATGTCGGCCAAGGTCGACATCATCAATAACGCCATCACGCAGTTGGTGCAGGCCGCTTCCAGCAGTGCCGACCAGGACAGCCACTCGGTAGCAGAGTCCGAAAACAGTATTCAATTGGTGCTCGAGCGCTTCCAGAACATCACCGGGCGCCTGGCCGACTCCGCCAACCTGCTCAAGCAGGAAAGCTACGGCATCCGTGACGAGATGACCGAGGTGTTGGTCAACCTGCAATTCCAGGATCGGGTCAGCCAGATCCTCAGCCACGTACGCGACAACATCCACGCCCTGCATGACCACCTGCAGCAGGCGCACCAGGCCCCGGACCAAGTGGTGGCCGTCGACGCCCGGCAGTGGCTGGCGCGGATGGAGGCCACCTATGCCACTGACGAGCAGCGTCGCCTCCATCATGGCGAGGCGGCGGTGCAGCAGAATTCTCAAGACATCACCTTTTTTTAGGAGCCCATCATGGCGAAGAACGTATTAGTGGTCGACGACTCCAGCAGTGTGCGGCAGGTGGTCGGCATTGCCTTGAAAAGCGCCGGTTATGACGTCATCGAGGCCAGCGACGGCAAGGATGCCCTGAGCAAGCTGACCGGGCAGAAAGTGCACCTGATCATTAGTGACGTGAACATGCCCAACATGGACGGCATTACCTTCGTCAAAGAGGTCAAGAAGCTGGCCAACTACAAGTTCACCCCGATCATCATGCTGACCACCGAGTCCCAGGAGTCGAAGAAGGCCGAGGGTCAGGCCGCCGGCGCCAAGGCGTGGGTGGTCAAGCCGTTTCAGCCGGCGCAGATGCTGGCCGCAGTGTCCAAACTGATCCTGCCTTGACCGCCGGCGCCAGGAGGCCCCATGCCGATAACCACTGAAGTGCTCGATGACACCGCCCGCGTGCGCATTGACGGCGAGCTGACGATCTACACGGTGGCGGAACTGGCGGCTGCACTGCTGCCGCAGATGGGGGCCACGCCCCGCCTGGAACTGGACCTGTCACAGGTCACGGAAATGGATGGCGCCGGTCTGCAGTTACTCGCGGTGCTTGAGCGTGAGGCGGGCATTGCCGGTACTGCCTTAAGCGTGACCGGCCAAAGCCAGGCGGTCATGCAGGCGCTCCAACTGTGTCGTAGCGCGGCCTCATAGCCAGCGCGTCCCATGTTTTTTGATCGACAAGGAAAGTCCAGGTGAGCATCAATCTCGATCAGGCACAGCAGACATTCATCGTTGAGGCGCGCGAGCTGTTGCAGGCCATGGAGCAATCCCTGCTGCAACTGGAAAGCGAGCCTGACAACAGCGATGCCATTGGTGCGATTTTCCGCGCCGCGCACACCATCAAGGGTTCCGCGGGGCTGTTCGGCCTTGAGCCGGTGGTGGGCTTTACGCATATTGTCGAGGACGTACTCGACCGCTTGCGCGACGGCAGTGTCGCCGTGGACGCCGCGCTGATCGCCGTGCTGCTCAAGAGCGGCGACCACATGCTCGAGTTGATCGAGGTCGTCGCCAATCGGGGCGAAGCACTAACGCCTGAGGCTCTCGAACGTGAGGCGTTATTGCGTGAGGCGCTGCGCGCGTTTCAGGCACAGGACGTCGCCACGCCAACGGCCGAGGTAGCGGTGACCGATGCAGGCCCATCCGCTGACGTGCTGTGGCACATCTCCCTGCGCTTCGGTGTGGATGTCTTCCGCAATGGCATGGACCCGCTGTCATTTCTGCGTTACCTCGAAACGTTGGGGCAGTTGCTGCAGGTCGCTACCCTGACGGACACCCTCCCTCCGCTGGATCGCTGGGACCCGGAAAGCTGCTACCTGGGGTTCGAGATCGAACTGCGTTCGAGCGCCAGCCACGCCACCCTCAACGAAGTGTTCGACTTCGTGCGTGACGACTGTGAGGTGCACATCCGTGCCGTCGAGCAAGTGCCGGGCACTCTGGTGGCCATCGCCAGCGACGTGGCTGGCCAGAGCGAGCAAAACTTGGTGGCGACCGCGCCGCAACGCGCGCCGGCGAACAGCGAGACGAAAAGCCGCGACGGCAATTACGTGCGGGTCAACGCCGACAAGCTCGACGAGTTGATCAACCTGGTCGGCGAATTGGTGATCGCCAGCGCCGGCGCAAGTCTGCTGGCGCGCTCTTGCAACAACGACCCTTTGCAGGAGGCCACCTCGACCGTGTCCGGGCTGGTGGAAGAGATCCTTGATGGCGCCCTGCATTTGCGCATGATCCCCATCGGTGACACGTTCAACCGTTTTCGCCGCGTGGTGCGCGATATCAGCCAGGAACTGGGCAAGGACATCGAGCTGATCATCAGCGGCGCGGAAACCGAACTGGACAAAACCGTGGTCGAGAAGATTGGCGACCCGCTGATGCACCTGCTGCGCAACGCCATGGACCACGGTATCGAAAGCGCCGATGCACGGCGTGCCGCCGGTAAGTCGGCCAAGGGCCATTTGAGCCTCAATGCCTACCATGACTCGGGCAACATCGTCATTGAAATCGCCGACGACGGCGCCGGGCTCAACCGCGAGCGTATTCTGCAAAAGGCCCAGGAGCGCGGGTTGGTCGCCAGCGGTGCAGTGCTGACCGACCAGGAAATCTACAACCTGATCTTCGAGGCGGGGTTCTCGACCGCCGAGGCGGTGACCAACCTGTCCGGGCGTGGCGTCGGCATGGACGTGGTCAAACGCAATATCACCTTGCTGCGCGGCACCGTCGACCTGGACAGCCGTCCCGGCCAGGGCACCGTGGTACGCATTCGCCTGCCCCTGACCCTGGCGATCATCAATGGCTTCCTGGTCGGCATCGACCAATCCACCTACGTGATTCCCCTGGACATGGTCCAGGAATGTATCGAACTGGATGAGCGCCAGCGCCAGTCCAGCCGCGACAACGGTTACCTGGACTTGCGGGGCGAGGTGTTGCCGCTGGTGGACCTGCGCGATCACTTCAGCCACGAAGGGCCGGCGGCGCGCCGCCAGAACGTGGTGGTGGTGCGCTACGCCGAGCACAAGGCCGGGCTGGTGGTGGATGACCTGCTCGGTGAATTCCAGACCGTGATCAAACCCCTGGGCAAGTTGTTCGGCGCACTGCGCGGCATCAGCGGCTCGACCATATTGGGCAGCGGTGCCGTGGCCCTGATCCTGGATGTCCCGGCACTGCTCAACCAAATCGTACAACTGGAAGCCCGCACGCCCCAGGCGCCTCAGTCGCCGCCGGTCGTCGCTCGCTGACGTCTTTGCAATTCCATGGAGGTTCCCCCGATGAAATGGTTCTACGATCTTAAAATTTCCACCAAGTTGATCAGCTCATTCCTGGTGGTCCTGGCGCTCACTGCAGTCATGGGTGTCTTCGCCATCCTCCAGCTCGGTGCGGTCAACCAGGCGGCCCAGGACATCAAGGGCAACTGGATGCCCTCCATGCGCGCCGCGGCGGGCATGCGGTTTTATGCCGCCAACTACCGCTTGAAAGAAAACCGCCACATCGGTACCGAGATCGCCGAGGAAAAGACCCAAGCCGAGCGTGAAGCCGCTGAGTCACGTCAACAGTTCGAAACCCGCATGGGCACCTATGAGCAGTTGCTGTCCAACGAAGAAGACCGTCAGCTCCTGGCAAGCGTGAAAAGCGCGTGGGATGCCTACCTGGCAAGCAGCAAGCAGTTGCTCGAGTTCTCCCGGCAGAACCTCGATACCCAGGCGCGCAGCTTGCTCAGGGGCGAGTCCAAGGAGCATTTCGATGAGGTGACCAACCGTCTGCAGAAAATGGTCGAACTCAATGACGCCGGCGCGACGGTCTCTGGTGACAAGGGCTCGGCGCTGTACGAAAGCTCACGCCTGTCAATCATCGCGGTATTGGTCGCGGCCCTGTTGATTGGCCTGGGCCTGGCGATATTCAT
Source organism: Pseudomonas sp. EYE_354 (assembly GCF_023148575.1). Classification (NCBI taxonomy): domain Bacteria; kingdom Pseudomonadati; phylum Pseudomonadota; class Gammaproteobacteria; order Pseudomonadales; family Pseudomonadaceae; genus Pseudomonas; species Pseudomonas sp. EYE_354. The sequence continues at coordinate 67,420 of NZ_JAHXNQ010000006.1, forward strand.
CGCCCGCATCATTTCCCGCCCGTTGAAGCAAGCCGCGCTGGCGGCCGAGCAACTGGCCGAAGGCAACCTCAACGCCCACATCGAGCCTGGAACCAAAGACGAAACCGGCATGGTGCTCAACGCCATGCGCAACATGGTCGGCAAGCTGGCGCATATCATCGGCGAAGTGCGCAATGCCGCCGATAACCTGGCCAGTGCCTCCGAGCAGGTCAGTGCCACCGCACAATCGATGAGCCAGGCCACCAGTGAACAGGCTGCGAGCGTCGAGGAAACCAGCGCCTCGGTGGAGCAGATGAGCGCCAGCATCAACCAGAACACCGAAAACGCCAAAGTCACCGACGGCATGGCCAGCAAGGCTGCCAAGGAAGCCACCGAGGGCGGCGAATCGGTGCAGCAGACGGTGGTGGCGATGAAGAAAATCGCCCAGCGCATCAGCATCATTGATGACATCGCTTACCAGACCAATCTGCTGGCCCTCAACGCCGCCATTGAAGCCGCGCGGGCCGGCGAGCACGGCAAGGGGTTCGCCGTGGTGGCCGCCGAAGTGCGCAAGCTGGCCGAACGCAGCCAGGTTGCCGCCCAGGAAATCGGCGAATTGTCTTCCAGCAGCGTGGACATGGCCGAGAAAGCCGGCAAGTTGCTCGACGAAATGGTGCCCTCCATCAACAAGACATCCGACCTTGTGCAGGAAATCAGCGCCGCGTCCGAGGAACAGGCCGCCGGTGTCGCGCAGATCAACACGGCCATGACCCAGCTCAATCAGGTGACCCAGCAAAATGCCTCGAGCAGTGAAGAGCTGGCCGCCACCGCCGAAGAAATGAGCAGCCAGGCCGAGCAACTGCAACAGGCCATGAGTTTCTTCGTGCTGGATTCCGCGACCAAAGCGGCCGCGCAAAGCAGCAGTGTGGACAGCCCCGGCAGCAAGCCCAACCGCCAGCCGCCGCGCCCGAAAGCGCCGGCACCGCGCAAGGCGTTCGCCTACAGCATGGCCAGCGCGCCGGACGAATCGGAATTCACCCGTTTCTGATCACACGATCAATGCGGGCCTACAAGGGAGAGTGAAATGGGCGCAGTGATGACGACTCGGCAAACCGCTGCGGCGGTGGATGAGGATGCGCAGTACCTGACCTTTATGCTCGGTGGCGAAATGTTCGCTATCGGCATCCTGGGGATCAAGGAAATTATCGAATACGGCAGTCTGACGGTGGTGCCGATGATGCCGGCGTTTGTACGCGGGGTGATCAACCTGCGTGGCGCGGTGGTGCCGGTGGTTGACCTGTCGGCGCGTTTTGGGCGGGCCAACTCGGCGATCACCCGGCGTTCCTGCGTGATCATCATCGAGGCGAGCACCGACGAGGGCCAGCCCCAGGACATCGGGTTGCTGGTCGATACGGTGTCCGCCGTGCAGGAGATCCCTGCCGCGCAAATCGAGCCGCCGCCGAGCTTCGGCGCGCGGATTCGCGCCGACTTCATCAGCGGTATGGCCAAGGTCGACGGCAAGTTCGTGATTGTGCTGGAGGTGGACAAAGTGTTGTCCATCGATGAGATGTCCAGCCTCGCCGAGGGTGGTCAGGCGGCCCTCGACCCTGATCCGCATTGAGACCCGACCATGCCAGATACCGCCTCCATCGATGATCGTGAATTCGGTCAGTTCCAGAGCTGGCTGTACCGCGCGGCGGGTATCAACCTGTCGCCCGCCAAGAAAGCCCTGGTCGCAGGACGCCTGTTCAAGCGTCTCAAACACTATGAGCTGCACAGCTATGGTGAGTATTTCAAGCTGATCATGAATGACCAGCGCAAGGGCGAACTGCAGGTGGCGCTGGATTTATTGACCACCAACGAAACCTATTTTTTCCGCGAGCCCAAGCACTTCGACTTCCTGCGTCAACAGGTGTTGCCGAACGCTGCGCCGGGCAAGGTCTTCCGCGTGTGGAGCGCGGCCAGTTCGTCGGGCGAAGAACCCTACAGTCTGGCAATGACCCTGGCCGAGAGCCTGGGCACCACCCCCTGGGAAGTGATCGGCTCGGACATCAGCACCCAGGTGCTGGCCAAGGCGCGTACCGGGCATTACGCCATGGAGCGCGCCGGCACGCTGCCGCCACCGTTGCTGACCAAGTACTGCCTCAAGGGCATTGGCCGCCAGGAGGGCACGTTCCTGATCGACAAGGCGCTGCGTAATCGCGTCAACTTTGTTCAGGTCAACCTCAACGAAGCGCTGCCGGCCCTGGGTGAGTTCGAGGTGATCTTTCTGCGCAACGTGATGATTTATTTCGACCAGCAGACCAAGAGCCAGGTGGTCGCGCGTCTGCTGCCGCTGCTTAAGCCCGGCGGTTATTTCATCATCAGTCACTCCGAAAGCCTCAATGGTGTGAATGACACCCTGAAGCTGGTGGCGCCGTCGATTTACCGCAAGCCATGAAAAAGCCTGTCGATGCGACCGAAGTGGTGTTGGCGCCTGGCCAGGTCAGCTTTGCGACGCGGCCAACGCGCCTGCGCACCTTGCTTGGCTCTTGTGTAGCGATCACCTTTTGGCACCCGCAGCGGCTGATCGGCGGCATGTGTCACTTCATGCTGCCGGGGCGCCTGCGCAGCCATCAACCGCTGGACGGCCGCTATGCCGACGAAGCCATGGAACTGCTGCTGCGACACACCCAGGCCAATGGCACTCATGCACGGGATTACCAGGTCAAGTTGTTCGGCGGCGGCAAAATGTTTCTCGGCCAGCAGTGCCAGTTGCCGACGCAGGACGTGGCCAGCCTGAATATCCGCGCAGCTTTGTCCCTGGCCGAGCACTATCACCTGCACCTGACGGCCCAGGACATGGGCAGCACCGGTTACCGCACGATCATGTTCGACCTGTGGAACGGCAACGTCTGGGTTCGGCACCAACCAATGGGAATACTTCAACAAGATGCCTACCAAAAAAATCAGTGTGCTGCTGGTCGATGACTCGGCCGTGGTGCGTCAGGTATTGCTGGCGATTCTCGCTGACACGCCGGATATTCACGTGATGGGCGCCGCGTCCGACCCGATCTTCGCCATGGACAAACTCGCCCGCGAATGGCCGGACGTGATCGTGCTGGACGTCGAGATGCCGCGCATGGACGGCATCACCTTTCTCAGGAAAATCATGAGTGAGCGGCCGACGCCGGTGGTGATCTGTTCCTCGCTGACCCAGAAAGGCGCGGAAACCTCCCTGCAGGCGCTGTCGGCCGGCGCGGTAGAGATCATCACCAAACCCACGACCGGCTTGAAGAACTTTCTGATCGAATCGGCCGCCGAGTTGGTGGCGGCGATCCGCGCCGCGGCCAATTCCAATGTGAAGAACCTGGGCAAGCGCAGCGCTGCTCCCGCACTGGCCCCGCCCAGCAAGCTCACAGCGGATGCGATTCTGCCCGCCGCCAATGGCCACGCCATGGCGCAGACCACCGAGCGCATCGTCGCCATCGGCACCTCCACCGGCGGCACTCAGGCGCTGGAAGCGGTGCTGACGGCACTGCCGAGGGTGTGCCCAGGCATGGTGATCGTGCAGCACATGCCGGAAAAATTCACCGCCTCGTTTGCCGAGCGCCTCAACAGCGTCTGCGAGATCGAGGTGCGCGAAGCGCGTAACAACGACCGCATCCTGCCCGGCCTGGCCCTGATCGCGCCAGGCGGCAAGCACTTGATGGTCAACCGCAGCGGCGCCTTTTATCACGCCCAGGTCATCGATGGGCCACTGGTTAACCGGCACCGGCCTTCTGTGGACGTGCTGTTTCGCTCGGTGGCCAAGTTCGCCGGCAAAAACGCCACCGGCATCATCATGACCGGCATGGGCGACGACGGCGCGCGCGGACTCAAGGAGATGCTTGAGGCCGGCGCCGCCACCGTCGCCCAGGACGAAGCCAGTTGCGTGGTGTTCGGCATGCCCAAGGAAGCCATCAAGCTCAACGCGGCCCAGCGCATCATGGCGCTGGAGGATATTCATCAAGCGATTTTGTACAAGTGAGCGTGAGTGCAGTCGGTTTTGTCGTGATAGCGCGCCGGCCTTCGACCAAAGCACTAAGCCTTTGCGAGGAGACTGCACGTAATATCATGGTGCCACCGCGGGGTGAGGTGCCCTGCGTGTGGTCGACCCCCGCTCCGTTGTGAGCCAGCGTTTGCACGTCCGAGGTATTGGCAACCATGAATGGCCACGCACCCACCCTGATTGACGACGACAGCGTGCGAACCCTGGAGAGCGTCCTTGTATGCCTGTCGGGCGCTGTGGCTGCGCTGGACCGGGCGGGGCGGGTGGTCACCGGCAATGCGGCGTTCTATCAGCTTCACAGTGGCCCGTGGGCAGGCGTCGGCGGCGAATTTGTCGCCCGGCTGCGTCCCGAAGACCATTGGCTTTTTTACCTCGCGCTGGAGAAAGCGGCCGGGAATGGTCGTGCATCGTTCTCGGCAGTGGGCGAGGGTGATGGCCTGTTGGATGTGTCCCTGACGCTGTGGCGCGACGATTATTTTATGGTCGAGGTGGTCGCCCGGCAGGCGCCATCGATCCCGCTGCCTGCCGCCGACAGTTATTCGGAGATCCCGCTCAGGTCTATTTTCGACTCTTCCGGCACCGGTTTGGCACTCGTGTCACTCGAGGGGCGTTGGCTGCGCGCCAACGGGGTCATTTGCACGTTGCTCGGTTACAGCGAAGCGCAGCTGCAACGCACCACGTTCATGGCGCTGACTCACCCGGACGACCACGAGGTCGGCAGGCAACTGATCGAGGAATTGAAGTCCGGTGCGCGGGCGGGTGCGACCTTGCACAAACGCTATATTCATCGCGACGGGCGCGTGATCTGGGGGCGCCTGACCGTCGGCCTGGTGCGAGATGATCAAGGGCAACCGGCGTGTTTTGTCTCGCAACTGGAAGACATCACCGAGAATTGGCAACTGCGCGAAACATTGATGGGCAGTGAGCTCAAGTTTCTCACCCTGGCGGAAAACTCCCCGAACATCATTGTCCGTTACGACCGCAACCTGTTACGCACCTATGTCAACCCGGCTTACCGGCGCCTGACCGGCAAGTCTAACGACGAGGTGATTGGCCTGTGCCCGGATGGCGAGGCCAGGGACTACGTCAGCCAATTGCGCCGTGTCGTGGCAACGGGCGAAACGGCGCAGTTCGTGGACAGCTGGGCCGTCGCCAACGGCCTGGGTTATGTGAGCTGTGCGGTCAGCCTGATGGCCGAGCGCAATCAGAGTGGTGAGGTGGTCGGCGTGCTCTCGCTGGCCCATGACATCACCGAGCTGCGCAGGCAACAGTTGCTGGAAGACGCGCGGCTGGGGATCTTCGAACGCATGGCGACGGGCGCGTCCCTGGAACAGACGCTGACGCTGCTGGTGGGCTATGTGCAATTGGCCTTGCCCCATCGGTCCTGCCGCGTACAGCTTGTGGAGTCTTTCGGCACCCGCCTGGCGACAACCGCGACCGCCGTTTCGTCACTGGCAGAAGAGGCTTGTGCCCCTTGGTCCGAGCCGATCATGGACCAACAAGGGCAGATGTTGGGGGTGTTCGAATTGTCGCGATCGCCCGGTTCGGTGGTGGACGACAGCGATGTTCAGCACGTGCGGCAAACCTGTCACATTGCTGCAATCGCGATCGAGCGCTGGCAGTCGGAGTCCTTGCTGCGCGAACGCGAGCGGCGCTACCGGGACATTTTTGACCATACCCTGGACATGCTTCTGCTGCTGGAGACCACGCCGTCAGGCGAGGTGCGCTGTGTCGACGCCAACCCGGCCTTGTTACGGGCGCTGGGCAAACCCCACAGGGAGATCATCGGTGCGACGCTGGTAGCGATGTTCGGTCGGTTGAGCGCGCAAACACTCCAGGCACTGTGCGAGCAGTGCCGGGTGGCCGGCCGTGTGGTGGAGTCGGATGAGGCCATGCTCGTGCGTCGCGAAGTCCGTACCCTGCACTTCACCCTGGTGCCGGTGGCGGACTCGGGGCGCGCGGTCTCGCGAATCCTGGTGATCAGCCGCGACACAACGCTGCTGACCCGTGCCCGGCAAAAAGAACTGGAGCGCCAGCACGACATCAATACGCTGGTGGAGAACAGCCCCGACGCGGTCGCCCGGCTGAGCGCGGCAGGTGAAGTGCTCTACGTCAATGCGCGGCTGAGAGCCTGGGTAGGCGACGCGTGGCCCGAGCTGATGGGCATGCCCCTGGAATCGGTGGCGCCCCACAATCACCAATCTCAGTTGTTCCGTGAATTGGTGGCCCAAGTCATTCGTGAAAACAAGGCCACCGAACAGGAGTTTCGGCTCTCGGGACTAAAGACGGCGCCCAAGGTAGTGCTGATCCATTTTGTCCCGGAGGTTGATGGCCAGCGGGTGGTCAGCGTGCTGGCGGTGGGCCGGGATATTTCCAAGCTGCGCGCGGCGGAGCGGCGCCTGGCCAATTCCAACGCGCAGTTGCGCGACCTGTCGACCCGCCGCGAAACGGCACGGGAAGAGGAACGCAAACTGATCGCCCGGGAAATCCACGATGAGCTGGGCCAGCACCTCACCGCCTTGCGCATGGGCATCTCGTTATTAAGGTTTCAGTTCGGCGCCACTACACCGGACCTGGCGCCTCAGGTCGAACGCTTGATGGGGCTGACCGACAAGACGATTCAGGTCGTACGCAATGTGTCCACCAGCCTGCGCCCATCCGCCTTGAACCTGGGCTTGGTGTCGGGGCTCGAATGGCTGACCACCGAGTTCGTCACCCTGACCCTGGTGCCGTGCGAGCTGCACCTGCCTTCGATTCCGTTGACGCTGCCCGATACCCACATTACCGCCGCGTTTCGCATCGTTCAGGAGTCGCTGACCAACATTGCGCGCTACGCCGAAGCCACACAGGTCAGCGTTACCCTGACCCCACAGGACACGCACTGGTTACTGGAGGTGCAGGACAACGGCAAAGGGTTTGAACCGGATGCCCTCACACGCCAGACCCTGGGCCTGGCCGGCATGCGTGAGCGCGGTGTGATGTTGGGCGGCAAAGTCATTATTTTCAGTCACCCCGGACAGGGCACCACGGTCCAGGCGTTTATCCCAATGCATAAGGATACGTATTGATGATTCGCATGCTGATCGCTGATGACCACACCATCATGCGCGAAGGACTCAAGCAGCTGTTTACCCTGGTGGCCGACGTGCAGGTGGTGGCCGAAGCCGAGAGCGGCGCGCAGGTGATCGAGCTGTTGCGTGAGGTTGAGATCGACCTGTTGCTGCTGGACATGAATATGCCGGGCATCAGTGGTGAGATTCTGATTGCCCGCTTGCACACCCAGTACCCGGATCTGCCGATCCTGGTGTTAAGCATGCATAACGAAATCCACATCGCCCAACGCGCTTTGCGCGCCGGAGCACTCGGCTATCTGACGAAGGACCGCGATCCCGAAACGTTATTGGCGGCCATGCGTCGAGTGGTCAGTGGCCAGCGTTACCTGGACCCTGGTCTGGCTGAGCAGATTGCGCTGCAAAGCAGCGGTTTGAAGCAACAGACCTATGTCGAAAGCTTGTCTGATCGCGAATTCCAGATCCTGCGCCTGCTGGCGCACGGCATGAGCGTCAACCAGATTGCCGAACAATTGGTCATCAGTAACAAAACCGTGAGTACCCACAAGACCCGCCTGATGGAAAAAATGGGCTTCAGCTCGACGGCGGACATCGTGCGCTTTGCCATGACGTTGGGCATTTCCTGATCAGCCACTTGGGGTAGGGATTTTCCTACCCGGTCTCCCGGTATCCCTACCCCAGAATAGGGATGCTCTGATGGTGGCGGTGCCATTATTGCGCCAGCATTGCTCCCAAGCCATCGCGCTGCCGATCCATCGGCGACGACAGGCGCTGACCGGGAGACAAACCGTGAGTGAACAGACCCCAAGCCCTTCGGCCACATTGACGCTGTTTCCGGTGACGACGGCCGGTCTGCTCGGCAGCCTGGCGGTGGCCTACGGCGACGGTTTCAGCGGCGGGGCGGTCGTGGCGGGGAGCGCGCTGTTCGTGGTATGCGCCGGGCTGGGCTGGTTCGCACACCGTCGTTATCAGGGGTACAGCAAGCCGCTGTCGCAACCGCACTACGCCCCGGCAGCCGCGGCCGTCGACGACGGCCTGGCCGACGTCTGCATCCAGGTACTGCCTATCTGGTCGAGGCAGATTGAAGCGGCGCGTGAACTCAGTGAAACCTCCATCCTCAAGCTCAGCGAACGCTTCGGTACGCTGTCATCGGACATCAGTCACAGCGTGTCCAGCCAGGGCGCGCAAGACGCTTCCCGGCAACTGGTGGATTTGCTGGAAGTCGGCCAGCGCGACCTCAACTCCATCGTCCTGGCCCTGCGCGCTGCGTTGTCCAATAAGGAGAACGAACTCAAGGAAGTTATGCAGCTTTCCGGGTTCACGGAGCAGCTCCAGCAGATGGCCACGTTTGTCGGCGACATTGCCAGTCAAACCAACCTATTGGCGCTGAACGCGGCCATTGAAGCGGCACGTGCCGGTGAGGCCGGCCGCGGGTTTGCCGTAGTCGCCGATGAAGTGCGCAAGCTGTCGAGTATGTCCGGCGAAACCGGGCGCAAGATCAGTGAGACCGTCAACACCGTCAATGCGGCCATTGCCCGCACGGTGCAAATGTCCCGTCACCATGCCGAACAAGACACCCTGACCCTCGCGGACTCGGAGCGGGTGGTGTCGCAGGTCATCGAACATTTTCGCGGTACCGCCCAGCGCATCGTGGGTAACAGCCATGACCTGCAGCAACAGAACGCCAACGTCGCCAACGAGATTGCCCAGGTGCTGGTCGCCTTGCAGTTTCAGGATCGTGTCAGCCAGATGCTGGCGCTGATCACCAGCGACCTGGACAAATTACAGCTGCAGTTGAGCGAGCGTCACGCCTCGCGCCTGGACGGACAGGCGTTGGCGCCGATGGCCAGCGAGCGTTGGCTGCAGGAGCTGTCACGGACCTACACCATGCCCGAGCAACACGCCATCCACGGCGGCAAGACCCACGCCAAGGCTGACGCCAGCGAAATCACCTTTTTCTAGAGGAGCTTTTCCGATGAGCAAAACCATTCTGATCGTCGACGACTCGGCTTCCATCCGGCAGGTGGTGAGCATCACGCTCAAGGGCGCGGGTTACGACGTGATTGAAGGCTGCGATGGCCGCGATGCGCTGAGCAAGCTCGATGGTCGCAAAATCCACCTGATTGTCAGTGATGTGAACATGCCGAACATGGACGGCCTCAGCTTCGTCAAGGCCGCCAAGCTGTTGCCGGCCTACAAGTTCACCCCGGTCATCATGCTGACCACCGAGGCCAGTGATGCGATGAAGCAGCAGGGTCAGGCGTCCGGTGCCAAGGCGTGGATGGTCAAGCCGTTTCAGCCCGCGCAAATGCTCACTGCGGTTTCCAAGTTGATCCTGCCATAGCGATGACCAGCGAGCGCTGGCCAGGAGGTTTCCATGAAAAGCACTGTCCCGATGCTGCGCCGAATCCAGGTCATGGAAGGCCCGCTGACGATCTACACGGCCACTGAACAAAAAGAAGTGTTGTTGTCGCTGTTTCCCCTGGCCCATGAGGTTGAGTTGGACCTGTCCAATGTCGACGAACTGGACAGCGCCGGCTTGCAGCTGTTGATCCTGATCAAGCGTGAATCGTTCAAGGAAGGCACCCAGTTGGTGCTCAGCAACCCCAGCGCCACGGTGATCGAAGCCCTGCGGGTGAGCGGCCTTGATGATTACTTCGCCAACCCCTCGTTCACCGTATCGGTTGGAGCATGACGGTATGGCCCAGCCCATGAACATGGATGACGTGCTGCAGACGTTCATCGCCGAGAGCCGCGAATTGCTGTTGCAGATGGAAGATGCGTTGCTGCAGATCGAGCAGTCGCCGCAGGACCTGGACACCATCAACGGCCTGTTTCGCGTGGCTCACACCATCAAAGGTTCGGCCGGCCTGTTTGGCCTGATGCCTATCGTGGAATTCACCCACGTCGCCGAGAGCGTGCTGGATCGGGTGCGCAGCCTGGAAGTGCGGGTCGACGAGGCGTTGAGTGCGTTGTTCCTCGACGCCCGTGACCATATCAGCCAACTGATCGACCTGCTGGCCGAGGACGGCCACCTTGATCGGCTGGACGAACCGCTGCAACTGCAGGGGCAGCGCCTTGGCGCGCGTCTGGCGCAGTACCTGGACGCGCCGTTAGCGAGCGTGGCCCCCGGCCCTGACGATACACCCCCAACGATCGGCCACGAGGCGGGTGCGGGTCACTGGCATCTTTCGCTGCGCTTTGGTCCGGATGTACTGCGCAATGGCATGGACCCTCTGGCATTTCTGCGCTACCTGAGCACGCTGGGGCAGGTACTGCACACCGTCACTGTGTTCGACGCGTTGCCCTCGTTGCAATCGATGGACCCCGAAACCAACTACCTGGGCTTTGAACTGGCGCTGCTCACTGATGCGTCCCGCGAGGTTATCGACGGCGCCTTTGATTTTGTCCGTGATGACGCCCTGGTGCTGATCCTGGCGCCGCAGGCCAGTGTCCAGGCCTGTCGTGAGCACATTGATGCTCTGCCGCAAGACAATGCCGAGCTGCTGGCGCTGTTGGTACGCTGCGGCACCCTGACCGATGCCCAGGTTGCGGCCCTCACCGAGCAGGATGCGCCAACGCCTGGCGCCGCACCTGCAGAGCCTGACGGTTCGCAGGACTCATTAGCGCTGTCGACCAAGGCCAGCAAAGGTGCGACCCACAACGAAGGCAATCTGATTCGGGTGGACGCCGCCAAACTGGATCAACTGATCAACTTGGTCGGCGAGCTGATCATCGCCGGCGCCGGCGCCAACCTGGTGGCGGTGCGCAGTGGCATCGGCGAGATGATCGAGGCCACCAGCCTCTTATCGCGGCTGGTGGAAGAGGTGCGAGACTCGGCGCTGACCTTGCGCATGGTGCAGATCGGCGCAACGTTCACGCGTTTCCAGCGCGTGGTGCGCGATGTGTCCAAAGAGCTGGGCAAGGACATCGTGCTGCGCATTGGCGGTGGCGAAACCGAACTGGACAAGACCGTCGTCGAGCGCATTGGCGACCCGTTGACGCACTTGGTGCGCAATGCCATGGACCATGGCATCGAAGCCGCGTCGACGCGCCTTGAGCGCGGCAAACCGGCCCAGGGCACGGTGCGTCTGAATGCCTACCACGAATCCGGCAGCATCGTGATCGAGGTGTCGGACGACGGCGGCGGCCTGGCCAAGGACAAAATCCTGGCCAAGGCCCGCGAGCGCGGCCTGGTGGCGGAGGGGCAGCTACCGGCTGAAAAAGACATCCTTAATCTGATCTTCGAGCCTGGCTTCTCCACCGCCGACCAGGTCAGCAACCTGTCCGGCCGGGGCGTCGGCATGGACGTGGTCAAGCGCAATATCACCGCGCTGCGCGGCAGCGTGAGCCTGGAGAGTGAAGAGGGGCAGGGCACCACGGTACGCATTCGCTTGCCGCTGACCCTGGCCATCATCGATGGTTTTTTGATCGGGGTGGGCAAGGCCTCTTATGTCATTCCGTTGAACATGGTCGAGGAATGCATCGAACTGGCACCTGGGCAGGAGGCCGAGGCCGGCTTTCTGGACTTGCGCGGCGATGTGCTGCCGATCGTGCGCCTGCGGGACATGTTTGCCGTGCAAGGGCCGGGCGGCCACCGTGAAAACGTGGTGGTCGTGCGCTACGCCGGTGTGCGTGCCGGCCTGGTGGTCGACCGCTTGCTGGGGGAGTTCCAAACCGTGATCAAGCCGTTGGGCAAAGTGTTCGGAGACGCCCATGGATTGGGCGGCTTCACCATCCTGGGGAGCGGGGCCGTGGCTCTGATCCTGGATATTCCAAATCTGTTAGGACTCGTTGCCAAGGAAGCCACCCACCGTTCGATCCCACGTCCTTTACCGACTCAATAAAGCGTCATCAGGAGTTCCTCGCCATGACCGTTATCAAAAATATTACGCTGTTGGTTTTCACGGCAATGCTGGGCGTCTTCGTGTTGGGCGGCACCAGCTTTTATCTGACCGATGAGATCAATACCAGCGCCAGCTACGCCAGCGTCAACACCGTGCCCAGCTTGCTGGAGGTTGATCGGGCCACCGAGGCCTTCGCCAGTCTGCATGCCTTGCAATGGCAGCGCCTCGACGGGTCGGATAAAACCACGGTTCCTCCGTACGCCGAGGCGGTGACCCAGCATTTCAGCGCCATCGATAAGGCGTTGGAGCGCTACAAGACCGCGCTTATTTCAGACGAGCACGATGCGGCGCTGTTGGGTCAACTGCGCAGCCGGTTCGACGAGTTTTCAAACCTGCAGACGCGATTCGACAACGCGATCGGGGCCGGTGATATAGCCGCCGCCCGCACGCTGATCGAGGCCACCCAGCCATTGCAGACGGCCATTCAGGCGACGATCTCCGAGGTGCGCCAATACAACCTGGAGCAGGGGCGCAAAGCCGAGATTTTGGCCACCAGCATCGAACAAAAAGCCCGCTACATCATCCTTTCGATTGCCGCACTGACGCTGTTGGGCACGGGCCTGATGGGCGCGCTGCTGGCCCGGAACCTCATGCGTCAGCTCGGCGGTGAACCGGCGAATGTTCGTGCCTTTGCGGCGCGCCTGTCAGCTGGGGACCTGGAGGCCAAAACTACGCTCCGGGCTGGTGACACCACCAGCTTGATGGCCTCGATGCAACAGTTGGGTACAAGCCTGAATGGACTGATTACGGAAATAAACCGCGTATCCAGTGAGCACGACAAAGGCGAGATCGACGCCCAGATCGATGCCCAACGCTTTCACGGCAGTTACCGTTCCATGGCCCAGGGTATCAACGACATGGTCAACGGCCACATCTCGGTCAAGAAAAAAGCCATGGCGTGCATCCGCGCCTTTGGCGAAGGGGACCTATCGGCACCGCTGGAACAGTTCCCCGGAAAGAAAGCTTTTATCAACGAGAACATCGAACAATTGCGTGCCAACGTGCTGGCTCTGGTCGAAGACACACGTCAGATCAGCGACAGCGCCATGATCGGCAAACTCGACACCCGCCCGGATGCTTCACGGCATCAAGGCGACTTCCGCCGCATCATCCTGGGCATCAACGGTTCGCTGGATGCGATCATCGTACCGATCACTGAAGCCATGGACGTGCTGGCGTCGATCTCCAGCGGCGACCTGACCCGGACCATCGTCGGCGACTATCAGGGCAAGTTCCTCGAGCTGAAAAACTCGGTCAACGGCACCGTGGAAAAACTCTCGGAAATCATCGGCGAAGTCCGCGGTTCGGCTGATTCGCTGTCCAGTGCATCCGAGGAGATTTCCGCCACCGCCCAGAGCATGGCGCAATCGGCGTCCGAACAGGCGGCGTCGGTGGAGCAGACCTCGGCTTCGATGGAAGAAATGTCAGCGTCCATTGCGCAAAACACCGAAAACGCCAAGGTGACCGATGGCATGGCCGGCAAGGCCAACAAAGAAGCCTCCGAAGGCGGTCGCGCCGTGAAGGACACCGTGGCCGCGATGAAAACCATCGCTGAAAAAATCGGCATCGTCGATTCCATCGCTTACCAGACCAATCTGTTGGCGCTCAACGCGGCAATCGAAGCGGCGCGTGCCGGCGAGCACGGCAAAGGCTTTGCGGTGGTGGCGGCGGAAGTGCGCAAACTGGCCGAACGCAGTCAGATCGCGGCGCAGGAGATCGGCGAGGTCGCCAAAAACAGCGTGGCCCTGGCGGAACGGGCGGGCAATCTGCTTGATGAAATCGTGCCGTCGATCGCCAAGACCTCTGACCTGGTGCAGGAAATCGCTGCGGCTTCGGAAGAGCAATCCATCGGCTCCGAACAAATCAACAGCGCGATGTCGCAAATGAGCCAACTGACTCAGCAAAACGCTTCGGCATCCGAAGAACTGGCCGCGACTGCCGAGGAAATGAGTGGCCAGGCCGAGCAGTTGCAGGAGTTGATGGGCTTTTTCACCGTGCAAGGCAAGCGTACCGGGCGGCCTGTCGCCCTGTCTGGGGGCAGTCGTACGGCATCCATGGGCGATCATGAACATCGCGCGGTGGAGAGCGGTTTCGTCCGCTTCGGGAGTTGACCCATGAGTGCCTCAGCCATTGTGCCAGGCACCAGCGCGTCGGCGCTGCACGCCACTGAGCCGTTGCAGTACCTGACTTTTTCGGCGGCCCAGGAGATGTATGCGGTCAACACGCTGAGCGTGCGAGAGATCATCGAATACAGCCAGGTTACCAGCGTGCCGATGATGCCGGTGTTCCTGCATGGGGTGATCAATCTTCGCGGCTCGGTGGTGCCGGTGGTGGACCTCAAGGCGCGGTTCGGCAAGGGCGAGACAGACCTTGGCAGTCGAACGTGCATCGTCATTCTGGAAACGGCCACGCAGGGCGAGTCCCAGGTGCTGGGCGTCGTGGTGGATTCGGTCAGCGAGGTGATCGAGATTCTCGACATCGATATCAAGCCCGCGCCGGCGTTCGGCAACCTGATTCGCACCGACTTCATCAAGGGTATGACCAAGGTGCGAGGTGCGTTTGTCACGCTGCTGCAAATCGAGCAGGTGTTATGCGTCGATGAAATAGCCGACTTGATGAACGCTCGTTCCGCGCGCGCGCAAAGCCATTGATCCGGAGGTGAACCATGCCGTTATCTATCGACAGTCCAGGCCCTGCCGAGCGCTCGAGCCCGAGCCAATACCTCACCTTCGAGTTGGGAGATGAGATGTACGCAGTCGGCACACTCAACGTGCGCGAGATCATCGAATACGGGCCGATTACAGGCGTGCCATTACTGCCTGCGAGCATCCGTGGCGTGATCAACTTGCGCGGCGCCGCGGTGCCCATACTGGACCTTGGCGTGCGCTTTCGCGGCGAACGTACGCTGCAGACGTCCAGAACCTGCTTCGTGATCCTGGAGGTGCAGACCGGCGCCGTGCAAAAGCCGGTAGGCATCATTGTGGATGCGGTCAGCGAGGTGCTGGAAATTGCCGATCAGGATATCGAACCTCCGCTGAAGGTCGGTAACCATATCAGGGCGGATTTCCTCTCCGGGATCGGCAAACTGGGCAGCGGTTTTGTGCTGTTGCTGGACATCGGCCGCGTGTTGTCTCTGGAAGAGGTCGAAGGGCTGGCAAACCTCGAATCTTTGCCCGCTGCAACCGTCTGATTCGACTTTGGGATGTCCTTATGAACGTGATTCTCTCCGACACCGAGTTCCAGCAGTTTCGCAGCCTGATCCACCAGATCGCGGGCATCAGCCTGTCGGACGCCAAAAAGCAGTTGGTGAGTACCCGGCTTGCCAAGCGACTGCAGGTGTTTGAGCTCACGACCTATGGCGCTTACTACAAGATACTGATGAAGGACCCCAAGGAATTGCAGGTGGCGGTGGACATGCTGACCACCAACGAAACCTATTTTTTTCGCGAACCGAAGCACTTTGACTTTCTGCGCGACGTGGCCCTGCCCGAACTGCGCGGCAGCGGCACGCTGCGGGTATGGAGTGGCGCCTGCTCTACTGGTGAAGAGCCCTACACCCTGGCGATGGTGCTGGCGGACAACCTGGCCGGCCGGCCTTGGGAAATCGTGGCGTCGGATATCAGCAGCCGTGTGCTGGACAAGGCCCGCCACGGGCGCTATCCCCTCGAAGGCACGCGGGGCATTCCTGAAGCACTGCTCAACAAGTACTGTCTCAAAGGCGTGGGCGCCAATCATGGGTGTTTTATGGTTGACCCGGCGCTGGCGTCGAAGATCGATTTTCAGGCGATCAATCTGAACAATCCGCTGCCGAAAATTGGCCTGTTCGACGTGATCTTCCTGCGCAACGTGATGATCTATTTCGACAATGACACCAAGGTACAAGTGGTCAAACGGCTGGTCAGCCACCTTAAGCCTGGCGGTTATTTTCTGGTCAGCCATTCGGAAAGCCTCAATGGCGTGACCGATGAGCTGCGCTTGGTCAAGCCTTCGATCTATCGGAGGCCACATGCCTGACACTCGACCTTCCCGTGAGTTGTTCCTGAATCCTGGCGAGTGGTTTTTTGGTTCCGGCGAGATCCGGCTGCGCACAGTGCTGGGCTCTTGCGTGGCGCTGGTGTTCTGGCATCCACAGCGCTTGTTGGGGGGCATGTGTCATTACCTGCTGCCGCAACGCGCCGTGGTCAGTGCGAAGGGCCTGGACGGTCGTTACGGCGATGAAGCGCTCCAGTTACTGCTCGGCGCCATGCGCGGGTGCAACGTGCCGCCGACGGAGTTCCGAATCAGTGTGTATGGCGGCGGGAACATGTTCCCCGGGCTGGTGCGTCCGGACAATCACTACGTCGGGCAACGCAACGTCGAACAAGCCAGGCGCCTGCTCGCGTTGCACCAGTTGCAATGTCACACCTTGCATGTGGAAGGCGTGGGTTACCGAACCGTGGTGTTTGACCTGGCCAGCGGCGCTGTTCAACTCAACTACCTGGCTCTGCAGCGACCTCTCAGCAGCCCCCAAGGAGCGCGTACGACATGAGCCTTATCAAAGTAATGATCGTTGACGACTCCGCTGTGGTCCGCCAGGTATTGACGGCGACACTGGGGCGAGACCCGGCCATCGAGGTGATCGGCGCGGCGGCGGACCCGGTATTCGCCATGGATAAAATGAGCAAGCAGTGGCCGGATGTGATTGTGCTGGACGTTGAGATGCCGCGCATGGATGGCATCACGTTCCTCAAGAAGCTCATGGCCGAACACCCCACGCCGGTGGTCATTTGCTCAACCCTGACCGAAAAGGGCGCCGCGACCACCATGCAAGCCTTGGCGGCGGGGGCCGTGAGTATCGTCACCAAGCCGCAGTTGAACTTGCGCCAGTTTCTCACCGACAGTGCCGATGAGTTGGCAGGCGCCGTCAAGGCCGCGGCCAAGGCCAACATGAAACGCATGGTGCCGTCCCCCGACCGCCCGCCCGCCAGGCTGAATGCTGACGCGATTCTGCCGGCAGCCACCCAGGCGATGGCGCGCACCACTGAGAATATTGTCGCCATCGGCACCTCCACCGGCGGTACGCAAGCACTGGAGCAGGTGTTGACCGCGTTGCCCAGGGTGTGCCCCGGCATCGTGATCGTGCAGCACATGCCTGAACACTTCACGGCGGCGTTTGCCGAACGTCTCAATCGCCTGTGCGAAATCGAGGTCAGGGAAGCCAGGAACGGCGACCGGGTCATGCCCGGCTGCGCGTTGATCGCCCCCGGCGGTCGGCACATGCTGCTCAAGCGAAACGGGGCCCAATACCAGGTAGAGATTGTCGACGGCCCCCCGGTAAGTCGTCACCGGCCTTCCGTTGATGTGCTGTTTCGCTCCGTCGCCCGCAGCGCCGGTGCTAACGCGCTGGGGATCATCATGACCGGGATGGGCGACGACGGCGCGCGGGGCCTGAAGGAAATGCATGACAACGGTGCCCGTACCCTTGGCCAGGATGAAGAGTCCTGCGTGGTGTACGGCATGCCGAAGGAAGCCTTCAAGCTCGGCGCAGTGGAGCGGGAGCTGCCGTTGGAGCAGATTGGTGCGGCGATTTTGCAATCCATGCATCAGCGTCGCTTGACCTGACGGCGAGCCTGCTGCGCGGTCGCCGCCTGGCGCGATGACCTATGACCGCGCTTGGGCGCTCAAGCGCTATCCTGGCAAAGGCAAACCCTGTGGGCGCATGCAAGGGTCCCTGCGCGCGAGCCTGTGGTCCAGCCGTTCACTGCGATGACAGGCGAGCGGGGCGCCCGGTTGCCGAGGACCTCCATCACTGGCCTGGCAGCGGCCTTTCCGGTCGGCGTGCGCTGCGCCTCCGAGACATCCGACCATCCAGCCAAGCTCAAACCATCGTGCGTTCAGGTGGAGGCACGGCATTAAAAAAATCTGAACCTCGACACCGCGCCCGAAACCTAACGGTTATAACCAGTAACCGGGAGGTGCAGCACCATGCAAGTTACCTATTTCTGGATTGGCCTGATGATTATTCTGCTGTTGCTGGACCTGTGGGTCATCAACAGCGTTTGGCGTAGCGACAACAGTTCAGGCAGCAAGGCGGGGTGGACAGCCCTGGTCGTGGTGTTGCCGTTCGTAGGATTGGCCATTTGGGCCATTGCGGGGCCGCGCGGCGTGACCAAAGGTCCATCCTCCCCAGAACACAGCAAAGGCTGAGCCGCAGGTGCCGTATGAAAGAGCCTGTTCATCGGGACCTGCACAGCCGTAACTACCCAGTCGATGAAGACATGGTCTTGCAACGCAAGGTCTGGCGCTTCGAGCGATTGGGTTGGTATGGCTTGGTCGTGCTGATCGGGCTGACCTTGGCAGGGTTGTTCTCCAAAGGGCCATTGAGCAGCGCCGAGGTGCGCAGTGCCGACGGGCAATTACGCGTCGAGTACCAACGGTTTCTGCGTAATGGAGCTTCGGCTGAATGGATCGTTCACCTGCAAGGCAAGCCCCGCGAACCCGTTGAAGTCGAACTCAGTGGCCAATTGTTGCGCGGCTTTGAAGTTGAAATGCTTCAGCCGCAGCCCCTCAAGGCAAGTGCCGCAGGCGACGGCGTGCGGCTTTGGGTGCTCAGCGACGGAGCGGGGCAGGCGAGCGTGCACCTGACAGCGCGTAGCCAGGGAGTGGGCAGCTTTGCAACACGCGTGTCGCTGCCGTCAGGCGCCGCGCTGGACTTATCACAGTTCATTTATCCCTAGGGGCAATTATGGATTCGGTGCTGCGGGCAGCCGCCATCTATCTGGTGTTGATGATCCTGTTCAAGATCGCCGGCAGGCGTTCGCTTGCCGAGCTGACCACCTTCGATCTGGTGCTGTTGATGGTGATCGGCGAGGCGACCCAGCAGGCGCTGCTGGGCGATGACTTTTCACTGACCAATGCAGTGCTGGTGATCGCGACGCTGATCGCCATCGATGTTGGCCTTTCGCTGGTCAAACAGCGCTCACGCAGGGTGGCGCGTCTGCTGGACGGCGGCCCGACGATCGTCGTCGAGCACGGCAAGGTGCTTCATGAGCGTCTACGGCGTGCACGGCTGGATGAGAGCGATATTCTCGAAGCCGCCCGATCCGCACAAGGCATCGTGCAGATCAGTCAGATTAAATTCGCGATCATTGAGCGCAATGGAAAAATTTCCGTTATTCCTGACTGAGGAGGTGCCATGAGCGACCCATCCAAAGCCCAGGGTCATGTTGGACAAAAGGCCCGTCCCGACACGCCAAAACGCAAAGACAGAACGCGCGACACCGGCGCACAGCGTCCCCGGCATGCGGATGTTGATCAAGGTGGAATCGCCCCCGGTGGGCCGTCCAAAGACCCGGAGTCGGGGGCGTAGCGGGCCCTCAGTTACAGGCAGGGCTGCAGGTTACTTTCGCCGCGAACGGTGGATGCGCATCCATTCCTGATACGCCGCCGTGCGTTGTGCGTCCGCGAGCTTTTTGGCCTCGGTGAAGCGTGCCCATGTCTGCGCATCGCCGCTGTAGGATTCAATGATTTTGTACGCTAGCGCATCCAATCGGTCGGCTTCGAAAAACATCTCATTATTTCGAGCTACCTCGTCATCCCGCGCTTGCCCTGTCGTATAACCCAGCGTCTGGCTGTTCATCACGTGAGGTCCTCCGCCCACTGAAGCTGCGCCGCACCACTCCAACGTACGTGGGTAATGCCATATTTTTCCGCCATCGGTTTGGAGACTCGCTTGAGCGAGTGTTGACCAAATTTGGGGATGACAGCGACACCGGCATCACAACTGGCCCAATGCCAGGCCTCGGCATTGTTCATTTGCGGCGCGCGCACAATGAACGACCTTGGCTCACCGTGAAGCTGATACTCAATTGTGAATAAATCGTTGCGTTTCATGAGGACTCCCTATGCTCATGAACTACAGATATTTGGCGTCAACAAAAATTCATAAAAGTTGCCTGACAGTCCGATAACCGACCTCAAGTGCTTATGGCCTTCAGTCGTCCACGGTAAACGTCACCCAACCCGGTGCGTTGATCGGTCGCTCTATATCGACGATGAGACCGCTGATGCATGAGCCGTCGGGTAAATTGACGGCGACAAAGTTGGGATTTCCCGGCCAATCCAATGGCGCCTTGAAGTCGACGCGGGCAATGGTGGGTTTCCCACTGCTGCTCATTAGGATATCGACCGCATCATTGAGTCGCTCATCTGATGGCGCGCCTAAATGGCGCGAAGCCGTTATCACGCTGGCGGTGCCTTGGAAGTCGTTGGACATGCTGGGTTACCTCATGTGTAGAGGGCACTCGCCCTCCAATTCATTGATGCCGCTTGCTGCTTGTCAAATGCCTGCGCGCCGAGGCAGCGGGCACCCTTTATTGACCTGTCTTGCCATAGAGACTGGGCGGCAAATGATCGTTCAATCCAAATGACTCAATGGTGTTGTCAATGCTGATGGGGCGGTATGGTCGGGTCGACGATCTGGATGACCGTACCCTGGCGCCATGCGTCCGCACCGGGTGCGATGGGGGGGGCGGTTATGTCGGCGCGAGTGTGCTTCTTTTCGGTACTGTCGATACCCATTCGCCGATCTCGCTCGGCGACCATGCGCGGGTCGGCCTGGCCATCGGCGGTAAACCCCATCATCAGTTGGGGCACACCCAGTGGCAGGCGTTTGTCGAGATCGGTATGCCAGGTGTGCCAGGTCTTGCCATAGGTATGCACCAGCTTTTCCATCAAGGCGTGCTCAGCTACTTCGGGGATTCCCGGTGCGACTAATTGCCCTGACTTCACCTCATGCACGTGGCTGTGCCACAGCGCCTTTTCAGGGGTAGGCAGGCTATTGAACAGTTGCTCGCTGATGATGTACTCCACGCCCATCAACTTTGCGTCCCTGCGATTGCCGTCGTAGATCACGCACTGGATCACCTCGTCGTTGAGGATTGCGCAGTAGTGATGGGCTTCCATTTGCACATCGGGATGGCCGTTATAGAAGTGGAAACCGTCCAGATAGGCGTTCAATGCATCTATCGGCGGGCGCGACTGGAGCAGGGCGGCGCCGGCGTTGAGTGTCCGGGTCGTTGGCGCCGTGGGTTTGCCGGGTGCGGCCACATTCGAGGGGGTGTCATTGCCCGCGCAGGCGCTTAGCAGGGTAAGGGCTGCCGCCAGGGGCAGCGATTTGGCGGTTCGGGTGGTTTTGGTGTCCATCGTGTTTTCTCACGCTGAATGAGTGAACGTCGGGTTTAACCCTGTAGTCGTTGGAAGACCTGGCGTCGCACACGTTCAAAACGCTTTTGCTTGAACATTGACTGCGTTGAATGGTCGTTTTTAGAGGATGTTGATCACGCAGTCACCGTACGCAGGAGCCACTATCATGTCGGTCGCCGCTTCTATCGTTGAGTACCTCAAACGCCATCAATTGGTGGTTACAACGGCCGAGTCGTGTACGGCCGGAAAAATCATCACGTTGCTCTCGCAGATCGACGGCGGTGGCGCATGGATCGAGAGTGGATACGTCGTCTATTCGCCCCAGGCGAAGCAACGCCTGTTGCATGTGCGCGCACACACCCTGGAGACCTTCAATCTCACCAGCTGTGAGGTCGCTCGGGAGATGGCGCAGGGCGCGTTGCGCGACAGCCCGGCCGATGTGGCCATAGCGACGACGGGAATACTGGGGCCGGACGCGGTTGATGGAATCCCCCCTGGAACCGTCTGTTTTGCCTGGGCCTATCGAACAGGGCGAGAACTGAGCGTGTTCAGTCGAAAGGAACGCTTCATGGGCTCGCGTGAACAGGTTCAACTGGCTGCGTCTGTGCATGCCTTGAAATCGCTGCCGCATTTTCACCTGCGCGCATTGGCGGGGGAACGCGCCTGATGCACGCTGGCCCACACCTCACCAAGCGCAAGATGCCGACATCGAGGGTGTGCGCCGACACACTCGCTCAAAGGCTGGCCATCAGGAGGTCGACGTCTTGGATTTGATCGATTGGGTGCAATGGCCTGCCATGCTCGTGACCGTTATCTCGGCCTGGTTCATCGGGTCTCAACGACCGCGTCGACGCATGATTGCGTTCTGGGGCTTCATCCTCAGCAATGCGTTATGGGTGGTCTGGGGATGGCACACAAATGCGTTCGGGCTGATCGTGCTCGAGTGCATTTTGCTGGGCATGAACGCACGTGGGTTCAGGAAAAACCAGCGCAGCGACCAGGCTTGCCGATGATGCGCGATCACTGGTTTTGAACGTTCTTTTTAAACCCGCGCAGGTTCATCGAGCACAGGCAGATCTGCAGCACGATCAATGCATAAGCCTCAGCGTAGGCCCCCCAGACGACCCACAAGATATTGCTCAATATGAAACAGACGAATCCCGCCACTCTTCGTTGCGGCCGCTGCGAGCCGATGAGCCAGGCGGCGATCACGGTCACGGCCATGGCAGGCCACTGAACCCAATCCAGATAACTCAAGACAACTCCTTAATCGCTTAACGGTTAAAAAGAGAGGCATTGAGGGGCGAATAATTCAGATTTTTTGAGTGCATGGCATCGTCCTGGACGCCCACTGGGCAAGGCTGGCCGGCCCCACTTCATCAGGCATGCGCTACTTTCCCGCACAAAAACCGGGCAGCCGTTGTGCCAATTGGTAGCACATGGCCCTGGCGGCTTTGTGCGACTCGGCTGCGCTTACACTAAATATCGCATTTGAATCAAATGGTTAACATTTCGTTAGGCCGATTGGCACAGGTTGTGCTTGTTTGCATTTATGGATAATTGGATACAAAAATTCAAAAGGTGCAGCCGATGCAATTTGCTCCCGCTTACGTGGACCGCCAGCCGCTTACAGCCGAGGAGGAGGCCTACAACTTCCTGCTCGACGCTATCTGCGGCGGCCGCTACCGCAAAGGCGACCGACTGATCGCCGAGGACATCGCCAGCGAGATCGGCATGAGCCGCATGCCGGTGCGCGAAGCGTTCCGTCGATTGGATGCACAGGGCCTGGTGACGCTGCGGCCCAACCGTGGCGCAGTCGTCAGTGGCTTGGATATTGAAGAGCTGCAAGAAGTGTTTGAGATGCGCAGCGCCCTGGAGGGTCTGGCGGTGCGGGTTGCGGTCAGCCGCATCGGCGAGCGACAAATGGCCGCTCTGGAGCGGTTGCTCGACGAGATGGATGACTACCGTGATGAGAGCGCCGCGTGGGTTCGTCGTCACCGCGCTTTTCACGAATACCTGTGCAGCCTCAGCGGGCGCCCGCGTTTGATGAAGCAGATTTCCGCGCTCTATTCATTGGTGGAAGCGCCCATGCGCCTGTGGCTGCAGCACAGCGAAAAACCCCTCAGCGCGCGCCAGGAACATGCGGTGATCCTTGATGCGATTCGCGCCGGTGACGCCGCCCGCGCCGAAGCCGTGGTGCGCGAACACATTGAAAGCACCGTGCCGGCGCTGAGCCAATTTCTGCGATCGAAAAAATAAGAGAGACGGGGCCTACCCCGTCCGTGTTTTGACTTTAGTCCTGCCCCCGTTACTCAACGAAGTGGAGTGTCTGGTCATGCATAAACAACGCCGCGCCTTGCTGGTGGCTGTCACCCTGGGTCTCTGCACACAATGGGCGTTTGCCGCGCCCCAAGTGCCGGAGCGCTTGCAAAAAGTCGATAAGCTGACGTACTGCTCGGGCATGGATTCACCGCCCCTGGTGTCCTTCGACGAAGCCCAAAAGCCGCGTGGGCTCACCGTCGACCTGGGCCTGGAAATCGCTAAACGCCTGGGCAACAAGCAGGTGCAGTGGCGGGTGATTCCGTTCTCCGGCCTGGTGCCGGCGCTGCTCGCCCAGCAATGCGACATGATTGTCGATCAACTGTTCGACAAACCCGAGCGCCGCCAGGTGATCGACATCGTCAACTACATGTATTCCAGCCAGTCGGTGGTGGTGCCCAAGGGCAACCCCAAAGGCATCAAGACCCTGGATGACCTGTCCACGCACAAGGTCGCGGTGCTCAACGGTTCCACCATCAAGACCCTGCTCGATACCCAGAACGAAAGCCTCGCCAAGGCCGGCAAACCACCGATGAAACTGGTGGTGTACAACACCGACACCGACGCCTTCCAGGCCCTGCGCATCAGCCAGGTCGACGCCTACGGCACCACCGTGGAAACCGCCGGCTACTACGCCGCGATGGCCCCGGAACTGTTCCAGGAAGGCGTGCCCGCGTTCAGCCGCATCCTCACCGGCCTGGGCATGCGCAAGGATGATCCGCAACTGACCGCCGCCGTGCAGCAGATCATCAGCGACATGCGCAGCGACGGCAGCTATATGCAATTGCTCAACAAATGGCATGTCAGCAGCGACACACTCGACTGAGGTTCTACAACGATGAATTTCAATTGGGATGTGTTCTGGCAGTACCTGCTGCAGCCCAGTGGGGTGTACCTCACCGGGCTGTGGCTGACCTGCCTGATCAGCGTACTGGCCATGCTGCTCGGCTGTGCGCTGGGGTTGGCGGCGGCGCTGTTGCGCTTGTCGAAGAACCCGCTGCTGCACCTGCCTGTGCGCTTTTATGTATGGCTGATGCGCGGCACACCATTGCTGGTACAGATCGTGTTTCTGTACACCGCGCTGGCGGCGGGCGGGATCTTTCGCTTCGAGGACATTGAGCTGTTCGGTTTGATCGTCCCCGGCAATATCCAGGCAGCCATCATTGCTCTGGGCCTCAACGAAGGCGCCTATATGGCCGAGATCATCCGCGCCGGCATCGGCGCGGTGGACAAGGGCCAATACGAAGCCGGACGTTCCCTGGGCATGGGCTTCGGCAAGCTGATGCGGCGCATTGTGCTGCCCCAGGCGTTCCGGGTGATCGTGCCGCCGCTGGGCAACGAGTTTAACGTGATGCTCAAGAACACCACGCTGGTCAGTGTGATCGGTGTGCAGGAGTTATTGCTCAGCACTCAGATGATCACCTCGGCGACCTTCCGCGTGTTCGAGTTGTACCTGGTGGTAGCCCTTTACTTCCTGACGCTGACCACCCTGTGGGGCTTCTTCCAGCGCTGGCTCGAAAACCGCTTCGGCCAGTCCGATCGGCCGTCGGCGCCACCTCCGGCCGCCAGCCGCATGTTCGGTCGCAGCACCCTTAAACTGCTCAGGGGACGTTAACCATGGCGCACCAAAGTGAAGAGCTGATCATTGAGGCGCTGGACGTTCAGAAATCGTTCGGCGAGTTGCAGATCCTCAAGGGCATCTCGCTGCAAGTTCGGCGCGGCGAAGTGGTGGTGTTGATCGGCGCTTCCGGCTCCGGCAAGACCACCTTTATTCGCTGCATCAACCTGCTCGAAGACATCCAGGGCGGGCGCATCCGCGTCAATGGCCGCGCCATGGGCTATCGCGAACGCAGCGACGGCAGCCTGGTGCGTGATTCGGAGCGCAACATCGCCCGTCAGCGCCGCGACATTGGCATGGTGTTCCAGCGCTTCAACCTGTTCCCGCACATGACCGCGTTGGAGAACATCATCGAAGCGCCGATCCAGGTGCTCGGCGTGCCGCGTGCCCAGGCGCTGGAACAGGCGCGTGGCTTGCTGGCACGGGTCGGCCTGGCGGACAAGGCCAGCCATTATCCGTCGATGCTTTCCGGCGGCCAGCAGCAACGCGTGGCGATTGCCCGTGCGTTGGCGATGAAACCCCAGGCGATGCTGTTCGACGAGCCCACCAGCGCCCTCGACCCGGAAACCGTCGGCGAGGTGCTGCAGGTGATGAAAGAGCTGGCCGAGGAGGGCATGACCATGGTGGTGGTCACCCATGAAATGGGCTTTGCCCGTGAAGTGGCGGACCGCGTGGTGGTGCTCGATCAGGGCGAGTTGATCGAACAAGGGCCGCCGGAGCAGATCTTCAGCCACCCCAGCCATCCGCGTACCCGGGCCTTTCTCAGCCGCGTGTTATGACCTTTTTTGAAGAGCCTTTGCCATGTTGAAATTTTCTGCTCACGAGTACCCCTATCCGTCGCAGCGCCAGAGCGTATTTGCCCGCCGGGGCATGGTCGCGGCGTCGCAGCCGTTGGCCGCCCAGGCCGGTATCGAGATCATGCAAAAGGGCGGCAATGCCATCGATGCGGCCATTGCCACGGCGGCGGCACTCACCGTGGTGGAGCCCACCGGTTGCGGCCTGGGCGGTGATGCGTTTGCCCTGGTGTGGTGCAAGGGCCAGTTGCATGGCCTGAACGGCAATGGCCATGCGCCGGCCGCCTTGAGTATCGAGGCGGTCAAGGCCGCGGGTCACACCCAGATGCCGTTGTATGGCTGGACCCCGGTCACGGTGCCCGGTTGTCCATCGGCCTGGGCGGAGCTGTCGCAGCGTTTCGGCAAGCTGCCGTTTGCCGAGCTGCTGCAACCCGCCATCAGCCTGGCGCGCGACGGTTTCCCGCTGTCGCCGGTGGTCGCGCATCAATGGCACATCTCGTTGAACGAATTCAGTCCGCACCGCGATGACGTGCTGCAGGCCTGGTTCGACACCTTCCTCATCGACGGGCGCGCACCTCAGGCGGGCGAGATATTCCGCAACCCGGCCCAGGCTCGCACCCTGGAAGAACTGGCTGCCACGCGTTGCGAAAGTCTGTATCGCGGCGCGCTGGCCGAGCGCCTGGGCGCGCATTCGCGGGCCAGCGGCGGTTACCTGCGCGCCACCGACCTGCACGACTACCGGGCCCAGTGGGTTGAGCCGATCCATGTCAATTATCGCGGCGTTGATGTCTGGGAGATCCCGCCCAGCGGCCAGGGCCTCGTTGCGTTGATGGCGCTGAAAATCCTCGAAGGCTTCAGCTTCGATCACCGCGACAGCCAACAGACCTGGCACCGCCAGCTGGAGGCGATGAAGCTGGCCTACAGCGATGGCCTGCACTACATCACCGATCCGGCGCACATGCGGGTGGCGGTGGCCGACCTGCTCAGCGACGCCTACAGCAGCCGTCGCCGTGAGCAGATCGGCGAGCAGGCTCAGCCGCCCAAACCCGGCGATCCCCATGCCAGCGGCACGGTGTACCTGGCCACGGCGGATGCCGAAGGCAACATGGTCTCGTTTATCCAGAGCAACTACCACGGCTTCGGCTCCGGCGTGGTGCTGCCCGACAGCGGCATCGCCCTGCAGAATCGCGGGCAGGAATTCAGCCTCGATGAGTCCCATTCCAATTGCCTGGCGCCGGGCAAGAAAACCTTCCACACCATCATCCCCGGCTTCCTCACCAAAGATGGCCAGGCCCTGGGACCCTTTGGCGTGATGGGCGGCTACATGCAGCCTCAGGGTCATGTGCAGATGGTGATGAACCTGGTGGACTTCGGCCTCAACCCCCAGGCCGCGCTGGATGCACCGCGTTGGCAGTGGTTGGGGGACATGAAGGTTGGCATTGAACACGGTGCTTCGCGCGAGCTGGTCAATGCGCTGGCGCGCCGTGGGCATAAGGTGCAGACCGACAGCGACCTCACCGACTACGGGCGCGGCCAGATCATCCTGCGCGACCCGGTCAGCGGGGTGCTGTGTGGCGGTACTGAACCGCGCGCGGATTCCCATATCGCGACGTGGTAACTGGCGGTACAACAAGTCCGGCGCTTGCAGGCGTGCACACACCGGTCCTGGTTAAATCTTGAATTGCCGCAACAGGCCCTCAAGGCGATGACCGATGGCGTATAACTCATCGACCGTGTGGACGCCGCTCTGCGTCTGGTCGGCGACGTTTTCAATCGCGCGGGCAATCTGGTGCACGCTGCGGTTGATTTCCTCGGCGACCGCGGTCTGCTCCTGGGCGGCGCTGGCGATCTGCGCGTTCATCGTATTGATTGTGACGATCAACGCCACCGCCTTGCCCAGTGACTGCCCGGCGTGCTCAGCGTGCACACTCGCGCTATTGCCCGCTGCGCCGGAGTGGCTCATCGCAGCGACCACCTTAGTGGTGGCCAGATTGAGCCGCTCGATCATCGCCTGAATTTCCTGGGTGCTCAGTTGCGTGCGGCTGGCCAGCGCGCGCACTTCGTCGGCCACCACGGCAAACCCGCGACCTGCGTCCCCGGCGCGTGCCGCTTCGATAGCGGCATTGAGTGCCAGAAGGTTGGTTTGCTCGGCAATCGAGCGGATCACATCCAGCACGGTGACAATGCCTTCCACATCGCCTTGCAGGCTTTTCAGCGAGACGCCGCCCGCAGACAGGTCCTCGGTCAGGGTGCCCAGCCGGACGATGCTTTCATTGACGACCTGCCGTGCGTGCTCGGCCTGCACATCGGTTTCGCCTGCTGCATCTGACGCGCTCTGGGCACTGATGGCGACCTCGTGCGCCGCGGATGACATTTGATTGATTGCCGCGGCGACCTGCTCGGTTTCCTGGCGTTGCTGTTCCATGACCTGATCGATGCACTTGCTCTGCTCGGCCACCTGGGTGACCGACGTATTCAACGCTTTGGCCATGCCGACGATTTGGCTGACCAGCCCGTGGATCTTATCGACGAAGGCATTGAACGATACGGCCACCTGGCCGAACTCGTCGTGGCTGACGGGCAAACGCCGCGTCAGGTCGCCTTCGCCCGCGGCGATTTCATCGAGGTGCTCGCGAATCCGCGACAGCGGGCGCAGGCTGTTTTTAACCAGTAGCAAGGCGAGCACGCCGGTGATCGCGAGCGCAATCAAAGCGATGACGGTGATGCCATAGACGAGGCTGCGCACACGTTGATGGATTTCAGCTCGGACCTGAGCGACCTGGCGTTCGATGCTGTCCAGATTGATCGCAGTGACCACCACCATGTCCCAGGCGGGCAGGTAGAAACTGTAAGCCAGTTTCGCAACGACCTTATCCGTATTGATCAGGGCCCCCGAATAATTGACGAAGTGGGTGTCATTCTTTGCCGCAGCAACCATTTCTCGATTCAGGTAAATCCCGTTCTTGTCTTTACGGTCACTCATGTTGGTGCCGACGCCTTCGCTGCTGTCGCCCCGAAACAGGCGAACGACCTGGCTGTCGTAGCCGATAAAATAGCCATCGTCGCCGTACTTCATTTTGGACAGTCGGGCGATGGCCGACGCGCGGGTGGCGGTGTCCCCGGTCTCGGACTGGGCATAGAGTTCCGCCACGGCGGTACGGGCAAGGTTGGCGTAGTCTTTCAAGCGCTCCCGGCTTTCATTGAGCAGGCGCTCACGGGTCACGGTGACTTCCTGCTCGGCGCTCGACAGCAAGGTGGTACTCGTCGTCAGCGCCAGCACCGTGGATAACAGCACCACCGGGGCCAGCACCAGCATCAGGACTTTATTTTTAAACAGCATGCTTGGGGTTCCTCACCTGAATCTGTAGGAAAGCGGCCGCAAGGGCCGCGATCGTCGACTTACCAAAGGGCGATGTCATAGGTGAGGTAGAGGCGGTTGCTGTCGCGGCCCCGGGAGAACTCAGAACGGTACACATAGTTGCGCATGCGCACGCCCAACCCCTTGAACGTGCCGGCCTGCACAACGTAGGCCAGCTCGGCGTCACGCTCCCATTCCTTGACCGTGGTGGTGGACTTGCCGTCATTGCCGCTCAGGTAGCGCGCGGAAAAGGTCAAGCCGGGCACGCCGACGGCGGCAAAGTTGTAGCCGTAGTTGAGCATCCAGGTCTTCTCGTCTTCCTCGATGAACTTGCCGATGCCGGCATTGCTGAACGAGTAGACGGTTGCGCCGCTGATGTAGGGTAAACCGGCATCACCGCGAAGGGTCTGGTAGCCGCCGCCGACGGTATGGCCGGCGATCAGGTAGGACAATTGCCCACTGAACATGTCGTTGTCGATTTTGCCGGCGTAGGCGGAACCGCTGTCAACGCTGTTGAAATAACGCAGGTCGGTGGTCAGCACACCACCGGCCAGCGGCAGGTCGTGCTGGATGCCGGCGAACTGTTGTCGATAGAAGTTCTCGAGTTCGCCGTAAAAATAACTCAAGCGAATGTTTTTGCCCCATTTGTACTCGGCCCCGGCGTAGTTGAAATCGCCCGATTTCTCGCCGCTGTAGCCGTCCGGCACGATGGGCACACTGTTGGTGGAGTCGCGCAGTTTGAAGCGGTCCAGATGCCCTCCGGTAACGGTCAGGTTCTCGATGTCGGTGCTGCTGATCTGGGTGCCCTGGTAGGTCTGGGGCAGCAAGCGTGCGTCGTTGTAAACGAGGACGGGGGTCTTCGGCAGCAAGGTGCCGTACTTCACGGTGGTTTTGGCGAACCGGGCTTTGGCGGTGGCGCCGGCACTGGCAAATTCGTCGGCCGCGCGCCCGTCATCATGCACCGGCATAAGGCCGGTGCCGCTGCGTCCGCGTCCCGAGTCGAGCTTCACGCCATAAAGCCCCAGGGCGTCGACGCCGAAGCCGAGGGTGCCGGCGGTAAAGCCGGACTGATAGTCCAATAGAAATCCCTGGGCCCACTCAGTGCGTTCGCTTTTTGCTGTTCTGGCCGCTCGCGCGCTCAAGCCATGCTCGTCGCGAAAGTTTTCGTTGAAGTACACATTGCGCAGTTGCAGCTTGAGCTTGCTGTCCTCGATGAAACCTTCTGCGTTGGCGCCCGCTACGGGTACCAGGCCTAACGCGCAAAACAAAGCCCGACGGGTATACACATGGTTCATGGCAGATGACTCGTTGTTGTTATTTAAGGTATTTGAGGTATTGGGGCACAGGGCCACACGCGCCCCGTGAGTGAGGCGCGCTGGCAGGCAGCAGAGGTTGTGGGTTGAATCAGGTAAAGAGGCTGATGGCCCCGGTCAACAGAGCCAGCGCGGTGACGACCAGCGAGGTCAGTACGGCCCATTTGACGGTGGCCTTCTGGAAGTCGCCGATATCGCGATCGACCATGCCCACCAGCAACAGGGTCGAGGCAACCAATGGGCTCATCAGGTGAACGGGCTGGCCCAGGATCGAGGCGCGTGCGATTTCGACCGGGTCGATGCCATAGGCTGCGGCGGCATTGGCCAGGATCGGCACCACACCAAAATAGTACGCGTCATTGGACAGCACGAACGTCAGCGGCATGCTGGTGATCGCCACCACCAACGGGAACAGGTGGCCCCAGGACGGCGGGATCCAGTCGACCAGGGTCTGCGCCAGGGCGTCAACCATCTTGGTGCCGGAAAAAATCCCGGCAAAGATACCGGCCGCAAACACCAGCAGCACCACGGTCATGGCATTGCCCGAGTGCGCCAGAATGCGTTCTTTCTGGATGTCCAATTGCGGGTAGTTGATCATCAGCGCCAGCACAAAGCCGATCAGGAACAGGATCGCCGAATGCATCAGCCCCATCACCAGGGCCACCATCACCGCGATCACCAGCACCAGGTTGACGTAGGCCAGCTTCGGACGTTTGTGGGGCGTGTCTTCAAGAATCGCGTTGATGTAGCAATCGCCGCCGCCGCTTTGCAGCTGCACGTTGCCAATGCGCTTGCGCTCTGCGCGTCCCAGCAGGAACGCCGTGAAGATCACCCACAGGGCGCCGCCGATCATGGTCGGCAGCAACGGCACGAAGTATTCGCCGGCATCCAGGCCCAGTGCGGCAATCGCCCGTGTGGCGGGGCCGCCCCAGGGCGTCATGCCGCTCATGATGCTCAACGACAGCATGGAGATGGTCGCCAGGATCATCGGGTTCATACCGATGCGTTTATACAGCGGCAGCATCGCGGCGCAGGTGATCATGTAGGTCGTCGTGCCGTCGCCGTCGAGCGCCACCAGCAACGACAGCAGGGCAGTGCCGACGGCGATCTTCATGGGATCGCCATTGACGCGCTTGAGGATCTTGCGGATCAGTGGGTCGAACAGGCCTGCATCGATCATCAGGCCGAAAAACAGGATCGCAAACAGCAGCAGCGCGGCAGACGGTGCGACCATTTTCAGGCCGTCGAGCATCATCTTGCCGGTGGTACCGCCGAAACCACCGATCACCGCGAAGACGATCGGTACCACGGTGAGCGCGACGATCGGCGACAAGCGCTTCGTCATGATGAGGAAGGTGAAGACGACCACCATGGCCAAGCCGAGGAAAGCGAGCATAGGACGATTCTCTTGTTGTTATCGTAAGAATGGCTGACGCCGAGGCGCACGAGCCCTGACCCGCCGGGCGGCACAACGGCGCCAGGCGGGGAGGGGGTTCAGTCAAGTCAGGGAGTGGCGTTATCCGGGTTTCTCTAGGCGCGTTCGGCGACCTTCACGTCTTCCCAGGCTATTTCCTGTGGCGGGGAAGATTTTGCGTCGAGCATCCGGTTCAACGTTTCGCGGTGGCAGGCGTTTTCAGACATCGACATCACCACCGTCGCTACCGCGTTGCTGGCCAGGCTGGTCAGGGCGCGTGCTTCGGACATGAAGCGGTCAACGCCGATCAGCAAAGCGAGGCCGGCCAATGGGATGTCGTGAATGACCGTCAGGGTCGAGGCCAGTGCCACGAACCCGCTGCCGGTGACGCCGGCGGCGCCTTTGGAGGACAGCAGCATGATGGCCAGCATGGTGATGATTTGCGTCAGGCTCAGGTCGATGTTGCAGGCCTGGGCAATGAAAATCGCCGCCAGCGACAGGTAGATGGCCGTGCCGTCCAGGTTGAACGAGTAGCCGGTGGGCAGTACCAGGCCCACGACACCTTTTTTGCAGCCCAGGGCTTCGAGTTTCTCCAGCATGCGCGGCATCACAGGCTCCGTGGAGGAGGTGCCGAGCACCACCAGAAACTCTTCCCGGAAGTAGCGCAGCAGTTTCCACAGGCTGAAACCGTTGGCGCGGCAGATGCTGCCCAGTACCACGAACACGAAGAAGCCGCAGGCGATGTACAAGGTCATGATCAACTTTGCCAGGGAGCCCAGCGAGGTGATGCCGTACTGGCCGACCGTGAACGCCAGGGCCCCGAACGCGCCGATCGGTGCAAAACGCATCAGGTAAGAGAAGATCTTGAAGACCATGTGCGAGGCGGATTCGAGCACGTCGAGCACAGGCTTGCCGCGTTCACCCAGCGACGACAAGGCAAAGCCGGACAGCACCGCGATAAACAGCACCGGCAACACTTCACCTTTACTGAAGGCGCCGACAAACGTCTCGGGAATGATGTGCATGAAAAACTCCACAACCCCAAGCTTTGCGGCCGACTCCGTGTACTGGGCCAAACCTTTGGTGCTCAGCTGGCTGGGATCAATGTTCATGCCGGCGCCCGGCTGGAACACGTACACCGCAACCAGGCCGATCGCCAGGCTGATCACCGTCAGGCCGAAGAACAGCAGCAGGGTCTTGCTCAGCAGGCGCCCGAGCGAGCGCTTGTCGCTCATCCCGGCGATGCCGGTGACGATGGTGCAGAACACCACGGGGGCAATCATCATCTTGATCAGCTTGATGAAGGCATCACCCAGCGGTTTTAGCGCAATGGCTTGCTGCGCCCAGAAGTGCCCGACCACGATGCCCAGCGCCACGGCGCAGAGGATCTGGAAGTAGAGCGATTTAACAAGTTTCATGGCATCACCCATTTTTTAGAATTGTGCGGATGCAAAAACTGCCAACGGCTACTGGAATTTATCCGGCAAGACGCTGCGAGTCAGTGGCGTAGACGTAGCCGGAGAAAAGCCTGCGGGCGGTGCGTACGACGGAAGCCTGAATTGTCTCACCGTTGACGCCGGTGTAGGACAATACGACATCAATTGCGCCGCTTGGGTGTTCGATACGCACGGCTTCCGGACGCGGAGTACTCACCCCTCCGAGCATCTGGGCGACGACGCTGCCTGCTGTCACGCACGCGGTGGCCAAACCAATCGAGCCTGTGATGGCGAGCGCGCGGTGGCAGTTGTGCGGCATGAAATAACGCACCTGGATCGTGCCGCCGGCTTTGGCGGGGGAGACCAGCACCGGCTTTGGAATCACTTTATCGCTGACGTCACCCAGGCCCATGGCCAGGCCGGCCTGCAGGCGCAGTGCTTCAAGGCGTCGCAGGAATTCCTTATCGGCGTCCAGTTCCGCCGGGCTCTCATCGCCACGCTTGCCCAGTTGGCTGGCTTGGATGAGCACCATGGGCATCGCCATGTCGATGCAGGTCACCGCAACGCCGTCGATCACGTCCTGCGTGTTGCCGGTGGGAAAGAGTTTGCCGGTCTTGCTGCCGGCGGCATCCAGGAAGGTCAGTTGCACGGGAGCGGCCGTGCCGGGAACGCCATCGATGGCGGTATCGCCCTCGTAACTCACTTTGCCATCCGGTGTGTGCACATCGGAATGGATGAAAGTCCCGGTGTTGACATTGCGAATACGTACACGGGTGCGGCCTGGGGTGCCCTTGACCAGACCCTGTTCGATGGCGAACGGACCAACCGCGCACAGCATGTTGCCGCAGTTGGGGGCGCTGTCGACCCGGCGTTGGGAAACCATCACTTGAACGAACAGGTAGTCAACGTCGGCATCCGGGTGCAACGAAGGGCTGACGATGGCAACCTTGCTCGTTTGCGGACTGCCACCGCCGATGCCGTCGATCTCCAATTCATGACCGGAGCCCATCAGGTTGAGCAGCAGTTCGTCGCGGGCCTCAACGGCAGCGGGCAAATCCCAGTCGAGAAAAACCGGACCTTTGGAGGTGCCACCGCGCATCAGCACACAGGGAATTCTTTGCATGATACTGACTCTTCTTGATCAATCGGTGTAATTGATGTTCTTGGAGCAAGAGTCTCAAGCTTTAAAAAATGTTTCAAATGCAAAGATTGAAGCGATTATTGCGTTTCGCGAATGATGAATTTACGCTGAGCGTCCTTTCGACGCCTTCTGCTGATGAGGAAAGACATGGACTATGAGCTGAACGACATCCGATCTTTTGTGAAGATCGCCGAACTCGGCAGTTTTCACGAAGCAGCTGATGCCTTGCATCTTTCTCAACCCGCACTCAGCCGCAGGATCAAAAAACTGGAAGAGGGGCTGGGTACTTCTTTGCTTGATCGCACCACGCGCAAGGTCAGCCTTACGAGCGTCGGCCGCGACTTTCTTCCCAAGGCGCGGCGGTTGCTGGATGACTTCGATGAGTCGATTCTCAATATTCGTGAACTGGCTGAACGCCAGATTGGCCGGGTCACCCTGGCGTGCATTCCAACGGCTGCGTTCTATTTCCTGCCTTCAGTCATTCGTCTGTACAACGAGCGTTATCCAAAAATCCGCATCCGTCTGCTGGACCTGAGTGCCAATGAGGGGCTGGAAGCCGTACTGCGGGGGGAGGCCGACTTCGGTATCAATATGATGAGTGGGCAGCATCCGGACATCGAGTTCGTGCCCCTGGTCAGCGAACCGTTTGTTCTGGCGTGCCGACGTGACCATGAGTTGGCGGGACGCAGCTCGGTCACCTGGTCTGAATTGAGCGATTACCGGCTTATCGGGGTGGGGCGCCTGAGCGGAAACCGCATGCTGCTCGATCACGCACTGTCGGGCTTGAGCTGGCGACCGCAGTGGTTCTACGAAGTCCAGCATCTGTCCACGTCACTGGGTCTGGTGGAGGCCGGTCTGGGGGTTTCGGCCATGCCGAGCCTGGCCATGCCGGCGCATGATCATCCAACCCTGGTCAGCGTGCCGTTGATCGAGCCGGTGGTGAACCGCTCGTTGGGCCTGGTTTACCGTCGGGGATCATCGCTTTCGCCAGCGGCGGAAAAATTCGTCTCGATACTGCTCGAACAATGGCCGCAATGATCCATCGCCGGTGGTTACGGCTTACATGCGACGAGGCTCGCCCTCGGCAATTTTGCGCATCAGGCTGAGGTAGCGACTGGCCCCCAGCCCCAGAGGTCGGTTCTTTACCCAGATGATATCGACCCACAGCCGCATCTGACTGGGCATGTAGTCAAACACCACCTCCGTCAACGCGCCGGACGTGATGAGCGGTTGTACCAGCGGTTGCGGAAGATACGCCCAGCCCAATCCTTGCAGCACCAGATCCAGGGTCGCCAGGTAACTGTCGCTGAGCCAGATCCGCCGCGACAGGACAACGCGCGGGTCTGAGTCTGTCGGTCCTCCGGTCGCGACGATGATTTGCCGGACGTCCACCAGTTGTTCTTCACTTAACGGGCTTTTCTTGCCGGCGGCCGCGGGATGATCCGGGGCGGCAACGGCGACCAACAGCTGGCTTCCCGCCTCAAGAAAAGTCTCCCGCTCATCGAGTCCCGGTCGTTCGAATCCCAGCGCCAATTGCACCTGCCCTTCATGAAGCATGCGAATCGCCTCGGGATGGGAGGCCGAGCGAATCTCGATTTCAAGCGTGGGAAACTCTTTGGCGATAATGGCCAGTGGGCGACTCCAGGCGCCCGTTTGCAATTCCGGCGCCATCGCCAGGACCAGGCGCTCCTCCAAACCCTGGTGAAGCTGCAGGGCATGGGCGTCCAGCAAATTGATCTGACTCGCGACCTGACGTGCTTGAGGTTCAAGTGCTTTTGCGGCAGCCGTAGGAATGGCTTTGCGGGTTGATCGGTCGAACAGCAATAAATCCAGCTCTGCTTCAAGTTGCGAAACCGCCATGTTAATGGCCGAGGGGACCCGGCCCAGTTTTCGTGCCGCTGCAGAAAAGGAACCGCTGTCGATAACCGCAAGGAAAACTTTAAGTGACTCGCTGGTAAACGCCATGGTGGTTGTCAAATTTTCTGATGATGATCGTCTTTATTTATCAGGTTTATTAGCCTAATTTCCACTCCTATTACAAATTAAGTACGTGGGGAACACCATGTTAATGACTGATTTGAAGGGGCAGGTCGCACTTGTCAGTGGTGCCGGAAGTGAAGCAGGTATTGGTATGGCGATTGCGCGTAGGTTGGGGGCGGCAGGGGCGAGGTTGATCGTCACCGCCAGCAGTCAGCGCATCGTGGAACGGGTGGCAGAACTTCGCGCCCAAGGGTTCGAAGTTGAAGGCCGGCCAGTTGACCTGACCGATGAAGGTCAGGTGCGCGAATTCGGTGTGTGGGCAGAATCACTCTGGGGGCAGGTCGATATTCTGGTAAACAATGCGGGGATGGCCATGCAAGGAAGTCCGGAGCCTTTTTCGGCATTGGCCCAGATGGGTTTGCATGAGTGGAACCTTTCCATAGCAAGAAACCTGACGACAGCGTTTCTTCTAACCCGCACCGTGCTTCCCGGCATGCAGGCGCGACATTACGGGCGCATTGTCAATATCAGTTCCACCACCGGCACGCGGGGCAGCAACCCTGGCGAAGCCGCTTATAGCGCCGCCAAGGCCGCGATGGTGGGCATGAGCATGGGGCTTGCGCTTGAAGTCGCCAGGCAGGGGATCACCGTAAACAGCGTAGCGCCAGGCTGGATTGCCACCGCCTCAAGCTTACCCGAGGAAGCCGAAGCGGGGCGTTTCACCCCGATCGGGCGTGCAGGCAGCCCCCACGAAGTGGCGGCGGCGGTTGCCTTTCTGGCGTCGCCAGAATCCAGCTACATCACCGGCGAAGTGCTCGTGGTCGATGGCGGGAACTCGCGGGTCGAGAATAAAGCGCCTTAATCCTCAGGCGCCGATAGCAACAGTTACGTTTCAACTGTGGTCACGCGCATCGCCCGGCTCCAGCGTCAACGCCTGCGCGATTTCGAAAAACGTAAATGCGCGGGCAGTGTAAATAGTTAGAACAATCACCCAGGCGCCAAGTCGGCGGGACGGTACTTACGTGCCCGCCACAAACTGAGACGGCACGCATAGGCGGGCTATCTAAACGGCAACAACGTTACTTAATCTGATCATTAACCAAGGGTTTTAATCATGTCCAAGAGTGGAGTTTGTGAATCAGCCATTGCTGCCTTTGCCGCATCCGAACGTGCCCGGTTTATAGAAAACAACCAGGCTTCCATAGCGCTCGCCAAACGCGCCAGGGCGAATCTGTTCAACGGTGTGCCCATGCACTGGATGAGCGATTGGTCGATGCCTTCGCCGCTCTTCGTGCAGCGTGCCAAAGGCGCACGCTTCACCGATGTCGACGGTCATGAGTACATCGATTTTTGCCTGGGTGATACCGGCACGATGTTCGGCCACTCACCTGATCCCATCGCCCGCGCCATCGCCGAGCAGGCGAACAATGGCTTGACCACGATGCTGCCCGGCGAAGACGCGGTGGTCTGCGGCGAGTTGCTGGCTCAGCAATTTGGGCTGCCTTACTGGCAAGTGACCGCGAATGCCACAGACGCCAACCGTTATGTACTGCGCTGGGCGCGCGCCATCACCAAACGCAATGTCCTGCTGGTGTTCGACGGCTGCTATCACGGCACCGTGGATGACGTGATGGTGCGCTACCGCGACGGCAAGACAGTGCACCGTCCGGGTCTTGTGGGCCAGGCCTACGACTTGAGCCAGTACAGTCGATCCATCCCTTTTAACGATGTTGCCGCACTGGAGGCTGCTTTGGCCCAGGGCGATGTGTGCGCGCTGATGTGCGAACCGGCGATGACCAACATCGGCATGGTCCTGCCTGATCCTGGATTCATGCAAAAGTGCCGAGAATTGACCCGCCAATATGGCAGCCTGCTGGTGATTGATGAGACCCACACTATTTCCACCGGCCTGGGTGGGTGCACGCGCCAATGGGCGTTGGCACCCGACTTTTTCGTGGTGGGTAAACCCATCGCAGGGGGCATGCCTTGCGCGGTGTTTGGCGTGACCGAGGAAGTTGCTCAGGCCATGCGCGACGTGCAGATGAGCGCAGAGGGCGGCGGCCATGGACACAGCGGTATGGGCACAACGCTGTCCGCCAACTCGCTGGCGATGCGTTGCATGCGCGTCAGTCTTGAAGAGGTCATGACCGACGCGGCTTACCAGCACATGCTGTCCGTCGCCTCAAGACTGGCGCAGGGACTTCGAGGGCTATTCGAGCGCCACCAACTGAACTGGTCTGTCACCGAGTTGGGCGCACGGTGTGAGTTTCAATTCTGTGCCACACCGCCCAGAACCGGCGCGCA
The DNA here is from genome assembly GCF_023148575.1 of Pseudomonas sp. EYE_354. Taxonomy (NCBI): domain Bacteria; kingdom Pseudomonadati; phylum Pseudomonadota; class Gammaproteobacteria; order Pseudomonadales; family Pseudomonadaceae; genus Pseudomonas; species Pseudomonas sp. EYE_354. The sequence continues at coordinate 106,267 of NZ_JAHXNQ010000006.1, forward strand.
AGCCGAGGCGGCTTTCCATGACAGCCTTCAAATGGCGCTGCACCTCTACTTGATCAATCGCGGCATCCTGATCACGCCTTTTCACAACATGACCCTGTGCTGTCCGCAAACCAGCGTCGCAGATATCGACAGCCTGATCGGTGCGCTGGATGACGCGCTGACTACGCTGCTTGCCCTGCCGGGCGCGCGGGTTATGCCCTCATAGCCCAACGTTTGAAGAACCTATTTTTCTTACAAAGACTGCCAAGTCGCTTGAATGAGCGCGAAGAGGTTTGACATGCAATTTGCAGATAAAAAAGAGGCCGAAGACTATTTGGCCGCACACCCTGAAGTGCAGAGCATCGAGTTGTTTCTGCTCGATGCAAACGGTATTCCACGCGGCAAGTTACTGCATCGTGATGAGCTACTGGCGATCTACGAAAATGGTCGGCCGCTGCCAAGTTCCATTCTCGCCTTGACGGTGCAGGGTGAGGACGTAGACGACACTGGCCTGGTCTGGGATGTCGCAGACGCGGATTGCTGGACCTACCCTTTGCCGGGCAGCCTGACCCTGCAACCCTGGCGTACCCAGCCCACCGGCCAGGTACAGGTGAGCATGCACCCGACCCAAGGTATTCCCGCCGCACCGGCCGACCCGCGTCATGTACTGGTGCAGACCATCGAACGGCTTAAAGCCGATGGATTCCATCCGGTCATGGCCGTGGAGTTGGAGTTTTACCTGCTGGACCAACAGCGCGACGTCAACGGTCGACCGCAGCCGGCGCAGCAAACCAATGGTGTACGTCCGGTGGCTCCGCAGGTGTATGGCGTATACGAACTCGAACAGGTTCAACCGTTTCTTGATGACCTCTACGCAGCGTGCGCGCTGCAGGGGTTACCGGTGCGTACGGCGATCTCCGAGTATGCGCCGGGTCAGCTCGAATTGACGCTGGAGCATCGTTTTGACGCTCTTCAGGCCATCGATGAAGGCGTACGTTACAAACGCCTGGTCAAAGGCGTGGCTAACAAACACGGGATGCAAGCGTGTTTCATGGCCAAGCCATTCAGCGATCAGGCCGGCAGCGGTATGCATTTGCACGTCAGCCTGGCCGATGAGCAGGGCAACAACCTGTATGCGAGCGAAGACCCGCAGGGCACGCCGCTGTTGCGTCACTCCATTGGCGGGATGATGGACACTTTGTTTGACGCGCTGGCGATATTTTGCCCCCATGCCAACTCATATCGCAGGTTCCAGACCGGCAGCTACGCACCGTTGGCCAAGAGTTGGGGGGTTAACAACCGCACTGTATCGTTCCGCGTGCCTGGCGGCCCCGCGATAAGCCGGCACATCGAACACCGCATTTGCGGAGCCGATGCCAACCCCTATCTCGCCGCCGCCGCCGTACTGGCGGGTATTCACCACGGCATCACTCATCAAAGCGATCCCGGCGCGGCGATTGTGGGCAATGGCTATGAACAGGCGACTGAATTTCTACCCACCGACTGGCTCACCGCATTGCAGGCGCTGCAACGTTCAACCTGGGCACGTGAGGCGCTGGGCGCTGAATTCCTGAAGGTGTTTCTGGCGATCAAGTGGCGCGAGTTCCGCACGTTCAACGCTGAAGTCGGCGAGCAGGACTGGCGCTGGTACCTCACCCACGCATAAGGGGGCTGCGGGGCGATCATTGCAAGGCATCAGACGATACCGTCAATCACGATATGCCGTAGTCCACGACTGCACTGCTCAATCCGCGCCTCAACCTGGTAAACGCTGCGCAGCATCGTTTCGGTAATCACCTCGTGGCACGGCCCACTACCTTGCGTGGTGCCGTCTGCGATGACGAGTACCTGATCGGCGAAGCGCAGCGCCTGGTTCAGATCGTGGATGGCGATGAACACAATCACCTCGCGTTTTCGGGCCAGGCTGCGCATGAAGTTCAGTACTTGAACCTGGCGATGCATGTCGAGGGCGCTGGTCGGCTCGTCCATCAGCAGTATTTCCGGTTCGCGCACCAGGGTTTGGGCGATGGACACCAGCTGTTGCTGACCGCCGCTGAGTTCACCCAGGTTGCGAAAGGACAGGTTGGCGATGCCCAGCGCGGCGAGAATCTCGTCGACCAGTTCCAGTTCGTCATCATGCACGACCCATCCAGGGGTCAGTTGTTTGCGCGCCAGCAACACTGATTCATACACCGTCAACCGCGCACTGGCGTTCAGCCCCTGGGGCATATAACTGATGCCCGTCAGGCCTTTTTTTGAGTCCTGCAGGATCACCTGACCGGGGCCGTCGATCAGCCCGGCCATTCGTTTGAACAGCGTCGACTTGCCTGCCGCGTTGGGCCCGACCACGGCGACCACCTGACCGCCGAAAAACGCCGCGGTCGAGACATCACGCAGGATCTCGCGCTGGCCGTAGCGGGCACCCAGCGTCTCCAGTTGCAGCTTCACCATGAGTTTTTCTTCCCGCCGAGGATCAGAGATATGAAGAACGGCACGCCAATCAGCGAAGTGACCACGCCGATTGGAAATATCGCACCGGGGATCAGGGTTTTGCTGACCACGGAGCTGGCCGACAGAATCAACGAGCCGGTCAACAAGGAGGCAGGCAGGAAGAACCGCTGGTCCTCACCGATCAGCATGCGCGCGATGTGCGGACCCACCAGCCCGATGAAGCCGATCGTGCCGACAAATGCCACGGGAAACGAGGCCAGCAGACTGACCATGATCAGTGTCTGAAAGCGCAGGCTGCGTACGTTGATGCCGAAACTGGCGGCCTTGTCGTCGCCCAGGCGCAGGGCAGTCAGGGCCCAGGCGCGTTTGGCGAATATCGGCAGGGTGATCAGGATCACCAGACAGATAATCCCGAGCTTGGGCCACGTCGCTTTGGTCAGGCTGCCCATGGTCCAGAACACCACGGCGGCCACGGCTTGTTCGGTGGCGAAGAACTGCACCAGTGCCAGCAGCGCATTGAAGGTGAACACCAGCGCTATACCGAGCAACACGATGGTTTCGGCGGTGACGCCGCGACGCATGCTCAGAAAGTGGATCAGCAGCGCCGAGAGCATGGCCATGATGAACGCGTTCAGCGGCACCATAAATTGCGCCGCCAGCGGGAACAGCGCCACGCCGAACGCCAACCCCAACGCCGCGCCGAAGCTGGCGGCGGCGGAAATGCCCAAGGTGAACGGGCTGGCCAACGGGTTGTTGAGGATCGTCTGCATTTGCGCGCCGGCCAGCGACAACGCTGCGCCGACGGCAACCGCCATCAATGCCACGGGCAAGCGGATATCCCACATCACCACGCGCACCTGCGGTGAAGCGCTGTCCGGCGAAAACAGTGCGCCGAGCACTTCGCTGAGGCTGTAGCTCGCCGGCCCCAGCGCCAGGTCGAGCAGCACACTGCACATCAAGGCCGTAACCAGCCCGCAAAGAATCAGGCGTTTACGCAACACCAGGCGACGGTACGTCTCGCGCTGCATGACCACGGTGTCGGTCAATGAGCTCATGGCTTGACCTCGGGTTGGCGCAGGCTGACAAAGTAACCTGGCTCGTACGGCACCGGCAGGAAGCGCTCATGCAGTTCGCGAAATGACGCGTCAGGATCAAGGTCGGCAAACAGCTGCGGATGGAACCATTTGGCCAGTTGCTGAATCGCGACGAATTGGTAGGGACTGTTATAGAACTGATGCCAGATCGCGTGGAAGGCTTGAGTTTCCTGGGCCTGGATGCCGGCGTAGGCCGGACGCCCGGTGTACCACGCGAGTTTTTTCCGTGCTTGTGTCATGTCCGCGCCGGGACCGACGCCGACCCAGTGGCCGCCGGGGGCAAAAGCTTCCCAGTTGGCGGTGGTGACCACCACGTGCGCAGGGTTGGCAACGATGACCTGCTCGGGGTTCAACTGGCCGAACGTCGTCGTAATGATGCGGCGGGCAATGTTGTCGCCACCGGCCATTTCGACGAACAGGCCAAAGTTTTCATTGCCGAAACTCAGGCAGCAATCATCGGTATAGCCACCGATGCGCTCAATGAACACGCGGGGGCGGGGCGGGTGTTGTTTCTCGATGATGTCGGTGACGCGATGAATCTGCTGGTTACGAAAATCGATGAAGGCTTCGGCTCTTTGCTCCTTGCCGAACAGTTGGCCGAACAGGCGCATGGTCGGCTCGGTGTTCTGCATGGGATTGTTGCGAAAGTCGACGTACACCACCGGGATGCCCAGGGTGTCGAGCTTTTCGATGTAACGCGCATCTTCGGTGGCGTGCTGCGCCTCGATGTTGAGGATGATCACGTCAGGGCGCTGCGAGATGGCCTGCTCGATGTCAAAAGTCCCGTCCTCAAACCCGCCGAAGGTAGGGATCTTGGCAATGTCGGGGAATTTGCGCAGGTAGGCGTTGTAGGTGTCCGGGTCGGACTGGATCAGGTCCTTGCGCCAGCCGACGATGCGCTCGATGGGGTTTTGTGTGTCGAGGGCGGCAACCAGATACAACTGCCGGCCTTCACCGAGGATGACCCGTCTGACTGGCAGATGAACCTTGACCTTGCGACCCAAAAGATCGGTGACTTCGGTACGCGCCGCGTCTGTTTCGGTGGCGTGGGCACTGCGGGGCGCCAGCGCGGACAGGTTCAGCAGTGCTGCCAGTAACAGCGCAGTAAACGCGAGGCTGCGTCGATCAAAAATCACCATGGTCAAAGCCTTTGCAAAAGTCAGTTCGGTCAACGGTTCACACCGTCGTCCGCCTGAACGTTTCAGAAATCGACAGTCGCCGAGAGTAATAAGGTGCGCGGTGAACCTTGGGAGAACGCGCCATAAGAGGCGACGCCCGACCAGTATTTGTGGTCGAACACGTTCTGCACGGTGGCGCGGAACGTGGTCGGCCGTTCTTCGATGCGGGTGGTGTAGCGTGCGCCAACATCGAAACGGGTCCAGTCATCCAGTTTTTGCGTGTTGGCCTGGTCCACGTACTGGCTGCCGGTGTGGATAGCGCCACCGGTCAGCGTCAGTCCTTCGACCCACGTGGTATCCCATTCGGCCCACAGGTTGGCCTGTACGTCGGGTACGCCGACCGGTCTATTGCCACGGTTGGCGGCCACGCCGGTTTTGCTCAGTTCGGCATTGAGCAGGGTCACACCGCCGAGCACACGCGTGCCCGGCGTGACTTCGCCGAACACATTCAGCTCGAGCCCGCGATTGCGTTGTTCGCCCTGGACCGAAAAAACGCCGGAGGTCAGTTCGCCGCTGGGTTTGGTGATCTGAAACAGGCTGAGGGTGGCGGTGAAGGTGCCGTAGTCGGCCTTGACCCCCAGTTCATGCTGACGGGAAACGTAAGGGGCGAAAATCTCGCCGGGATTGGACGCGGTGGAGGGTGCGACGTCGCCCTTGCTCAGGCCTTCAATGTAGTTGTAGTAGAACGCAACGTGATCCCAGGGCTTGAGTACTGCGCCGAACAACGGTGTGGTTCGGCCGTCATCGTAGGACGTGGTAACGACGCCGGAGGCCGTGTAGTTGTTCGATTTGATGTTTTGTTTGCGCACACCGACGGTCATTTGTGCACGGTCATCCAGAATCGACAGCGTGTCAGCCAGCGCCACGCCGGTCAGTTCGCTGTCGGATACTTTTGGCGTGCCCGGCTCGGGGATGTAAGGCTTCGCGCGATCCACCGGGTGATAGATATTGGAAAGGATCGGCTCGCCGGAAATGATCCCGCGAGACAGCGTGTCGTGGTAACGGCTGACCTGCAACACCGCGCGATGATTGATCGGCCCGCTGTCGAAACGCAGGCGCGCCCCGGCGTCGACGGTGTAGCGCTTGACGTCGAACTTGTAGTAACCGGGGATCGACGAGGTGTCGCCGGCAGCGTTGGTGATGGTTGGGGTCTGGTCCGACATCCGCGCAACCTCCGATATGCCGCCGCCTGCGTGAGCGAACACGGTCAGGGCGTCGCTGAGGTCGTATTCGCCGCTGAGCAACGCTGATTTGTCGCGCGTTGTCGACCACCCCCACTCCTGACTGACATTGGTGCGACCGTTGGCGGCCGAGGGGATGTCCACGCCCGAAGCGATCAAAAACGGTCGTGAGGCAGCGTCGAAGCGTTCTTTCTGGTTGAGCCAATCAAAGGTAGTGCGCAGGCGTTCGCCCTGATAATCAAGGGAAATGGCGCCGATATCGACATGGCGCGACTGCGCGTCGATCACCGTATCTCCCAGTTGTGTGCTGCCGTTCAAGCGCACGCCGAAGCGGCGCTCTTCACCAAAGCGCCGACTGACGTCGAGGTGTCCACCGAGCTGCGAGTTCATGCCGTAACTGCTGGTAAAACGGGTCAGGTCTTCGTCGAGGGAACGCTTGGGCACGACGTTGATCACGCCGCCGACGGCATTGTTCGGTGACATTCCGTAGAGCAGGGCGCCCGGGCCTTTGATCAGTTCGATACGTTCGGCGTATTCGGTGAACACCCGGTAGTTGGGCGCCACACCGTACACGCCGTCGAATGCCAGTTCCCCCAAATTGCCTTCGCCGACGGGAAAGCCGCGAATAAAAAACGAGTCGACAATGCCGCCGGTCTGGCCGGTGGCGCGTACCGATGAATCGCGCTCCAGGACGTCGCCAACGGTAACGGCCTGTTGATCCTTGATCAGTGCCGAGGTGTAGGTGCTGACGCTGAATGGCGCGTCCATCACATCGGTATTGCCCAGAATGCCCAATCGTCCGCCATCGGCCACCTGGCCGCCGGCATAGACCTGTGGCAACGAATCGGCACGCTTTTCAACGCCGATGATCGCTGTCTCATCCAGTGTCACGCGGCGCGTCACCAGCGTGTAACTGCCGTCGCTGCGTAGCACCATGTCCAGGCCACTGCCTTCCAGCAAGCGATTGACCGCCGCCTGGGTAGAGAACTCGCCGACCAGCGCGGGGCTGGTCAGGCCTTCGGCCAACGAGGGCTGGAACGACAGGGCGATGCCGGCATCCACGGCGAAACTCGACAGCGTGGCACCGAGGGGCCCGGCGGGGATGTTGTAACTGCGGACCGCGACAGCGTCCAGTTGCACCGGCACGATGGCCAAGGCAAACGGGCAAATGGCACCGATAAGGACAAGGCTTAACAACGCACTGCGAACAACGGGCTTGAGCAGACGATCCGGGCGCAGCAGGCGTGCAGCGAGCATGGATGAGTGAGCCTATGAACAGGACGGAAAAGTGCTTCAACCTACAAGCCAGTCGAGATCAAAAAAAGTATCACCGGTCGGCAACTATTTTTTGACTCAGGCGGGCGAGAGCATGACCCAGTAGCCATTCAAATGGCCGCTGACGAGAATCGGATAGGTTTGCGCGAGCATGTTCAACGTGCGCTGGCTGTCGCTGATGGGGTACGCGCCGGAAATGCGCAGATCGGCCAGTGCCGGATCGAGGCGCACGAAGCCACGGCGGTAGCGCGTCAGTTCGGCGACGAAATCGGCCAGGCGCATGTTGTCTGCCATCAGCATGCCGTGGGTCCAGGCGCCGACGTAGCGGTCGGCGACGCTGAGCGGGCCAAAGGTATGGGCAGAAAAGTCAGTGCGTTGACCGGCATTGACGATCAGCGGTGTGCCTCGGCGATTCTGCGCAAGCTCGACTTTCACCGCGCCTTCCAGCACGACCAGGTGTGTACGAGGTTGCTGTTCTCGAACGGTAAACCGCGTGCCCAGCGCCTGCATGCGGCCCTGACGGGTGCTGACCAGAAAGGGGCGGGGCAGCGGTGAACGATCCGGTGCGGTTTGCACCAGGATTTCACCTTCGCGCAGGTGGATGAGGCGTTGGTTGGCGTCGAACAGCACGTCGACGGCGGTGTCCGTGTTCAGGGTGATTTTCGAGCCATCGGCCAGCGTCAGTTCGCGCTGTTGACCGACGGCCGTGTGGAAGTCGGCGGACCATTGCTGCGATTCAGCCAGTTTCCAGCTGCCCCAACCGGCCGGCAGGATCGCCAGGATCATCGCCAGTTTGCCCAGCGCCGCGCGCCGTTCCGGATTGCTGGGGCGATCGAGTGCCGACATGGCCAGTGACGGTGGCAAGCCGCCGAGTTTGGTTTGCAGCAACTGCGCACGCGACCAGGCCCTGCTGCGTTCGGGCGTACTGACTTTCCAGGCCTCCCATTCGGCACGTTCGGTGTCACTGAGTGCGCTTTCACTCATGCGGATCAACCAGTCCGCCGCTTCTTCCAGGGACTGGTGATCGGGGTTCGGTTCATTGCGCCGTGTGCGCATTCATTCCACCAGCAACAGGCACTGCACGAAGGCTTGCTTCATGTAGCGTTTGACGGTGATCAGCGAAACGCCCAATTGCTCGGCGATGTCGTCGTATTTAAGGCCACTGATCTGCGACAGCAGAAATGCGCGTTTGACCAGCGGTGGCAGGGCGTCGAGCATCGCGTCGATTTCGTGCAGCGTTTCCAGCACCATGAACCGCAGTTCCGGCGAGGGCGCTTGCTGCGCGGGCATGTGAGCGAGGGCATCAAGGTAGGCGCGCTCCAGTGCCTTACGCTGATACCAGTTGACCAGTATGCCTTTGGCCACACAGCTCAGGTACGCACGGGGTTGCTCGATAACGGTGACCTGGGAGGCGAGGATGCGGGTGAACGTATCCTGCGCCAGATCCGCCGCATCCATGGCGTTACCCAGTTTTTTTCTCAGCGTCGCATACAGCCAACCGTGATGGCCGCTGTACAGGGCTTCGATCGCGCGCAGGTGGTTGTCATTATTCGCGGGAAGGGTTTCGCTCATGGCTGCAAATATTCATGCAATTGAGAAGTATTCCCAATGCTAGTTTACAACCCTGCTGCGACGCAAGCGCCGATTGATCTGCTGGTCACTGCTGCGGCAGACGGCGCAGCGCAGCAATCATCGTGTCGATCTCCGCCTCGGTGTTGTAAGCATGCAGCGACGCGCGGCTGACCTCCAGCAAGTCCCTGTGCTGCATATCGAGCAGTGTTGAGCGGAACGTCGAGGTCGAGACGTTGATTCGCTTGTCCTGACTGGCCAGCCACTGCTGAACCTGCGCGACGCTGCCACCGCAATGAGTGAAGGTGACGATGCCGGATTTGACCGTCCCCAGGTCTTGCGGCGTCACGCCCGGGATATCGGCCAGTCGCTGGCGCAGATAATCCGCCAGATGCTGAATTCGCCGCCACATCGGTTCGATACCTTGGGCCAGTGCGTATTCCACCGCGGCCCCGAGGCCCAGTTTCGCGGCGACATTACATTCCCAGTTTTCGAAGCGCCGTGCGTCGGGGCGGATTGTGAAGGCGTGCGCGGTTTGCAAAGACGCCGCATGCAGGTCGAGAAACACGGGTTCCAGCTGCTGGCACAACGATCTTTCGACATACAAGAAACCCATTCCGCGCGGCCCACGCAAGTATTTGCGGCTGGTCGCGGTGAGCATATGGCAGCCGATCTTCTGCACGTCGATCGGCATCTGCCCGACGCCCTGGCAAGCATCGAGCAAAAACAGCACACCGGCCGCACGGGCGAGGGCGCCGATCTGTTCGATGGGCTGCACCGGCCCGCCGTTGGTGGCGATGACGGGCAGGGAGATCAGTGCAACGCGATCATCGTCGAGCATTCCCTTAAGCGCCGACAACGAGACCTGGCCGTGCTCATCGTTGGGGATGACACGAATCTCGATGCCGCGTTGCTGCTTCAGTTGCAGGTAAGGAATGTAGTTTCCGGCGTACTCGGTAGTCGACGTCAACACCACCTGGCCAGGTTTCAGCGGCAATGAGTAGAACGCCATGTCCCAGGCACGCGTTGCGTTTTCGATCACCGCGATTTCTTCGGGTTGCGCGTTGATCAGGCGTGCGATGGCGCCATAGACGGTATCTACTTGGGCCGATTGCTGCCCGGTCGCTTCATACCCGCCAAGATTCGCTTCAAGTTGAATGTGGCGGGTCATGGCGTCGATCACCGGCGCGGGCATCAGTGCCGCACCGGCGTTGTTGAAGTGGATCAGTTGCGCGACGGCGGGTGTGTCGGCACGCAGTTGTTCAACGTTCAAAAGCTAACTCCTTGGTCAATCCCCGGGCGGGGCTGCACTCGGTTGCATCACCGCAGGCCAGTAACGCAGCGCAACAATGGGAACCAGCGCCAGCACGTAGGCCAGGCAAACGAACAGGTAGGTGTACTGCAAACCGTAGACCTGGCTGAGCAGGCCACCGGCAGAGATCCCCGCGATCGAGGCAAACTGCGCGGTGCCCTGAGCGATTCCGAGCACATGGCCCTGCTGCGAGCTGTCGGCGGTTTTCGAGATCAGCGCCATCAACACCGGCGTGGTCGCCCCCAGTAATACGCCCCAGATAAAGTAGGCGATGACGAACACCATCGGATTACGCGTGGCGCCCGCCACGGCGGTGAGGACGATGCAGCCGATGACGACGTACGTCATGCGCTGCAAGGTGTCTTGCTGACCACGGTGTTCGAAATAACGCGACCATGCCGTGGCCGAAAGAATGAAGCCCAGCGCCAGCAGGCCGTAGCACAGGCCGACCACCGAATTGCTGACCTCGAACACCGAGCTGACGTACAGCGAGAATGAGGTCTGCGGCAGCATCCGCGCCAGCAACAGAATGCCCATCACGCCCAGCAGCGACAGCAACGGCGAACCTTGCCAGAGACGGCCGGAACGGCTGGCCGGCGCGGGTTTGTCTGCGGTTGCCGGTTTTTTCGCCGGGGGCACATCCGGCAAGGTCACGGCGGCGATCACGGTGCACACCGCACACAGCGCCGAGGCAATGAGGTTGATCCAGAAGAACGTCGCGTAATCGAGGATCAAACCACCGACGACCGCACCCAGCAGTGAGCCCACGTTGGTCGAGATTTGCAGGATGGCGAATAATCGTGCCCGTCGCGACGGCGCTTCAATGCTCACGCCATACGCCTGCGCCGGAGCGATGTACCCGGCGAACGCGCCTTGCAGGAAACGCAGGATCAGGATGACCCAGATATCAGTGAAGAGGGCCAGCCCAAGCTGGGTCAACGACAAGCCGGCGAGCGCGCGGATCATCATCAACTTATGGCCATAGCGATCACCGATACGGCCCCAGAATGCACTGGTCAGAATAATGCCCAGCATCGGCCCGACGTACACGGCGATGCTCGCGAAGCTGAAAACCGACTCCGAAGTCGTCAGCCCACGCAGGTGGACAGGCCAGAACGGCCCGCTCATTTCCATCGCGCCCATCGACACCAACTGGATCGCAAATAGAAGATAAATCAGGATTCGTACTCTTGAACCCTGGATGACACCTGCATGGGACATGAGTCAGCCTCGGTTAAACGCTGGCGAGCGGGTTGGACAGGGTGTGTTGCAAACGATAATTGCTGTACTGCATCAAGTGCATGCGCAACAACGAACGGGTCGGCCATGGGGCTTCGACGAACGCCTTGTGCTCGGTTTCCCATACGGCTGGCGAAACACGATCGCGCACGGCCTCGAAGGCGAGATCGGTTTCCTCGCGCAAGATTCGCCACAGCCGCGTGTTGTTCATGCCGTACTCCCGGGTCAGCCACAGCGCGATCTCATGCAGATGCGTGAGAAACGCCGCGTCCAGCAAAAACATACGCACCGGTTCAATATCACCGCAGAACACCGTCGGCAGGATACCCGGCTGGACATGCGGCTGCAGGCTGTAGCCACGTTGTTCCAGCCATGGCGCGTAGGTACGGCCATCGCCGAAATCGCGGATCAGCAGACTACGTGCTTTGCCGTCGGGGGAGAACAGCACCATGGTGTTTTGCTGATGGGCTTCCAGGCCGATGCCGTACATCAAATAGATCGCCACCACCGGGTGGGTGACCACTTTGGCGTACTCGCGGAACCAGTCCTCGACCTGCACGGCAGTGGCGCGCACGCCATCGCGCTCGATCAGGTCGGTGAACAACGGTCGCCCGCTACCGGGCAAACGCGTGAACAGCGAGGCCACGGTAATCGGCAGGCAGTCGTCATTGCGTTCGAACGCTGGCGCACTGGCGCGATAGACCACGGATAAATGACGGCCCGGATGATCGTCCTGGGTAACGGCGTTTTTGTAACGCACGCCGATTTCTTCCGGGAATATTTCCAGGCGTCGATCAAAACCGTTCTCTGCCTCGAGAATCTTGCTGATCAGTGTGCTGATGCGCGGGCCCATGTGTATCGACTTGGCCTGCAGGCTTCGCAGCTCGCTGGTCATCCATACGGCGATGGGTAATTTGATCAGCGGCGCACATTCGTCCAGCATCGGCATCATCGTGCGGTAGGACATGGTCGGCAGGGTTGGAATGTCCGGGCCGTCGGTGATCAGGATGCCTTCTTCGATTTCCGCCGCGAAGGTTTTCAACACATAGGCCTGCAAGTGCCAGGCGTGAATCGGCAGCGGCAGCCACTCTGTTTCGTCCAGGCCCTTGCGGTTGAGTGAGGCTTTCCATTGTTCCCATTGGCGCGCAAAGTTGCCGGCAAACCAGTCGTGGTAATTGGTCACGTGAGGCATGCTTTCACTTTTTGCATTGTCGGCGCGCAAGGCGGCGATGCGCAGCGGCACCTGCGCGTTGAACTCGGGCGAAAGTTGCTCCACTTCCTCATCGCTCAGCCCCGGCCGGGCTTTCCACGTCGGATAGTACGGATGGCCTTCCAGTGAACCCCACTGGTCGAGCAGGATTGCGGCGTCCTTGGTCTTGGCGTGTTGGCGCAGGTAGTCAGTGAAGCTGTTGAGTCCCTGGTCCTTGGCGGCCTGTTGCAGTAGGGCATTCCACTGTTGGCGATGCTGACGGGCGTGCGCGTCGTTGGTCAGGCTGTTTTCCATGTCGGATTTGAGCCCTGCCACGCCTTCGTCAGTCGGTTCGAAATCGAAGCTGTCGCGCAGCACATCCAGCATGTCCTGATGGCTGGTGATGGTGTGACGCACTCCTTCGTCGGTCACCAGCACCACGTCACCGTCATTGACCACCGTGTCAGCGGGGCCTTTGGCGATATCCGAAAACACCAGGTGGGCGCGGCCGCCCTTGAGCGGGAAAGTGGCCTGGTTGCCCTCGTGGGAAAAGCTCAGGGCCGAGCGGTCGAGGATGTTTTCCGCAAAAAGGCAACGCAGCAGGCGGCGCATGGCGTTTTTGCGGGAGTAGGCGATCAGTGTCTGCAAGTCATTCATATCAGCGGTCTGCTCGTCGAAATTGAGTAAAGAGATCAAGCGGCGGCGTTGGTCGTTTGTGGCCAATGGTCCGGGAAGTAATCGAGCGCCGAGTCACGCAGGCCGTGCATGTAAGCCACGCTCCACTGAAGGACTTCCTCGATGTACGGCACCTTGAGCTCGAAACGTTTGGCCATTTCCACCAGCAGCACCAGGCCGTAGGCGACGTCTTCATTGAAGGCGCGGCTCTCGCGCTCGATCACGTAACCGGCGCGGTTGCCGTCGGCCGGCACCATCGGCGCGAGGATGTCGTTGTAGGCCTGATTGGTGCGCAGGATCGACAACATGCTGCTCTGGTCGCGGATCTGCTCGCCGTAGGCCTCGACGATTTCCTCTTTCAGGGATTTCACCGAGGACAGGTCGATACCCAGTCGCTGGCTGATCACCGCGCACAACGCCTGACTTTCCTGATCCATGCGTTCGAGGAAGTAAGCGCCCAGTTCGGGACACTCGGTCCACCAGCACATGCGTTGCGGGAATATCTTGCGATGCCACTGGCCGTACGGCCCAATGAGGCCGTAGATCACCGAGCTGTGCATGATCGGGTTACCCGGCGTCAGGGTGATTTCCAGATAGTGGTCGAGCATCGTCACGCACGGGCCGTACAACCGCGTCAAAATGTCCTGCAGTTGCTGACTGCACGCCTGCGACTCGCGGGCATGGGTCGCCACATACAACTGGCTTTTACCGCCGCCCATTTTGATCGATCGCCCCGGTATCAGCTCGAACGCAGTATGCGGAACATCCTTCATGCCCCAGATCACGACATTCGGCCGATCGGGCAGGGTGGTTTCAGCCAACCAATCGAAACCACAAAATCCCGGAATCGCGCCCACGTAAACCGGTTTGCCCGTGCTCAGATGCGGTGCAATGGCCTTAAGCGTTTGCGGTCGGGCATGGGCGGGCACGGTGATGATGACGATGTCGGCGTCCTCGACCGCTGCTTTTGCATCGCTGGTTACCCGATCCAGCCGGGCACTCAGGGTTGAGCCATCGGGCAACAAGGCCTGCAGCGGCGTATGGCGGGCGTGCTGTTCGATGACTTCCGGATTATGGGTGTGCATCGAAACCTGAACATCCGGCAGTTGCTTGAACAGGACGGCGTTGAGGTGACCGGTCCTGCCGCCACCACAGATGGCGACTTTCAATAAATTCATCGAGAGGCGTTCCTGTGTGATGGGTAAGTCATGCGACGCTCAATTGCAGCGGTGCGCAAACGCCTTCCAGCCATTGGGTCTTGCCCAGCCATGCATCGAGTTGCGGTGCGATGCTCGGGTCGATCAGGTCGCGCTCCTGAAGCCATTTGTCGTCGAACACGGTGTGCAGGTATTTCTCGCCGCCGTCGGCAATCGGCACAACCACATTGCCGCTCAATACGCCTTTGTGGATCAGCTCCAGCGCCTTGAAAATCGCACCGCCGGTCGAGCCGCCCACCAGCAAGGCAAAGTTGCGCGCCATGTAGCGGGCCGTTTCGAACGCCTGAGAATCGGTGACCTGCACACCCAGATCGATGCAACTGTAGTCGAGCACCAGGCCGACGGTGTCGCCGGCCGGCGTACCGGTGCCGGATTGGTAGTAGGGGTAGCCGGGGAGGCCGAACACAATCGAACCGGCGGGCTCCACCGCAACGGTCAGCGTGTCCGGGTTGTGCACTTTCAGGCCGCGAGCTATGCCGGTCATCGAACCACCGGTGCCGACACAGCCAACGTAAGCGCCGATAAAACCTTCAGCCTGAGCGATGGTTTCGCGGACGAAATCACTGTAGCCGCCCGCGTTGGCGGCGTTGTCGGATTGGTTCATGAACACAGCCCCGGGGATCTCGGCCGCCAGTTCGGCGGCCATCCGCTGGCGTTCGACCACCGCCACTTCATCCTCGCGATACGTCCCCTTGACGAAACGAATGTCGGCGCCCAACGCCTTCATCACGGCGATTTTGTCTTGCGCTGCATGATGGTCGACCACGGCGATAAAGTGCAGGCCGAACTCGACCGCTGCCATGGCCAGGCCAATCCCGGTGTTGCCGGAGGACGACTCGACGACCACGCCGCCGTGTTTCAATCGACCGGACTTCAGCGCTGCGAGGACCATATTGCGCGCCATACGATCTTTGATGCTGCCGCCGGGATTGTTTTTTTCAATCTTCAACAACAAGCGGGTGTGGGTGTCCGGAATATCAATGCCCAACATCGGGGTATTGCCAATGAGGTCAGATACTTTAGTCAAGATCATTTCAATTGTTCCCTTTAGTAGTCAGGTGAAAACGCATAGTTACCTTCCGTACAACAGGTTGCCGTCAACCGACGGGGCAGGGGATGGCGATGAAACTCATTTTCCAGCAAGTCCATCTGATAACCGGCGGTATTAACGTAAATCAATAAGTCGCCGGCTTGAGGCGTCGTCGCAAAGTTGATCAGCCGATGCGTGATCACGTCATCGTCCAGGCAGCTATGGCCCGCTATATACGCGTGGGTTGGTGTGTTGGGCAGTTTGCTTGTGCTGATCAGTATCGGATCAATCAAGTATTCAGACGCAAACCAGGTCTCGCAGGCGCTGAAACTGCTGCCTTCGACAAAAATGACGGTTTTATTGTCGGCCAATTGTTTTGTACGGGTGATGCGGAATATTGAAATGGCCGCTTGGTCCACCAGGCTTCGGCCGGGTTCCAGTGCCAGTGTTATAGGCTGTCGGTTCAGATAATCAGCGATGGAAAGGCCAGATGAGTGCTCGGCCTCGAGTAATAATGACAGCCATTGTGGCGCGGTCAGGTCGCTGCCATAAGGATAATAAGCAGCGGGAATTTTCAAGTTGTAATAATGACTCGGGTTATTGTCGTCTTGCAGAAAGCGGGCATAGTCCCGAGGCTCGACATAACGAATCGGCAGGCCACCGCCAATATCGATCATCTGCGGATTCAAGCCCATTTCCCTGGCGGCCTCGACGAACCCGACGACCTCACGAAAGGCCTGTGCACGGGATTCGAATCCATAACCGCCGAGGTGAAAATGGAAACCCTCGAAGTGAAAAGACTTCGTGTATTTCGTCAACCGTTGTAGGCCTTCGAGCATGTCCTCTGCGCCCATTCCGAAGCGGCTTCTTGGACTGCACCTCGGTCTGTAGCGCAGTAAAACTCTGGCTTTGGCAAGGTTTGATTGTGCGTCGACCACGCTTTTTAGGTGATCAAGCTCTTCCAGCGAGTCCACGCAAATCAACGAAGCGGCGCTGATCAGTGCTTGATGAAATGCGGCCGTTTTGGCCGGTCCCGTGGCACAGATTTTTTCTGCCGGCGTGCCGGCTCGCAGCGCTGCATGCAGCTCGTGGATGCTCGACACGTCAACGCCGATCCCCGAACTTGCCGCTGCACTGAGCAGGCTTTGGGACTTATTAGCCTTGGCTCCGTAGAAGAGCGCATGCGCCACGCGGTGCTGTTTCAATACCGCCAGCAAGGCCGCTGTATTTAATTCAAACGCATGGGGCCAGACCAGGTTCAAGGGCGAGCCGTGCTGTTTGACCAACGCTTGAAGAGTGTCCGGAAAGTCATTGATGAAGGTGGAAATAAGGGGATCAATCAGCGGCTTTAACATCTGCGGATGATGAACTTTATTCCGTTGTTCGGCAGGCGCTGTGTTTGTTGAAGGCATAGTTAACCTCTGGCGCCGTAAATGACGTCACCCTTGATGTTTTAATAACTAAGCGTTATCGCTTCAGGCCGTTTTATTGCGCCTCAATCATGAGGATTTAAATATTTTGGCGGTGGATGCCAGCAGAAAACCGGGTAAAGCTGCGAAATGCTGGTCGTAATAAATGGTTCACAAAAGACGTGCATGAGAACCCCATTCCTTAATGGTTTTTACGGATGTATTAATTGGCCACTAGTTGATGGCCTATCCCGATTAAATACGCGTAACTGACATTCAAATGACATCATTGGCAGGTACTTCCCGAAGTCCGGATGACGTGCTTTGAACCGAGAATAGTTCCTCTTGGCGGCGTGAACAATATTGCGAACAGGAACGATTATCAAGTAAGGTTTTGAAATATTTTTGAATAACGACCTGCTCAAGGCGAACACATGAACGTGTATTAACACGCTCAAGGACGCGTTCGCCCCGAGATAAAAAACTGCCTTAATTCGTTGAACAATAAGGCGTTAGAGGCTGTTTCGAAAAACCCGTAGCAGCGTGCAGATCTGCCGCTGAAAGGCCCTGAAAACTTTCAGAAACCACGACTGGTTCACACCAAGGAGCAAGCCCATGCAATCCGATCGACTCAGCAGCCACATCCGCCACGCGATCAGCTACCTGTTCGTGCCGGGCAACCGTCCCGAGCGTTTTTCCAAAGCCGTCGAAGCAGGGCCCGACGCGGTCATCCTCGATCTCGAAGACGCCGTTCATCCGGACAGCAAAGCCGCCGCGCGCGCTGCCATTTGGGCCTGGCAAGAGGCGACGCCAAGCGCCGCCTGCGAGCGTTACATTCGCCTGAACAGCGCGAGCAGTTCGCTGTTTCGCCAGGACCTGACCTGGCTCAGCGACATGCGCTACCCAGAGCGCTGCAACGGGATTTTCCTGCCCAAGGCCGAGTGCCCCGAAGCGCTGGCACGGGTGGTCGAGCGCCTGCTGCAGTGGCAGCCGGAACTGAAGATCGTTGCCATCATCGAGACTGCCAAGGGCCTGCAACAGGTCGATTCGATTGCGTCGATTCAGGGCCTGGCCCGGCTGGCGTTCGGCTCATTGGATTTCTCGCTCGATATCAACTGCAGCCAGACTCCCGAGGCCTTTCTCTTTGCCCGCAACCGCATTGTGCTGGCTTCGCGCACGGCGGATTTGCCGTCTCCCATCGACGGGGTTACACCGGCAATCAGCGATCTGGCGACCGTCGTCAAAGACTCGCATTACGCACGCTCGCTGGGCTTCGGCGCCAAGCTGTGCATCCACCCCTCGCAACTGGTCTCGGTGCAGCGCGCGTTCCTGCCGGATTCGCGCCAATTGGCCTGGGCCGAACGGGTGATGAGTGCGGTGGCGACGGGCAGTCATGCGGTGCAAGTGGATGGCGAGATGGTCGACTTGCCGCTGATCGAGCACGCCCAGCGTTTGCTCGATGCAGCCAGCCGTTACGCACCGATTGTCCGCGCAGATGCCTGCTGAATCACCGCCAAATCAGGAGATCAACCATGGAAAACGGTTATCAGATTGCGCTGCGGCCGCTTTGCGAAGTGCTGCAGTCGGAGCAGGTCGACCCGGCTAACGTGACGATGCTGCGTGAGTCGATTATCCGGGCGGGGCAATGGCTGGAGCCGATCATCGTCGAGCGCTCGCGAGGCATCGTGATGGACGGCAATCACCGACTCAACGCGGCGTTGCAGTTGGGCTTGAAGCGAGTGCCGTGTATCCAGCTCGACTACACCGACCCACGGGTGTGTGTGCGGCATTGGCGGACTGGACAAGCTTTTGAAGTGGCGCGAATTTTCACCACGATCGCTCGCGGCGAGATGTTTGCGTACAAGACCACCCGACACGCTTTTGACCCAGCGTTGCCGGTGGTCGCGATACCGCTGGCAGACTTGTATGCCTAGCCTGGGCCGCACAGGAGTAAAAATACTGTTCAGCGAGTGATACTTTTTTGCGGGTCGACTGGCAATAGGAGTGATTACCATTTTCCCTTTATGAAAAGGATCCTCACGTCATGCCTGTTGTCACTCGTCCTTGCGGTGAGCGCGTGTTAACACTCGCCATTCGCGCCGCCATGTTGAATTTCGTTCTGGTCGCGGGGAGCGCCTGGGCCGCCGCCCCAGAGCAAGGCAGCGTTGCTGCCGACGAGACCTCGAACACTGCGGCCACACCGCAGACCGGTGACAGCACGGATGCGCTGACCCTCGACACGACCACCGTCAACGCCCGTTACAACGGCCCGACGGCATTGCCGGAAACCTTCGCCGGCGGCCAGGTAGCACGTGGCGCACGGCTGGGCATGATGGGCAACAAGGATGTGATGGACACGCCGTTCAGTGTCACCAGTTACACCGCCAAGACCCTTGCCGACCTGCAAACCGTGACCGTAGCCGACGCGCTGCAGCGTGATCCTTCGGTGCGCTCCACCGGCCAGACGGGCGGGATCGTCGACTCGTTTTTCATCCGAGGCTTCCCGATCGGTGAAGGCAACCTCGGCGAACTGGCGTTCGATGGCGTGTATGGCGTTGCCCCGAACTACCGGGTGTTCACCGAGTACGCCGAACGTGTTGAAGTGCTCAAGGGGCCGGGCGCGTTGATGTACGGCATTTCGCCCAACAGTGGCGTCGGGGGCGTCATCAACATCGTTCCCAAACGCCCTCTGGATGAAGACCTGACCCGCTTTACCGGCAGTTACGCCTCGGACTCTCAGGTCGGCGGCCATTTGGATCTGAGTCGGCGCTTCGGCGAGGAAAATCAGTTTGGCGTGCGCTTCAACGGTAACTTGCAGGGCGGCGATACCGCCATTGATGATCAACATCGAGACCTGGGTATCGGTGCGATTGCCCTCGATTATCGCGGCGAACGCTTACGCTTGAACCTGGATTACATCAGTCAGAAAGAAAGCTTCGACGCAGCGTCGCGACCATTCACCGTCGCGCCGGGTGTAGAGGTGCCGTCCGCACCGAATGGACGCACCAACCTGCCGCAGGACTGGGGCTGGTCCGACACCAAGGAGCAGTCTGCCTTGCTTGGGGGCGAATATGATCTGACTGACACGGTCACGGTATTTGCCCATGCCGGCGGCGGCAAATCGGACGTCAAGCGCATGTCCGATCAAGTGCCCAAAATCCTCAATGCGGCTGGTGATACCAGCAACACACCGGGTTACTACAAATTCAACGTCGATCGCTCGACAGCGGATGTCGGCATGCGCGGCGTGTTCGCGACAGGGCCGATCACCCACACGACCACGCTGATGGCGACCCAGTACCAGGATGAACTGTCCCGAGGCATCAACAACGGCACTGAAGTTCTTTCGAACATCTATCACCCGGTCGATGCGCCCAAGCAATCCATCAATTCGCCGAAGGTGCTGCGCATTTCCGAATCCGACCTGTCCGGTGTCGCGCTGACTGACACCTTATCCATGCTGGATGACCGCTTTCAGTTGACCCTCGGTATCCGTCGCCAGGACATTGAGTCACGCAACTACAACGCCGCAGGATCGGTCAGCTCGAAATACAACGCCAGTGCCACGACTCCACTGGTCGGCGTGGTGGTCAAGCCTTGGGAAGATGTCTCGCTCTATTACAACTATGTAGAAGGCTTGAGCAAAGGTGACACCGCGCCAGGCACGGCGGCCAACGCCGGCGAGACGTTTTCCCCGTACGAATCGAAGCAGCATGAACTGGGCGTTAAATATGAACACGGTACGTTCATGACCACGCTGGCGTTGTTCCAGATCGAGAAGCCAAGCGGTGAAACCGGCGCCGGAAACATCTTCTCGGTGCAGGCCGAACAACGCAACCGGGGCGTTGAGTTGAGCATGTTCGGCGAAGTCGCGCCGGGTACGCGCTTGATGGGTGGCGTGACCCTGCTCGACGGCAAGTTGACCGATTCGGCAACGGCGGCCAACCGTGGCAACAAACCGGTGGGTGTGCCGGACGTGCAAGCCAACCTCTGGGCCGAATGGGATACCCCATGGCTCGAAGGCTTCACCCTGACCGGTGGCGCCATTTACACCGACAGCCAATACGTCAATCAGGCCAATACGCAGTCGCTGGATTCCTGGACCCGCTTCGATGCCGGCGCGCGTTACGCCACCAAGATCGAAGGCCGGCCGACCACATTCCGCGCCACCGTGCAGAACGTGTTTGATCGTGAGTACTGGTCGGGCGTTGCTTCGTACGGCGCATTCTCTCCTGGCTCCCCACGGACCTTGCAGTTGTCGGCCAGCGTCGACTTCTGATGACGACAGGAGGGGTTGCTACAGCCGATGTAGCGACCCCACCTGAATAGTTCGAAGGGGGTATTCGCATGTTGAACAACTCAGGCTCAGCGGCCGCAAACGCACCGTCACCGTTACTGACGGCGACCGATCAGTTGGCGTTCATAGGTGATCGCAGCCCCAATCAAAGCATCCGTCGATTGCTGCATTTATATGGGTTGCGTGCCAGTCTGCTGCGTTTCAAAGTCCTCAGTGCACTGGTCGCCGCCAGGCTGGACGGGCGTGGCGTTTACGCCAGTGAGGTGCATGCCTGTCTGGTATCGCTGTCGGCCGGAATGACGTTCGTCAGCGTACGCGAAGTACTAAAACGCCTGGGCGAGGAGGGAGTGATCCTGCTTCAGGCCGGTAAGGGCTACCGGATCACCGATGAAGCCTGGGCGAAGCTGAAGCAACCGATGGAGGGCTGAAAGGTGTTTTTGAGTATTGGCCTCTTTGTCCGAAGAGGCCTGTCGACATGAGTGCTGCGCTATTCCCGTACTCGTCAGAAAAAGTGCCGTTTAATTTCAGCATTAGATCCGTCTTCTGGAAACCGATAGCGTACGCATCGGCAGGCCACCCCTGGCATCAGTAGCGAATCATCACCGACTTCAGCTCGGTGTAATCATCAATGAAGGCACTGCCGAACTCGCGGCCTACCCCCGAGCTTTTTTTGCCGCCAAACGGCACCGCCGGGTCCAGCATCGTGTGCATGTTCACCCACACCGTGCCAGCCTCGATGGCGGACACCATGCGCAGGGCCTTGCCCAGGTCGTTGGTCCAGAGACTGGCGCTCAAGCCGAAGGGTGTGTTGTTCATCAAGGCCAGCAGTTCTTCTTCGCTGTCATACGGCAAAAACGTGGCAATGGGGCCGAAGGTCTCTTCGTTGAGCAGGGTGTCGTTGACACTGTTGGCGAGGATGATCGTCGGCTCGACGTAGCAGCCGGGACGGTCGATCAGGTTGCCACCGTGAATGATGGTGTTGTTTTCAGCGCGGGCCTTGGAGAAAAACTCGCCGAGTTTGAGTTGGTGCTGGCGGTTGGTGACCGGGCCGAATTCGGTGCGCTCATCCAGGGGCGAGCCGATGTTCAGCGTGCTCAGGCGCTGGGCCAGTTTGTCCATGACCGCCGCGATCTGCGAACGATGCACGAAGAAGCGTTCGGCAGCGGCGCAGATTTGCCCGGAGTGTAAAAAGCCCGCTTCGATGATGCCGTTGACGGCCTTGTCCAGGTCCACATCGCGCAGGAACCCGGCCGCGTTTTTCCCGCCCAGCTCAAGGGTGGCTCGGGTCAGCCCGGCGCCCATGGCACTCTGGCCCACCGCAATGCCGGTCGGCACGGAGCCGGTGAACGACACCTTGTCGGTGCCGGGGTGTTCGATCAGGCCTTTGCCGACGCTGCCGCCGCCGGTCAAGACGTTCAGCGCACCGGCGGGAAGGCCGGCGTCAATCGCCAGTTCGGCGATGCGCAGGATGGTCAGTGGCGTGAACTCGCTGGGCTTGATGATGATGCTGCAACCGGTCACCAGCGCCGAAGCGAGTTTCCAGATGGCGATCATTGTCGAGAAATTCCACGGCACGATGCCGACCACCACCCCGACCGGCTCGCGCAGGGTGAACGCGGTGTAGCGCTCGCCAGCGAAGGAGGGCAGCGAGGGGGTGATGGTCTGGCCGCTGATTTTGGTGGCCCAGCCGGCGTAGTAACGCAGGAAGTGCGCGGCCTGGTCGACTTCGAAGGCGCGGGAAATCTGGATGATCTTGCCCGACTGGCAGGTTTCGATCTGCGCCAGTTCTTCGCGGTGTTGCTCCAGCAGGTCGGCCAGCTTGAGCAGTACGTTGCCGCGCACCGCCGGTGCGACCTGCGACCACTGTTTGAAGCCGCGGCTCGCAGACGCCACGGCCGCGTCGATGTCGGCCGGGTCAGCGTCGGCGACGCCGGCGATGACCTGGCCGGTCGCCGGGTTGATCACCTCCAAGCGCTGGCCGGAATGGCTCTCGACGTAGCCACCGTCGATGAACAATGCGTGGTGTCGACGGAGGAAGGCTTCAACCTGGGGCAGCAGTGGGATATCGCTCATGGGGAGGATCCTGGTGGCAGACATTTAAAAGCCTGAGGTTAATCCCCGTGGCCGGAACGGGCTTGACTGTGGCTGCCGAGCGGCATGTCTGTGGCTGCCAGCGCCGGTGCATGGAGGACCCGCCTGAGCCTTTGAAAAGTACAATCTTGACTCTGGAAGGTGCATGTTCTGGCAGCAAGGCGCGCTCCATACTGGCCCTGCATCCGGCGCCATGCCTCGATTTATAGCGGTGCCCGGACATCCAATAATAAGCAGGGCCATCCATGAAAAAGCCAAACCCGCTCCTCGAAGACCTCAAGTTCATCCTGCCGACCATCGCCGCTAATGCCGGTGTGGCCGAGCAGGACCGCAAGGTGCCGGCCGAGAATATTGCGCTGCTCAAGAGCATCGGCATGCACCGTGTGTTTCAGCCGAAAGTGTTCGGCGGCATGGAGTTGTCGCTGCCGCAGTTTGCCGACTGCATCGCCTTGCTCGCAGGGGCCTGCGCCAGCACGGCCTGGGCCATGAGCCTGCTGTGTACCCACAGCCATCAATTGGCGCTGTTTTCGGCCCAACTGCAGCAGGAAGTCTGGGGCGCTGACCCGAATGCCACTGCGAGCAGCAGTATCGCGCCGTTCGGGCGCACCGAGGAAGTTGAGGGCGGCGTGTTGTTCAGCGGTGAAATGGGCTGGAGCAGCGGCTGTGATCACGCTGAGTGGGCGATCGTCGGGTTTCGCCGCAACAACGCCCAAGGCACCCAGGACTACTGCTTCGCGGTGCTGCCGCGCAGCGACTACCGGATCCGTGATGACTGGTTTGCCGCCGGCATGAAAGGCAGCGGCACCAA
The DNA here is from genome assembly GCF_023148575.1 of Pseudomonas sp. EYE_354. Lineage (NCBI taxonomy): Bacteria > Pseudomonadati > Pseudomonadota > Gammaproteobacteria > Pseudomonadales > Pseudomonadaceae > Pseudomonas > Pseudomonas sp. EYE_354. Next base: position 130,261 of record NZ_JAHXNQ010000006.1, read on the forward strand.
GACGTTGATCATCGACAAGGCCTGGGTGCCGGAGCACCGCATTCAGAAAGCCAAGGACATGATGGAAGGCAAGTCCGCAGGCTTTGGGCTGTACCCCGACAGCAAGATCTTCTATTCGCCGTACCGGCCTTACTTTGCCAGCGGTTTTTCCACCGTCAGCCTGGGCATCGCCGAGCGAATGATCGAGGTGTTCCGCGAAAAAACCAAGACCCGCGTGCGCGCCTATACCGGGGCGGCAGTCGGTGCCGCGACCCCGGCGTTGATGCGCCTGGCCGAGTCCACCCACCAGGTGGCCGCCGCGCGCGCCTTTCTCGAAAAAACCTGGAACGAACACGCCGAACACAGTGAACAGCAGCGTTACCCCAGTCGCGAAACCCTGGCGTTCTGGCGCACCAACCAGGCCTACGCGACCAAAATGTGCATCCAGGCGGTGGACCGTCTCTTCGAAGCCGCCGGCGGCAATGCCTGGTTCGAGCACAACGAGATGCAGCGCTTGTTCCGCGACTCGCACATGACCGGTGCACACGCCTACACCGACTACGACGTCTGTGCACAGATCCTCGGCCGCGAGTTGATGGGCCTGGAGCCCGATCCGAGCATGATCTGAACGCGCTTTTTTAAAACAACAATCAGGGCTGCGCCTGACGCAGCCCAGGAGTCTTGTATGTCTGAATCGACTTTCGACCCACGCGCCTTTCGTCGGGCTCTGGGCAACTTTGCCACGGGCGTGACCGTGGTCACCGCCGCCGACGGCTCCGGCCGCAAAGTGGGTGTTACCGCCAACAGTTTCAACTCGGTGTCCCTGGACCCACCGCTGGTGCTGTGGAGCATCGACAAACGTTCCAGCAGCCACGGCGTATTCGAGGAGGCCAGCCATTTCGCGGTCAACGTACTGGCGGCCGACCAGATCGACCTCTCGAACAATTTTGCCCGGCCCAGGGACGACCGCTTCGCCGAGATAGCCTATGAACCGGGGGAGGGCGGGGCGCCGGTGTTCGCCGATTGTTCGGCACGTTTTCACTGTGAAAAATATCAGCAGGTCGACGGCGGCGATCACTGGATCATGATCGGCAAGGTGGTGGCCTTCGATGATTTCGGCCGCTCGCCGTTGCTCTACCATCAGGGCGCCTACTCCATGGTCTTGCCCCATACGCGCATGACCAAGCGTGACGAAAGCCAACCGCCGAGCAGCCACTTCCAGGGCCGCCTGAGCCACAACCTCTATTACCTGATGACCCAGGCGGTGCGCGCCTACCAGTCCAGCTACCAGCCCCGGCAACTGTCCACCGGCCTACGTACCAACGAAGCACGGATGCTGATGGTGCTGGAGAACGACGCCCGCCTGAGCGCCAGTGACCTGTTGCGGGAAGTGGCGATGCCGGTGCGGGAAATCGATGACGCCGTGGCCAACCTCAAGCGCAAGGGGCTGGTCGACGATGATGAACACGGCGTGCGCCTGACCGCTGCGGGTATCGAAAAGACTGAAGCCCTCTGGGCTATCGCTCGCGAGCAGCAGGATAAGGTGTTCGCCGCGTTCAGCCAGGACCAGATCGAAACCTTCAAGACGGTGTTGAAGCAGCTGATCAGCCACTGCTGATTGCCTGCGTCAATATCCCTGTGGCGAGGGAGCTTGCTCCAGCTGGCCCGCGTAGCGGCCCTAAAAACAATGGGGCTGTTGCGCACTCCAACGGGAGCAATCTCACTCGCCACATATGACTTTTCGCTTGTGGCAGCCACGCGCAAGCGCATTGCAGGCTCGTACAATCAAGCGCGCTCGGTTTGCGATTAGATCCGCGGTTTCGACTCGATCAGAAGGGCCACGCCGATGTTCTTCAAGAAAAAACAGCCGATGCAGGAGCTTGCCGCCGTCCTCAAGCAGCTGCTGGCTGGTGAGGTGTTGCAAACTCACGCGCTGCAAGCTTATCCGCCGCTGCAGGCCGACCTGGAGCAACTCGCCACACAACGTGCGCAAGCTGTGCGGCAGTTGCTGTTGGCCGAGCAGTCAGCCCGCGACCAGGCTGCCCAAGGGGCGCGCAGCGAACAGGCACTTGCCGTGCTTCGCCAGCAACTGCAGCAGGCCGGGCAGCGTGAACAGGCGCTGGAAGCCGAGTTGCGTGAGCATGTGCAGCGCGCCCTTGCGCATCAACACGAGACGCAGATCTGGGAGCTGCTGCTCTGCACCATGACTGAGGGCTGTTGGGACATCACCGTGGTCAACGGTAACGTGCAAGACCCCGCCAGTCGCATGCGGATTTTCAATCAGTTCCGCCTGCTCCTGGGCTACGCGCCCGATGAGTTGCCCGACGGCTGGGACGCGCAGGTCAGCATTACCCACCCCGATGACCTGCCGAAGATCATGGCGATCTTCGACCGGGAAATCCTTGCGCCCCAAGGCAGCGGTGAGTACGTGGTTGAATACCGGATGCGCCACAAGACCCGGGATTACATCTGGTGTCGCGAGCGGGGGCGGGCAGTGCGTGATGCCCAGGGCTGTCTGACGCGGGTGCTCGGCGCGGTACGGGACATCAGCGATGAGCAGTCGGCGAAGACCACTCATCAGCAGTTGCTCGAACACAATCAGGCCACCTACGGCCAAATCGCCACGGTGGTGAGTGTGATCAAGGGCATCGCTGACCAGACCAACTTGCTGGCCTTGAATGCCGCCATTGAAGCGGCCAGAGCCGGCGAGGTTGGACGTGGGTTTTCGGTGGTCGCCGATGAGGTGCGCAAGCTGGCGGAAAACACCCGCCAGGCGACTCATCAGATCCAGACGATGCTGCATCAGCACGAACGCTAGGACGGAGCTGCGCCGCGCAGCTCCTCAAACCGGTCAGAAGGGCACAGCCACGGTCAATTGGCTGTAAAGGTTGGTGCCGTTGCCACCCACCTGGTTACCGCCGCTGTCGGCATCCTTTTTGGGTTGGTAAATGCCCACCAGCGGGCTGATGATCAGGTGGCTGTTGACCGCCCATTCGGCGTAAAGGTCCAGTTCCCGGGCGTCGAGGTTCAACGCATCGTTTTTGCGCAGGGTATTGAAGTCGAAGTACAGCGCGCCGACTGTCAGGTTCTCCAGGGGCGTCGCCTTGAGGCCGACGTGATGGATACCGGTGTTGCTGTTGAACGGGCCGGCATAGTTGGAGGCGACTTCACCCTGGAACCAGGTGCCGTAGCCGGTGCTGAGTCCGGTGAACAGCGGGTCCCATTTTTGCGAATAGCGCGTGTAGCGGTAAGTCAATTTGGGCGACCAACTGACATCGGCGAAGGTGTAGCCGGCCTCGGCGTACCAGGCTTTTTCCGGCCCTGCGTCCTTGTCCTGCCAGGCGTATTCGAAGGCGAAGCTGGCGTTGTCGATACCGGCGCTGCCTTCGCCGCGCAGGCTGTAAGTGTCCAGCCCCTCGCGCTGTTTCTGGAAGTCGCTGGCCCACTGGTCGGTGACGTTCATGCCGTGAACCCAGGTCAAGCCCAGCGTGCCGGCTGCGGCCGTGTAGTCGAGGGTGCCCGCCGCCAGTTCGGTTTCAGCCTGGGCGCGGTTGTCCGATTTGAGCCACAGCACCGAACCGTGCAGGCCTTCTTGCCCGCCCAGACGCAGCACCGCCGTGCGGTCGAAGGCGTGGCGTGCCGCCAGGTAATAGGCGCCGCCTCGGTTCAGCGCGCCGTCAGCCGGGCCTTTGCCCAGGTTGGGGCCGTCGTCGTTGATCAGGAACCCCCGGCCGATCTTGACCACTTGGCGACCGACGGAAAAATCCACACCGTCCTTGCCCAGCGCCGGGAACAGGTCGGCCGATCGCCATCCGAGGTACGCGTCTTCGATTTTGGTGGTGCGTTCGCTGCCATCGGTGTTGCCCGCCGCGTCGCCATCGCCCCAGGTACCGGAGCTGACCCAATTGAGCGCGCCATATGCGGTGCCGTACCCGGCCAGGCCCTGGTCGCCGCTTACCCCATACTTGATGAACCCTTCGCGCCAGGTCGAGCCACCCGCTGTGCCGTCGTAGTTGTGGCGGCTGTTGAACAGGCCGTATACCGCCAGGAAGTCCGCATTCAGGTGGGTGTCCTCGTCGGCATACAACGCATAGGCCTGGGCCGACGAATGGCCGATCAACAACGCGATTCCCAGCCCGACGGCTAAGGACAGCGTGCGTGGTTTCAGTGTGTGTTCCATTGTTATATTCCCCAGCATGGTTAGGTCCAGGGCGCATTAAGATGACCGCAGGCGTGGGAAGTCTTTCATCTGCGTGCCACGCAATTGATCCTGCCCGCCAACCCGTATGCCTTGGCAGGCAGCAACAAAAGCCACGGCAGACATGGGCAAGACGATCGGCGCTCGGGAGGTGCACAGTGATTTGCGCACGATGCCGTTTCGATCAGGGACTGGCTGGGGAGGGCATTATCGCCAGCTCCTTGTACGGCTCGATGCATCCAATCAGAAATCCGCTTTCGAGGATCCGCACCATGTCGATCAATGACCGGCTCACACAGCATTTGAAACGGGGCAGCGTCGGGTTTCCGACCGCGCTGGCCAGCACTATTGGCCTGATCATGGCCAGCCCGGTGATTCTCACCGCAACCATGGGCTTCGGTATCGGCGGCAGCGCCTTCGCGGTGGCCATGCTGATTGCAGTGGTGATGATGTTGGCCCAGGCGACCACCTTCGCCGAAGCCGCCTCGATCCTGCCGACCACCGGCTCGGTCTACGACTACATCAATTGCGGCATGGGCCGTTTCTTTGCGATCACCGGCACGTTGTCGGCGTACCTGATCGTGCATGTGTTCGCCGGTACCGCCGAGACGATTCTGTCCGGGGTCATGGCGCTGGTGAACTTTGAGCACCTCAATACCTTGGCGGAGTCTGCCGGCGGTTCATGGTTGCTGGGGGTAGGGTTCGTCGTGGTGTTCGGCATTCTTAATGCCTTTGGCGTCAGCGCCTTCGGCAGGGCCGAGATCATCCTGACCTTTGGCATGTGGACGACCCTGATGGTGTTCGGCGTGCTCGGCCTGATCGCGGCACCGGCGGTGCAACTGGAGGGCTGGTTCGGCGTGTCGCTGGTGGGCACCGACCTGATCACCATTCTGTCGCTGGTGGGCATGGCCATGTTCATGTTCGTCGGGTGCGAGTTCGTCACGCCGTTGGCCCCGGACTTGCGCAATTCGGCCAAGGTCATGCCCAAGGCCATGATTTTCGGCTTGTTGAGCGTGGCCGCCTGCATGTTTATCTACGGCGCCGCGATGAAGCGCCAGGTGGAAAACGTGGTGCTGGATGCCGCGACCGGCGTGCACCTGCTCGACACACCCATGGCAATCCCACGCTTTGCCCAGCAGGTCATGGGGGATATTGGCCCGCTGTGGCTGGGGATCGGTTTCCTGTTTGCCGGTGCCGCCACCATTAACACGCTCATGGCGGGCGTGCCGAGGATTCTCTACGGCATGGCGGTGGACGGTGCGTTGCCCAGGGTCTTCACTTATTTGCACCCGCGCTTCAAGACGCCGCTGCTGTGCATCCTGGTGGCGATGCTGATTCCGTGTCTGTATGCCCTGTGGTTAGGCGGCAACACCGACAACATCATGCACCTGGTGCTGGCGGCGGTGTGCGCGTGGAGCTTCTCATACCTGCTGGTGACGCTGTCGGTGGTGATCCTGCGCATTCGTCGTCCGGATCTGCCACGGGCCTATCGTTCGCCGTTTTTCCCGTTGCCACAGATTCTTTCCAGCGTCGGTATCTTGCTGGGCATGTGGTTCATTACCCCGCCGGGCATGAATCCAGCGGACATTTATGTGCCGTTCGGGGTGATGCTCGGAATCACGGCTTCATACGCGCTGTTCTGGACACTGGTGGTACAGAAGGTCAATCCATTCAAGCCGGCTTCGGTAGAAGAAGTGCTGGCCAAGGAGTTCTCCCATGAGCCTGGCAACCCTCACAACCGTTATCTCGAGCAGGCTGCAAAAGCTGTCTGAGCTGTTCAGCGCCCAACGGGCCCCGGCCGGTTACCGGCCGGGGGTCACGCTTGAGTACGTACGGCGTAATCTTGGGCTGGCGAGTTTCGCCTCGACGGGGCGCGCCCAGGCAAGGTTTTGCCTGGAGGACATCGGTCTTCAGGTCGATGTTGCCGAGCGCACCGAAGCGCAATTGCTGATGCACCTGGTCATGACCGAATTCATGTTCACGGTGCCCGCCTCAGAGCGGGGCAGTGCGCGCTTTGAACTGCACCACAGCGGGTCGATTCGACGCACGGGGCTGGCCTGTCGGCAACGGGCAGGAGCGCCGGTTTTGCTGGCCAGGCTCCAGGCTGCCTTGAACGACGATCCCAGCCTGCATCAAGCCTTGATGGGGTTGGACTTCAAGCGCCTGCACCTCGATTTGAGCGGGCAGCAATGGCACGTGCGGCTTGAACACATGGGCGGTAGCGAGGTGGTCAACCGCATGCCGGCGTTCCGGCGCTACATCCCCTTGAGCGGCGCGCAGCGAGCCGGGTTGCTGACGGTCCTCGCAGGTTTACAGCGGGTATTGGGCGCCCTTTGAGTTGAGGAATTGGCATCATTAGTGCTTCTACAGTCGGTATCACGCACTTGTTGCGCCTATATAGATAACATGTTAACTATTGGCCGACAAAAACAAGAAACCATTGTGGAGATGCCATGAGCACTTATCAGTCTGCGCACTGTGGGTTGGAAACCTGGACTCAGGATCTGCGAGCGGCGTGCGGTCATTTCGACACGGAACTGGCCTTCAACCGTTCACTGTTCATCGGTGAGGTTTCCAAGCACTCCCGCGGCGACCTGTCACTGGCCAACCTGCGTACCAATGCCGGCCTGATCAAGCGCGAGCGACCCAATGCCGATCACGATATGGACCAGCATTGCTTCCTCGTCAGCCAGCGCAGCGGCTATTGCCAGATCACCCAGAATGGCCAGGTCATTCAGCTGGCCCCCGGCGAGATGTTACTGATGGATTCCACGGGTTCGATCGAGATCAGCCCCTTCGGCCTTATCGAACATGCCTCTTTGTCACTCTCGCGCAATCAAGTGTGCAAGCAGCTGGGCAGCGCCTCGAAAACCTTCGGCAAGATCTCTTCGAGCAAGGCCTGTGGGCGCATGCTCCACGTGTTAATGGATCAGCTGTGCCGCGAGGGCCTGGAAGGGCAGGATTCGATTGAAGAGGCCGAGGCGCTGCAAGCGGCGTTTATTTCCCTGCTCGGTTCAGCCTTTGAACTGCATGACGCCACGGGCGACGGCACTGCATCCTTGCAGGGTAGTAACCTGCGCAGCTATGTGCAAAAAATCATCGACGAGTCCCTGACCCAACCCGGTCTGAGTCCGGTGGGCCTGGCCAGTCGTTTGAACATTTCAGTGCGGCATTTGTACCGTTTGTTTGAAGAGCAGGACGACAGCGTCTGTCGCTACATTCAGCGTGCGCGGCTCAAACGCAGCGCGGACGACCTGACCAACCCCTTCCTCAAGAGCGAGTCGATCACCTCGATTGCCTACAAGTGGGGCTTCACCGATTCTGCGCACTTCAGCCGTTCATTCAAAAAGCAATTCGAGCTGTCGCCCAAGGATTTTCGTTCCACTCATCTGCAGCAAGCGGTCGGTGCTGTGTAGGGTGTCTGTCTGTCAATGAAACCGCTAACGCTGTCGGCCCATAACATTTGCGCAGTCGCGGTCGAACACTTTGCCGCCCATGGCTACGACGCCTCATCGCTGCACGAAATCGCGGTCGGGGCGGGCATGCGCAAAGCGTCGCTGTATGCGCATTTTGTAAGCAAGAACGCGCTGTTTCAGAGGGTTTTCGAGATTGCCCTGGCCCATGAACACCAGTACATCGCGCAGTGCTTCAAGGACGAAACCGCCCACACCCGTGTGCCGGGGCAATTGCACCTTGAGCGATTGAGTGGGCGCTATGAAGGGTCGGCGCACTTGCGCTTCCTGTTGCGCACAGCGTACTTTCCGCCGGCGCAAATTCGCAGCGTCATTACGGCAGGATTCGAGGCTTATCTGGCCAGCATTCGCCAAGACTTTCAGCGCGCCGCGCAAGGGCGGTACAGGACGGTACCACCCGACGCACTTGAAGTATTTGGCGACGCCTACCTGGGCATCGTCGACAGCTTGCATGTGGAGCTGATCTATTCAACGCCCCATGGCTACGTCAAACGACTTGCGGCCTTGTTGCGGGTGTTCAGTGATTCACTGTCGCTGCTTGAAGGAGTCGAGCGCTATTGAACGGATGCACCACGATCAATATGTGGGAGGGGCAAGCGCCCTCCCACAGTTGATCCGGTTTACATGCCGACAGAGGTCATTTCACCTCAGGCAACGTCGAGCCGCCATCCACCACGATGGTCTGCCCGGTGATATAAGCTGCCAGATCCGACGCCAGAAACAGCATCGCCCCGGCAATATCCTGAGCGGCACCCAGCCGTCCCAGCGGCACGCGGCTGGCGATGTCGGCATTGACCTGGCTGTCGCCCAGGTTATCCATGGCAGGCGTGGCAATCATCCCCGGCTCGACGCCGTTGACGCGCACCTGGTAAGTGGCCAGCTCCAATGCGGCATTGCGGACAAACCCGTTGACCCCTGCCTTTGACGCCGCGTAATGGCTGAGCCCCGGATAAGCGACCCGTGGCCCGGTGACCGAGGAGGTGACCAACACACAGCCGCCACCTTGACGCTGAAACATCGGCAACGCGGCCTGGGTCAGCCAGAACAGCGCGCAGAGATTGACTGCCAGCGTGCGCTCCAGCACAGCGGGGGTGATCTGCTCGAATGCAGTCAGCGGGAAATAACCGGCGTTGTGCACCAGGATATCCAGGCGCCCCCAGTCTCGTTCGATGCCCTTGATCGCGTCGAATACTGCCGTCGCATCGGCCAGATCAAGCTCGATGGCTTCGACCTGACACCCACGTCCCGATAATTCCTCGGCCAACGCCCGGGCCTGCGGTCGGAGAAGGTCAACGACCATCACGCGTGCGCCACGCAGCGCAAACGCTTCGACGATGGCTCGGCCAATGCCTTGCGCGCCGCCGGTGACCAGCACGCTTTTGCCGCTGAAATCCAAGTCTTCAGGCATGTGCACGCTCCATATGGGCGTAAGCCAGTGTGGGCACGTCGACGATGCTCGAGCCACCATCGGCGACCACGCTGGCCCCGGTGATGATCGCGGCATCCGGGCTGGCCAGGAAGCGGCACACCTTGGCGATTTCTTCGGCGCTGGCGGGACGCCGCAACGGAACGTCGGCGCACACGCGGGCATAGGCTTGCTGCAGAGTATCGCCATGGAAACTCATCAACGGCTGCATTTCCTGGTCGGCCATCGGCGTAGTAACCCACCCCGGGCACACCGCGTTCACCCGAACGCCGCGTGGGCCGTAATCCCGCGCCAGCGAGCGACTGAGCCCGAGCAGCGCATGCTTGGCGGTGGTGTAGCCGCATACTTCGGGTCCGGCGGCCAGCGAGGCGATGGAGCCGAGCAGCACGATATTGCCAGCGCTTTCGATCAGTAGCGGCAGGCAGGCGCGAGCGCTGTAGAACGCGCTGTCCAGATTGCTGCGCAAGGCCGCCTCCCAAGTGTGTGGGCTGGTCTGGGTGGCGTTGCCCACGCCATGCCCACCGGCGCAGGCCAGCAGCACATCGAGGCGGCCGTAGCGTTGACCAATCTGCGCGACGAAACCCTCCCAGGTGGCCGGGCAGGCCGCATCGCCCACCAGCACCAGGCCGCCGCTGTCCTGCGCAACCTGCTCCAGCGGCTCGCGTCGCCGGCCGATCAGCACCAGGTTGGCGCCTTCGGCCGCGTACAATCGCGCACAGGCGGCACCGATGCCCGTGCCGGCACCGGTGATGACAACGGTGCGTGGATCAGGCATCGGGATACTCCGTGCGGTTGAGCACTTGGCAGTAGGAACTGACCGGAAAGTTCGACAGCTCATCGAACGACGCACCGGCATAGCCGAAGATCTTGCCGTCGCTGCGGTGCTGTTGCAGGTCGATCAGCACCAGGCCTAGGGTCGGGATGATCTTTTCGCGCCAGACAAACAGGTACAGCTGATCGGCGATCTTGTAGTAGTGGCAGCGATCGGTATCGCACAGGCCCTGCTCCACGCCTTTGAGGCACTGCCATGCATAGAACTGATCGTTCAGGTAGATGTGCTCGTAGACTTCGCTGGGGCTGTAGCGATACAGGTTGCGCAGGCCGGTCAGTTCCTGGGTGGGCGCGTGCGGGCATAGGCCGGGCTGCCAGGCTTGATCGAGGCTGCCGTGCAGGAAATCTACTTCTACCGAGGTCAGGGCCTTGCCGGCCAGGGCGCGGCTGTAGAGTCCTTGCTCGGTATGTTCGCGGTCCGGCATGCGCCCGATCACGGCGGTGAACGACGACGTGGTGGTGTCCAGCACCAGGCTGATCGACCAGGCCTGGCCGGCTTCATGCTTGATGAAATCAACCAGGTACAGGCCCGGGCGTACCGAGGTGGCGCGGTAGACGGCCGAGCCGCTGGAGCGGCCGTCGGCGGCGTGCCAGTGCAACTGTTCGGTGTCGAAGCGATGCTCGATCTGCCAGCCGTTGGCGAAGTGCAGGGTGAAGGCCTTGCCGTTGAGGTCGGCAAGGTTGGGCAGGATAAACGCGTCGGGGGCAAAACCATCGGCGAGGGCGCCTACGGTGATCCAGTCGGATGAGGTAGTCATTGCATGGCTCCGGTTGAGGGAATGGACACCCCGGATCATGCGGTTGGCGACCTGGCGCGCCTATCAACCAAAGGGTTGAGGCAGCTTAAAGAAACAGCGCGGCGACCAGTTCGGTACGGCTGGTCACACCGGTTTTGCGAAACAGGTGGATCAGGTGGGTCTTGATGGTGGGCAGGCCGACATCCAGTTCCTGGGCCAGTTGCTTGTTGCTCGCGCCCTGACGTAATAACCAGGCAATCTGACGCTCTTTGGGCGTGAGACCGGCCAGTGCATCGTCGCAAGGCTGCATATTGACCACCGCCATTTGCAGCAACGCCTGCAAGGCATTGAGCTGAGCCAGTTGGTCTGGGGTAAACACCCCTTGTTCCGTCGTGCGCAGCAAGGAGATAGCCGCCTGGGGCTGGTCGGCGCGATGGGCGACGATCTCCACCACATCGACCACACCGTAGCGCTGCAGGAAGTCTTGATAGCGGCGGCTGTCACGCATGGACTGGCGGGCCATGGCGAAACCCAGGGGCACCACCGCCAGCCCGCTGGACAGGCAATTGCGCGGTTGCAATGGGTCGAATTGGCGGTAGTTGTCCAGGTAGTCGCGGTGCATCTCACTGCTCATGCCTTGCAGCCTGAAATCACGCGCTTGCAGCTGGCGGTCGACGCAATAGAATGCTGCCTTGCTGGCAGGCACCAATTGAGTGAAAGCCTGCAGGCAATGGCCGGCGACTTCCTGAGTGGGGATGGCGTGCATGGTCAGTCACCTGCGCCGGAACAAACGCTGCCGGCCGAAGCCGGCAGAGGGGAGTAATCAGACTACCGCGAAATAGTGCTTCACAAAACTTTCGCTCACCACCTCCCACAACACCGGTGTGCCCTTGGTCACGAACCAGCTATCGCCGGCCTTGTAGCGGGCGCTCTGGCCGGTGCTTTCGTCCGTCAATTGCACTTCGCCGGTGACGACCGTGGCGTGTTCGGCGAACGGGTAGACCATCCGGAACTTGCCCTGGGTGGTGCCGAAATAAGCGCTGCTGACGGCGTCGGTCGGTGCTCCGAAGGTCATTTTGCCAAAGGCTTTGACTTCACCTTCGAGGATCTCGGAGCCGAGGTCGGCAACGGTTCCCCAGGTATCGAGGTCCGATAATTGGATGTCTTTCTTCAGGGTGGTAACGGACATGACAGTTCTCCTGTGAATGAAACAGCTGGGCTCAACGGCGACCGTTGAAGTAGCCCGAAAGTTGATGAAGGCTTTTGCCGGCCGTGAGCAGCAGCGGGCGGATATGGTCCTTGCCGAGGATCTGCGCATGTTTGACCGCGCTGATCAGGTCGTAGCGCGACGAGCCTTCGCTCATGCCTTCGGCCAGGACCTTGCAGATGATGTGGCTGGGCGTGACCCCGAAGCCTGCGTAGCCCTGGACATAAAAGGCGTTCGGGCGACCGCTGAGCGTGCCGATCTGCGGGAACAGGTTGGCCCCGGTCGCCATCGGCCCGCCCCACGCCAGGTCGATCTTGACGTCTTTGAGGTACGGGAAAATCTTCAGCATCAGGCTGCGGTTCCAGGCTTTGAGGTCCGCCGGGATGTGTTCGACGAAAGGCGTGGCGGCACCGAACAGCAAGCGGTTTTCGTTGGTGACCCGGTAGTAGTCGATCACCGGCCGGATATCGCTGTAGGCGCCGCGTATCGGGCTGATGCGGTTGATCATCTCCTCTGGCAACGGCTCGGTCATCAACTGGAAGGCATAGGTATTGACTGTGGTCTTGTGCAGTTCCGGTTCCAGCTTGTTGAGGAAACTGTCGCAGGCCCACAGCAACTTGGAGGCTTTGACCGAGCCTCGGCCGGTGCGCACGGTGATACGTTCGCCATAACTGACTTCCAGCGCCGGGCTGTGCTCAAAGATGCGCACACCGTGGCCAGCCAGGGCCTTGGCTTCGCCCAGCAACAGGTTCAGCGAGTGCACGTGCCCGCCGCCCATGTGCAGCAGCGCGCTGGTATAGGCGTCGGAACCAATGATCTGCTTGACCTCGGACCCCGCCATAAAGCGGATTTCGTCCTGGGTGTTGATCGACTTGAAGTCCTTCTCCCAGGCGCGCAGGGTTTTTTCCTGGCGGGCGTTGAAGCCCATATAGCCGTAGCCGTGGCAGAAATCGGCGTCGATCGAGTACTTGGCGATGCGATCCTTGATGATGCCGGCGCCCAGCTCACTGATTTCGAAAATCTGGCGCAGGCCTTCGTCGCCCACTTGTTGCTTGATCTTTTCCAGGTCGTGGCCGATCCCTGCCATGATCTGGCCGCCATTGCGGCCCGTGCCACCGAAGCCCAGGTAGCGCGCTTCGAGCACCACAATATTGGTGATGCCTTTTTCGGCGAGTTCCAGTGCGGTGTTGATGCCGGAGAAACCGCCGCCAATCACCACGACATCGGCTTCCACGTCCTGTTCGAGGGTGGGGAAGCTGAGATTGTATTTCTTGGTTGCCGAGTAGTAGGTCGGCGTTTCGATATTGATCATGGCGCAGCCTGGAAAAGTGAAGGGAAACTCACTGCAGAGCCGACAAGAAGCTCTGTGCCTGTTGCGACACATTAGGTGCCTTCCGAGCGGTAGGTGTCTTGATTCTGTGTGCCGCCGCGCTTGACCGTGGCTGCCAATACTCAGTCCCGAATCCGGCCGCGCGGTAAAGCCGCACACGGGGAACAATTGCCAATGCTAGAATGTTGTTAATCTGTTAACTAATTACGACGCAGCCGCCCATGTCTAAACCGCGCCAATCCCTGACCCTCACTTTGCTCCATGCGCGTGAAGCCGCCATGGGTTTTTTTCGTCCTTCGCTCAATCAACACGGACTGACCGAGCAGCAATGGCGGGTCATTCGTATCCTGAGCCAGCACGATGAGCTTGAGATCAACCGCCTGGCCGAGCTGGCGTGCATCCTCAAGCCGAGCATGACCGGGGTGCTGGTACGCATGGAAGCTGCGGGCATGGTTGAACGGCGCAAAGCGCAGCAGGATCAACGCCGCGTGCTGGTGCGGCTGGCCGAGAAGGGTCAAGCCTGTTTCGACTCGATGAGCCAGAGCATGGAAGCCAATTACCAGCGCTTGCAGGCGGAGTTTGGCGAGGAGAAGTTGCAGACGTTGCTGACCTTGCTCAATGAGCTGAAAACCCTCAAGCGCTGAACCATGGGTACCGGCTGCAATGCCGGTCATAAGCCTGTGACGAGGAGTCCCCGGCACAGGAGGGCTCCGTCTCTACAGTTCACTTTTCGTTCGCACTAATAGATAGCGCCGGCCGCGCTGGCAGGTGCCGGTGAATCCTTGAAGGCCGCCGCCAGGCTTTGCAGCCCGCGCATCAGCACCGTGGTGTCAACGCCCACCGCCACGAATACCGCGCCCAGTTCGATGTAGCGCCGCGCCAGTGCCTGGTCTGCGCTGAGAATGCCGGCGGCTTTGCCGGCATTGCGGATGCGCGCGATGGCGTCTTCGATTGCCGCCTGCACCTCAGGGTGGCCGGGGTTGCCGCGATGGCCCATCGAGGCGCTCAGGTCCGCCGGCCCGATAAACACCCCGTCGACGCCTTCCACCGCCGCAATCGCATCCAGGTTGGCCAAGCCCTCGCGGCTTTCGATCTGCACCAGCAGGCACATTTGCTCGTCGGCTTTGTCGAGATAACCGGCAATGCTGTTCCAGCGTGAAGCCCTGGCCAGCGCACTACCGACACCACGCACGCCCTTGGGCGGATAGTGGATGGCTTTCACCAGTTCCCGCGCCTGTTCTGCGCTTTCCACCATGGGCACTAGTAAGGTCTGTACGCCAATGTCGAGCACTTGCTTGATCAACGCGGTGTCGCCGATTACCGGGCGAATTATTGGATGGCTGGGGTAGGGCGCCACGGCCTGGAGCTGGCCGAGCATGCCGCGCAGGCTGTTGGGTGCATGTTCGCCGTCGATCAGCAGCCAATCGAAGCCGGCATTGGCAGCCAGTTCCGCGCAATAGGCATCGGCCAGGCCCAGCCACAGGCCGATCTGGGTTTCACCGCTGCGCAGGCGACGTTTGAAGGTGTTGATAGGCATGTCCATGAGTGCTCTCCCGTTAAACGAATCGGCAGGCGATCGACCCCAGCATGTCGTAATCGACATGGAAGGTATCGCCAGGGTTGGCCGCCACCGGACGGGTGAAGGAGCCACCCAGGATGATTTGTCCAGGTTGCAGGGTGACGTCATAGGCGGCCAGTTTATTGGCGAGCCAGGCCACGCCCTTGGCCGGGTGATTGAGCACGGCGGCGGAGACGCCGGACTCTTCGATCACGCCATTGCGGTAGAGCACCGCCGGTACCTTGCGCAAGTCGATCTCGGTGGGGCGTACGGCCCGCCCACCCATGACCACGCCGGCGTTGGCGGCGTTGTCGGAAATGGTGTCGAACACCTTGCGGGTCGCCTTGGTGTGCGGGTCGACCTGCTGGATGCGCGCATCGATGATCTCCAGCGCCGGGATCACCCATTCGGTGGCGTCGAGCACATCGAACACCGTCACGTTCGGACCCTTGAGCGGTTTGCCCAGGATAAATGCCAGTTCCACCTCGACGCGCGGCACGATAAAGCGCTCGAAGGGGATGTCGGTGCCTTCATCGAAGAACATATCGTCCAGCAACGCGCCGTAATCCGGCTCGGTGATGTTGGACGAGACCTGCATGGCCCGTGAGGTCAGGCCGATCTTGTGGCCGACCAGCTTGCGCCCGTCCTTGATTTTTTGCGCGACCCAGGCGCGCTGGATGGCATAGGCGTCGTCGAGGGTGATCGCCGGGTGTTCGAGGGAAAACTGACGCACCTGCTCGCGTGAACGTTCGGCCTGGTCGAGGCGCGCGGCGGCTTGCAAAATGAGCGATTGATCAAGCATGGCAAGAGTCTCTTATTGAGGGTTGACGATGGCCGCCCGGGTGCGCAGCACCAGCAAGCCGCCAAGAGCAATCAGCAACGCCAGGACGTACAGGGCCAGGCTGGCGCTTTGGGTGGTGTCGCGCATCCAGCCGATCAGGTAGGGCGCGAAGAATGACGCGATGCTGCCGAACGAGCTGATCAGGGCGATCCCGGCGGCCTGGGTGTTATTGGAGAGGAACGCGGGAGGCAGTTGCCAGAACATCGGCAACGCCGCGCTGGCGCCCATGCCGGCGAGAGTCAAGCCGCCCAGCACCACGGCCGGGTTGGCGGGGGCGAGCCCGGCGATGGCAATGCCGGCGGCCGACATCAGCAAGGGCACGCACAGGTGCCAGCGGCGTTCACGGTGGCGGTCGGACGAGCGCCCACAGCCGATCATGAAAAAACACCCGGCCAGGTACGGTACCGCACTGAGCAGGCCGACCTTGCCGTCGCTGCCGATGCCGGCGCCGTGAATCAGCGTCGGCATCCAGAACGCCAGGGTGTTGACTGCCAGCATCACCGCGAAGTACACCGCCACCAGCAGCCACACCTGCGGGTTGCTGAGAATGGCGGAGAACGAGGTGATCGATTTGCGATGTTCTTCCCGGTGCAGTTGCTCGCGCAGGTGTTGCTTCTGTTCCGGCGCCAGCCACTTGACCGTCTCGAAGCTGTCCGGCAAGCACTTGAGCACCACCAGCCCGAGCAAAATCACGGGGGCGCCTTCGATGACGAACATCCATTGCCAGCCGCGCAGTCCGCCCAGGTCGTGAAAGTGTTCAAGGATCCCGCCGGAAAGCGGGCCGCCGATCACCCCGGCCATTGGCACCGCGATGGCAAACAAGGCGGTGACCTGCGCGCGGCGACCGGCCGGGTACCAGCGGTTCAGAAACACCAGGATGCCCGGGAAGAAACCGGCCTCGGCCACGCCCAGCAAAAAGCGCAGCACGTAGAAGCCCATGGCGCTGTCGATCAGGAACATGCAGGTCGACAGCACGCCCCACACCACCATCAGCGTGGCAATCCAACGCCTGGGGCCCACTCGGTCCAGGGCCATGTTGCTGGGCACGCCGAACAGCGCGTAGGCCACGAAGAACAGGCCGGCGCCGAAGCCATAGACGGTGTCGCTGAAATTCAAGTCCGCGCTCATCTGCATCTTGGCGAAGCCGATGTTGATGCGGTCAAGATGGGCGAAGAGGTAGCAGATCAGCAACAACGGCATCAGCCGCCAGGTGATGGTGCTGTGAGTACGGTCGCGTACGACCTGGCCGAGGTTGTCGGCGGTATGGGCTGTGCTCATGGTTTTATACTTTTTATCTGAGAGGCCGAGGGTGTGAACGGGCAGGGCGCCTTAACCGACCTGCGCCTTGAGGAACGCATGCACGTTGTTCTGCTTGAAGTTGAGCTGCTCGTGCAGTTCGATCATTTCAAACGACAAGGCCAGCAGGCGCTGGGCCTGAAGCTCGGTGAAGTGCTGGGTGATGACCTCGAACAGGCGCTCGGCGATGTGCTGCCGTGTGGCCAGGTCGCGGCCATGGCCGACCTTCAACGTCATGTGCACGAACGCGTAGTCATGCTTGCCGTCGGCCATGCGCCAGGTGTCCAGGCGCACGCCACGGCTGCGGATGCCACCCAGGGGAAACACGCCGCTGGCGCCCAGGCTGGCGTGGACTTTTTCAAACAGGCCCGGCAGGTCTGCCTGCTGTTCGATGTTGTCGGTGTATTCAGCAATGAAGTGAGGCATGAACGGCTCCTTCAGGCCGCGCGGGGATGCCGCGCGGCCATGCGGTCAAACAGGGAAAATGGCGTTGATCTGCCCGGTGCCCGAGCTGCCGAAAGGCGCGGTGATGATCTCGGCCGGCTTGTCGTAGTCCGGCCCGCCGAGCAGACCCAGGAGCATGGCGGTGTCGTGCATCTTGCCTTCGCCAAAGCAATGCTCGGCGTAGTCCGGGAGCATGGCGCAGAACTCTTTCCAGCGGCCCTGGCGCCACAGTTCCACCACATGCAGGTCGACCTGTTTGTCGAACTCGCGCGTCCAGTTATGGATATTGGCTTCGGCATTGCGGTCGTCGGAGAAACGGTGCGACAGCGACCCCGAGGCCAGCACCACGACTTTGCGGTCGCTCTTCTCGATGGCCCGGCGCACGGCGGCGCCGAAGGTGAAGCTGTCTTGCAGGCGATGCCAGGCACACCAGGCGGCA
The DNA here is from genome assembly GCF_023148575.1 of Pseudomonas sp. EYE_354. NCBI lineage: Bacteria > Pseudomonadati > Pseudomonadota > Gammaproteobacteria > Pseudomonadales > Pseudomonadaceae > Pseudomonas > Pseudomonas sp. EYE_354. The sequence continues at coordinate 148,020 of NZ_JAHXNQ010000006.1, forward strand.
ATCGAAACGACGTTGAATGTCTGCTCGCCCGGTACGCCCATATGCATGTAGCGCATCGGCACCAGGGTGCCGTATTCCAGCTCCAGGCTCGGGATGTTGTGCGCCAGGGTGCGCACGTCGGCGGCGTTGGCCTCGGCGGCGATCAGCTCGCCCAGCTCCGGGCAGCCGGGGTATTCGTACGCCATGTTCTTGATGAAGTGCGGCAGTTCGTTACTGGTGTAGATGCCCTTGAAGTGCTCGCCGCTGTTGACGTGATAGGCGCTGTTGACCAGCCAGTGCACGTCGAACACCACGGCGGTATCGGCGCCCAGCTCGCGGGCGCGCCGACCGATCTCCTTGTGCCCGGCAATCGCCGCTTCGCGGCAGCCGTGGTGCTTGCCAGGCAGCTCCGACAGGTACATTGAGGGAACGTGGCAGATTTTCGCCGCCAGGACGACTTCGCCCATGATGATTCTCCTGAAATTGTTTTTGTCTTAGGGGCTTCGGGTGGTGCTCAGACGCCCCAGCGTGGAATGTGATGGCTGCCCATCGAGATGCACACGTTCTTGATCTCAGCGAACACCTCAAAGCTGTATTGGCCGCCTTCACGGCCGGTGCCGGAGCCCTTCACGCCGCCGAACGGCTGGCGCAGGTCGCGCACGTTCTGGCTGTTGATGAACACCATGCCCGCTTCGATGCCATAGGCCAGACGATGCGCCTTGCCGATGTCCTGGGTCCAGATGTAGGACGCCAGGCCGTACTCGGTGGCGTTGGCCAGTTGCAGTGCTTCGGCCTCGTCCTTGAACGGAATCAGGCACACCACCGGGCCGAAGATCTCTTCCTGGGCGATACGCATATTGTTGTTCACGTCAGCGAACACCGTGGGCTGGATGAACTGACCTTTGCTCAAGTGCGCTGCCAGGTTGGCCGGGCGCTCCAGGCCTCCGGCGAGGAGGGTGGCGCCTTCTTCGAGACCGATCTTGATGTAGCCGGTGACCTTGTCGTAGTGGGTCTGGGTGATCATCGAGCCGACCTGGGTCTTCGGGTCTTGCGGGTCGCCGACGATCAGGCGTTTGGCGCGCGCGGCGAACTCGGCGACGAACTGCGGGTACACGCTTTCCTGGATAAAGATCCGGCTGCCGGCGGTGCAGCGTTCGCCGTTGAGCGAGAAGATGGTGAACAGCGCGGCGTCGAGGGCGCGTTCCAGGTCGGCGTCTTCGAAAATCAGCACCGGCGACTTGCCGCCCAGTTCCATGGAGTACTTTTTCAGCCCGGCGGTCTGCATGATTTTCTTGCCGGTGGCGGTGCCGCCGGTGAAGGAAATCGCGCGTACATCGGGGTGGCGCACCAGGGCGTCACCGGCAGTCGCGCCGTAACCTTGGATGACGTTGAGCACGCCTTTTGGAATGCCGGCCTCCACAGCCAGGCGCCCCAGTTCGTTGGCGGTCAGCGGTGACAGCTCGGACATTTTCAGCACGGCGGTATTGCCCAGGGCCAGGCACGGCGCGGTCTTCCAGGTAGCCGTCATGAACGGCACGTTCCACGGTGAGACCAGCGCGCAGACACCCACCGGCTGGTACAGGGTGTAGTTGAGCATTTGGTCATCGACCGGGTAGCTGTGACCGTCCATGCGCGTGCAGACTTCGGCGAAAAAATCGAAGTTGTGCGAGGCCCTTGGAATCAACACGTTTTTGGTCTGGTGAATCGGCAGGCCGGTGTCGAGGGTTTCCAGCTCGGCCAGGTGCGGCACGTTCTGTTCGATCAGTTCACCCAGCTTGCGCATCAAGCGCGCACGTTCCTTGGCCGGGGTGCCCGCCCATTTCGGGAAGGCTTCCTTGGCGGCGGCCACGGCTTGCGCGACTTCCTCCGCGCCACCGCTGGCCACTTCGCCGATGGCTTCGCCTGTGGCCGGGTTGTAGTTGACGAACACGTCTTTGCTTTCGACCTCACGGCCGTTGATCCAATGTTTGATCATGCTGCTCAAGCCTCTTTACGGGCGCTGAAGAACGCCGCTTCGCTGACAATGCGGTTAACCAGGCGGCCTACGCCTTCGACTTCCACAATCACTTCATCGCCAGGCACGACGTTCGCCAGGCCTTCGGGCGTGCCCGTGGCGATCATGTCGCCGGGTTGCAAGGTCATGAAACTGGACAGGTATTCGATCAGGTATGGAATGTCGAAAATCATGTCCCGGGTGCTGCCTTCCTGGCGCAGCTCGCCGTTGATCCAGGTGCGCAGCGTCAGGTTGCCAGGGTCTGGCACATCGGCCACATCGACGATCCATGGGCCGACAGGCGTGGTGGCGTCGCGGTTTTTCACGCGCAGGTTGGGCCGGTAGTAGTTTTCCAGGTAGTCGCGAATGGCGTAGTCGTTGCACACGGTGTAGCCCGCCAGGTAATCCAGGGCATCTTCGCGCTTGACGTTGCGCGCCGGCTTGCCGATGACGGCCACCAGCTCGCACTCGTAGTGCATGTAAGCGACGTTATCCGGGCGCCAGGTCACCTGATTGTGGCCGGTGTACGTGCCCACGGACTTGATGAAGGCCAGCGGTTCGGTCGGCGGTTTGAAAGCCAGTTCAGCAGCGTGGTCGGCATAGTTCAGGCCCAGGGCGAACATGCTGCCGGTCGCCGGTGGCAGCCATTGCACCTGGTCTTCGGCCAGCAGGCGGCCGTCAGCCAGGCGTACCGCGTTGTTGTCTTCGACGTGGGCGAGGTGGATTTCGCCTTCAAATGCTATACGGGCGTGTTTCATGCGAGCTCCTGTGACGCGGCCACGATGGGGTTTACGAGGCGGCCCAGACCGCTGATCTCAACTTCGACGGTGTCACCCGGTTGTACATCGACGCGACCTTCCGGTGTGCCGGTGATCAGCACATCGCCTGCGTGCAGGGTCATGAATTCGCTGATCTCGGCGATCAGCAATGGAATGTTGCGCACGAAGTTGGCCGTGGTGTTTTGCTGGCGAATCTCGCCGTTGACGTACAGCGTGATCGCGAGATTGTGCGGGTTCGAGACCTGCGCCGTGGGTATCAGCTTGGGCCCGATGGCGCAGAAACCATCGCGGCATTTGGCTTTGACGGCAGGGCGGTAGTAGCTGTCTTCCGGCAGGCTGAACTCATTGACGATGGTGAATCCAGCGACGTAATCGAGTGCGTCGGCCGGGCTGACGCGGCTGGCGCTCTTGCCCATCACCACGCCCAATGCCGGCCCAGGCTGCAAGCGTTCGCCCTGACCTGGATGCACCACCTCGGCGCCGTGCTGGTTGCGCGTGTTGGGGGTCTTGATGAACAGCACCGGTTTGACCGGCGGTTTCTGATATGGCGGCTGTTCGAACTCGGCGAGGCGCTGCTTGAGCAGCCCCTGGTAGTTCAGCGCGACACCGAAAAGGGTGCCAGTCGCGACGTCATGCAAGGCGCGGCTCATGCTTTCTCCTGGCAGAGCCATGGCGGCCCTGCATTTAGTTAATGTGTTAACAGTTATAATTAAGATGTTAACTATCGTCAAGGGTGGCAGACTGTTTGTGCGGTGGTTGTGCCGCCCAAATCGGTGCAGGATGAGAGCCGCTGCACTGCAGCCATCACAATAAAAACGAGTAGCGTGCGATGAGCGACCGTCAACCCATTCCGAACATCAACATTGGCCAGGTATACGACCAGCGCTACAGCGACGCCGAAGTCCACTACGACAAACTGGCGAACCTGGCGGATTTCTTCGGGCGCAACATGCCCGTTCACCGGCATGACCGGTTCTTCCAGGTTCACTACGTAAAAAGCGGCACCGTGCGCGTGTATCTGGACGACCAGCAATACGTCGAGTCCGGGCCGATGTTCTTCCTCACGCCACCTACGATCCCGCACTCGTTTGTGACCGAGGCCGACAGTGACGGGCACGTGCTGACGGTGCGTCAGCAACTGGTGTGGCAGCTGATCGAAGCCGACGCCAGCCTGGCACCGGCCGGTGCGCAATTGTCGGCCGCGTGTGTCGCCCTGGCGCAGTTGGAGCCGCAATATGCGGGCGATATCCGCCGGTTGGATTATCTGTTCGAGGAACTGAGCGAAGAAGTGAAAGCCCAGCGTTCCGGGCGCAGCGCAGCCCTGGACAGCTTGACGCGGTTGATCATGATCAGCCTGTTGCGGCTGTGCTCCCACTCGTTGAAAGCCACGCCCGCCAGGCACGAAGACTTGAAAATCTTCCACCGCTTCAATGAGCTGATCGAAGTGCATTACCAGCAACACTGGCCCTTGTCGCGGTATGCCCAGGGCATCGGGGTGACAGAGGCGCGGCTCAACGATGTGTGCCGACGCATTGCCGACCTGCCGTCCAAGCGCCTGATCCTGGAGCGCCTGATGCAGGAAGCCAAGCGCCTGCTGCTGTTTACCGGCAGCTCGGCCAACGAGATCTGCTATCAGCTGGGGTTCAAGGACCCGGCCTATTTCAGTCGTTTTTTCCAGCGTTACGCACAGCTCACTCCCGGGGAGTACCGCCAGCGCCAATCGGGGTTGCGTTGAGCCAGGCATAGGGGCGTAGCGCCTTGGTTTTGTTGATCTTGTACGGATCATCATGCGCATCGCCGCCGTGCGACAGAATGGCTTTTACGCGGAACCGATTGTACTTTTCACAGCGCCAGCGCCGCTTGCGGCCGCTGGCCGGCGACACTAAGCTGCCGACTCGCCCATTTAAGTGGTGCCGTCATGGCCAACCCCAGACTTTCGCTGACATTGACCCTGCTGCAAGCCCGTGAAGCCGCAATGGCGTTCTTCCGTCCGGCCCTGAACAAGCATGAACTGACTGAGCAACAGTGGCGGGTCATTCGGATCCTGCGCCAGCAGGGCGAACTCGAAAGCCACCAGCTCGCCCAGCAGGCCTGCATCCTCAAACCGAGCATGACCGGAGTGTTGACGCGCCTGGAGCGCGACGGCCTGGTGCGTCGGCAGAAGTCCAGCCAGGATCAACGCCGGGTGTTCGTGGGCCTCACCGAGCGCGGCCAGCAATGCTTCGTTTCCATGAGCGAAGGCATGGAAAGCAACTACCAGAAAATCGAAGCGCAGTTTGGCACCGAGAAAATGGAGCAGTTGCTGGGCTTGCTCAATGAGCTGAAAAACATCAAGCCTTGAAGGGCTAACATTTAATTAATAGATGAACGTCTTTGCCCACTGACAACGTCGCGGGCCTGAATCCTCACTATCCGTTTTCGGCACAAATGCACGATCTGCCTTGGGTTCGGAATGGAACTTGCGTGCGCTATGACCTGTAAGCCTTGCAACTGAAAAAAGGTTGGGTCAATGAACAATAATAATGTGCTGATGCCTGCGGCCTCGTTGGTGCCTGCACCGACGTTACCCCTCCAGCGTTTTCTGACCAGCGACATCGATGAACATGCGCGCAATATGGACGGCTGGCAGGTTCGCTACGATCAGTTATCCCCCGGCACCTTTACCGGTGAGTTGGTGGCGTTCCGTTCTGACTGGATGCAACTGGTGCGCGACCGCTCTAATCAGGCCATGGTCAAACATGGCTCTGCCTGGAAAGGCGCAATCACCTTCAGCCTTCCCTTGAGTGCCAGCGGTCCAGTGTATTGCTCGGGGCATCCGATCCACGAGCCCAGCCTGTTGGTTGCCCACGGTGATAACCTTCCCGAGCTGCATACCCCACAGCACCTGGACCTGCTCGGGGTGGCCATTGACGAGCGCGCACTGGAACATCTGTTGAAGCGTCAACGCAGTCAGTTTCGAATTACCGATCTTCCCAAGTGTTACCGCCTGGGCCAATCATCCGTGCAACGTGACCTCGCGGCGTTGTTCGATGAACTGGCGGGCTGCGATCAGGGCCGTCATGCCATGCTGGGGCATGATTCGATCCGGCGCGGCATACGCGATGCGGTGATGTTGCATGTGCTGGAGTTGATCGCGCCGGACCACGCGCCCCCCCTCAACCCCACGGCGCGTAAAAGGATGGTCGACCGCGCTCGCGAATACGCGTTGAGTCACCTCGACGAACCGCTGTCGATCCTCGACCTGTGCAACCACATCGGCGCCAGCCGACGCAAACTCCAATACTGTTTTCAGGAAACCCTGGGCATCAACCCGGTGGCCTATCTGCGTGCGCTGCGCCTCAATGCGGTGCGTCGCGAACTGCGAACCAGCACCCAAGCCCACGGTGTACAGGAAGTGGCGGCGCGCTGGGGGTTCTGGCATTTGAGCCGGTTCTCCAGCGATTACCGCACCATGTTTGGCGAAAGTCCTTCGCAAACCCTGCGCCGCACTCAACTCTGCTGAAAACGGATAACCGGCTCACGTTGCGCGTTACTAGGATGGCCCACACCACTTGATGGGAGGGGCATTCGATGATTCATAACAATAACGCAAGCGCCGCACGTATGACGCTGTTCACCCTGGGGCTGCTGGGTTGCTGCGCCAGTGTCCAGGCCACCGAGAGCGGCGCGCCGACCACCGCCGTCGGTGTGTACGATTTCGGCGCGGGGATGATGCCGCCGGCCACGCCTTTCGGGACACTGGGGCTGCGCACGGCGTTCTATTCGGCCAACGTGCAGAAGAATCGCCAAGGGCGCCCTGTCGACAACCACTTCTCACTGGATGTGTTGTCCATCGGACTCGCCTATATGCGCATGACCGATTACACCGTATTGGGTGCCACCTATGGTTTCGGCGCCGTGGTGCCGTTTTTCAAGATGGACGCTTCCATCAAGGTACAGACGCCGGTGGGGCCGCTGAGCCTGGAAGCCGATCCGTTTCGAATGGCCGACGTGCAACTGTTGCCGGTGATCCTGCAGTGGAGCCTCTCGCCGAATCTGTTTATCAACACGCAGTTGCAGATCCAGACGCCCACGGGGGATTACGACAAGAACCGGTTGATCTCCCCAGGGCTCAATCACTGGACGTTCTCACCGATCGTCAACGCCACTTACATCACCGACAGTGGCTTTGAGGTTTCGTCAAGCTTTGAAGTCGACGTCAATACCCGTAACCCCGCGACCGATTACAAAAGCGGTGTCGAGTACCGGCACGAGTTTGCCGTGGGCCAACATGTGGGGCCGTGGACACTGGGCCTGGGCGGCTACTACTACCGCCAGTTCAGCGATGACGATGCGCCCGGCCTGCAATCAGGCAACCGCGCGCGGGTGCTGGCTGTAGGTCCTGCCGTGAGTTACTTCAAGCCGGGCCTGCCGCCCGTGTGGCTGCATGTCTATAAGGAAACCGATGCCCGCAACCGTGCCGAGGGCTACACCGTGGCGCTGCGCATTTCTCAAAGTTTCTAAGGGGCTGGCCATGAACTCATCCTATTCCGATTCTCCATCACCACGGCAAGCCACCGGACGCCGTGAAGGGCTGGTGCTGATGCTGGGCAGCAGCCTGACCATCATGGGCGCGGTCATGGTCGCGCCGATCCTGCCCAAGCTCGGCGCCGAGTTCGGCCCGCTGGAACCGCGTGCGGATCTATTGGTGCCGTTGGCGGTGACCGGCCCTGCGCTGGCGATTGCACTGTGCGCGCCCCTGGTTGGCTGGTTGGCCGACCGGGTAGGGCGTAAAGCGTTGCTGGTGATCGCCACCCTTTTGTATGCCGTGCTCGGGGCCATTCCGGCGCTGCTGGATAACTTGCCCGCCATCGTTGGCGTACGCCTGTTGTTCGGTGCGGCGGAGGCCGCGGTGATGACCTGTTGCGCCACACTGATTGCCGACTATTGGCACGGCGAGGAACGGCTGCGCTACATCAATCGGCAGGTGGTCACCATCGGCCTGGTCGGCGCGCTGTTCTTTGTGGTGGGCGGAGCGTTGGGCGAACACTCCTGGCGCCTGCCGTTTTTGTTGTACCTGCTGCCACTGCTGCTGGTGCCGGTGATGATGAAGGTGCTATGGGAACCCACAGCGCCCCGGCACACCGTCGCGACGCCCGGCCAGGGCAGGGTGGCGATCGTACCCTTGGTGCTCGGTTATCTGCTGATCCTCAGCGGTATGGTCCTGAGTTTTATCGTGCCGATCCAGGCGCCGATTCTGCTGGTCAGCCTGGGTGTCACGTCGAGCACGATGATCGGGCTGTCGGCAGGCCTGGGGTTGCTGGCGACCCTGGTCGGTTCATTGTCCTGGCCGCTGCTGCGCCGCCGCATAGGCATCCTCGGGTGCAATGCATTGTTGCTGACCCTGCTGGGCCTGGGGTTATGGCTGCTGATGCGCGGGCAAAGCTACAACACGGTGTTGGTGGCGGTGCTGATTCACGGCCTGGGCGCCGGTCTGCTGGTACCTAACGCGATGACGCCGGTAATGAATGCCCTGAGTGCCGGAAACCGAGGGCGCGGTCTGGGTGGGTTCACCGCGTTTCTGTACTTCGGCCAGTTTGTCAGCCCGCTGGTGGTGGCCGTCCTCAGTGCTTACTCGGGCGACCTGCGCCACTCCATCCAATGGTTGGCGATCGTCAGTTTCGCCTCTGCCCTGGTCTGGGCGCTGGCAGGTCTGCAAGCGTGGCGCAAAGCACACGCGCCGGCATTCGGCTCAAGTCATTCGTAATTAAAAGGAGATAAAAATGGACATCCAGAACCTGCTGGACATCGAAGACGCCACCGGCCTGGCCGAATGGGTCAGGCGCGGCGACGTGCAACCTGGCGAGCTGCTGGAGGCGGTGATTGATCGTATTGAACGGGTCGAACCTCAGCTCAATGCGGTCGCCGAGCGGCTTTATGATGCCGCCCGTACGGCGGCACTCGCATCGCGGCCGGGTCACGGCGTGTTCGCCGGGGTACCGACCTTGATCAAGGACCTGTTTTCGCCGGTCAACGGCGCGGCGATGACCAATGGCTCGCAAGCGCTGGGAGGCTTTCGCGCGGACTTTGAAGCTGAACACGTAAGCCGTATCCGCCGTGCCGGGTGTGTGATTCTCGGCACCAGCACCTCACCCGAGTTCGGCACGTCGTACTCCACCGAATCCAAGCGCTTTGGCGCCACACGCAACCCCTGGAATATCGGCCACAGCGCTGGCGGTTCCAGCGGCGGCGCGGCCGCTTTGGTGGCGGCGCGTGTCGTACCGTTTGCCCATGGCAACGACGGCGGCGGTTCCTTGCGTGTGCCGGCGTCCTGCTGTGGGGTGTTCGGCCTCAAGCCCAGCCGTGGGCTGTTGCCGTCCGGGCCGATGGTCGGCGAGGGCTGGGCCGGCATGGGCACCCCCCATGCGATTACTTTGTCGGTGCGTGACAGCGCCGCGCTGCTGGATGCCACGGCCGGGATGGACCTGGGCGCACCTTATGCCGCGCCGCTGCAAGCGCAGCCCTATGTTACCGCGCTGCAGCGTGACCCCCGGTCGCTGCGTATTGCCCTCGTTGAGCAACTCGGGCCTTGGCCGACCTCCAGCGAAAGTGTGGAAGCCGTGCGCCAGGCCGCCAGGTTGTGCGAATCCCTGGGCCACCGCGTTGAACTGGTCAGCTTGCCGGTGGCGCTGCCGGCGTTTCTCGATCAGGTCTTCACCATCATCGGTGCAAGCACTCGCCACTATGTCGATGTGTTGGGGCAGATGCGCGGTTTCGCTGTGCAGCCTGAGGAGCTGGAAGCCCGCACCCGCATTATTTTGCGCAGCAAGGGGGATGTCAGTGGGGCGCAGTACGCGGGGGCGGTGGAGTGGATTCATGCCTTAGGTCGGCAGTTGGCGGTGTTCATGCAGGATTACGACCTGATCCTCACACCGACCCTGGCACGCGAGCCGGTGCCGATCGGTGAGCTGCACCTGCAAGACGACCGCCTGAGCCTGGAGGAGCTGATTGAACAGTTTCACAGCTACTCGCCGTTCACGGCACTGTTCAATGCCAGCGGGCAACCGGCAATGTCAGTGCCGTTGTACTGGAGCGCTGCCGGCTTGCCGATGGGCGCCCACTTCGCCGCTCGCTTTGGCGAAGAAAGTACCCTGTTTGCCCTCGCGGCGCAGTTGGAGCGGGCCCAACCCTGGCGCGGTCGGATACCGCCGGTCAATGCCTGCGTTTCCCGTCGCTAAATCGATAGTTCACGGCTACCTATCGAGCGATGCCGTGGTGCATGTTCTTTAACGAGCGCCCAAGCGTTTTGTTGCTGGTCCTCGGACCAGCTTCAAGAACAATCTGGCCCAGGCCAGTATCAGTGCGGCTGCGGATGTCCTCTCGGCCTCCATCTATAACCGGTTAGGTACCCAGTTGGAATTCACCGGGATTCCGGCCAAGGTCGGCGCACACGCGATTGTCGGTGGCCTGATCGCGGAGGCAGCTTCCGTACCGGTGCCCTTGCGGCCTGTGCGAATGAGGCCTTCGTCGCTTCGGTCGGCGACAAGATCTTTGTGGGGCGACATGCACGATCAACTGCTGGCGATGACCTCGCAACTGATCGACCTGTGTGGCCCATGGCATGGGCCGCTGGGGGCAAGGCAAGATGATCGCGCACCAGCAGAAACAGCTCGACGATGAGGCGCTGTTGGCGTTCCGCGACCGCTTCGCGCTGCCCCTGAGCGACGAGGATGTTCATGCTGCGCGGTTGTTCAAGCCTGAAGCCGACAGCCCTGTGATGCGCTACCTGCACAGTCGTCGTCAGGCCCTCCACGGTTACCTGCCGAGCCGCAGCAGCGTTGCAGCGCCTTTGGAAACGCCGGCGGCCAGTGAATTCGCAGGCTTTGCGTCGGCGGGGGAAAGCAAACCGATGTCAACCACCCTGGCGTTCGTGCGCATGTTGGGCACATTGCTCAAGGCTCCGGTGTTAGACGAGCGCATCGTGCCGATTGTGGCCGACGAAGCACGCACGTTCGGCATGGCCAATCTCTTCCACAAGTACGGTATCTATTCGCCCCAAGGCCAACTTTATATACCCGAGGACAAGGATTCTATCGTGTCGTACCGCGAGGCTCGCGATGGTCAGATCCTTGAGGAAGGCATCACCGAGGCTGGGGCGATGTCTTCATGGATCGCAGCAGGTACCGCCTACAGCACCCACGGCATAGCGATGCTGCCGGTGTACATTTTCTATTCCATGTTCGGCTTCCAGCGTGTTGCCGACTTGATCTGGGCCGCGGCTGACCAGCGCACCCGCGGCTTTCTGATCGGGGCGACGTCAGGGCGCACGACCCTGGCCGGGGAGGGGTTGCAGCATCAAGACGGTTCAAGCCATGTTGTCGCGGCGACCGTAGCCAACTGCCGAGCCTACGACCCGGCGTTTGCCGGTGAATTGGCAGTGATTGTGGACCATGGGCTCAAGTGCATGCTGACCGCCCAGGAGGACGTCTTTTACTACCTCACCGTGACCAATGAAAATTACCTGCAACGGTCGCTGCCGGATGGTGCCGAGGCGGATGTGATCAAGGGCATGTACCTGCTCGACACACTGGACGCCGGGTCGGACGCGCCGTTGGTGCGCCTGCTTGGAAGCGGCGCGATCCTCATTGAAGTGCTGGCGGCGGCGAACCGGCTGCGCGAGCAATGGGGCGTGACGGTGCAGGTCTGGAGTGTCACCAGTTTCAGCGAGCTTGAACGCGATGCCAGGACTGCCCAACACGCGCGTCTGGCGGGTGCGCAGACGACACTGGGACATGTCGAGCAATGCCTGGGCGGGTCCGCGCCGGTCGTGGCGGCGACGGACTATGTCAGGGCCTATGCGCAACTCATCGCTCCCTATGTCAGTGCGCCGTTCAAGGTGCTGGGCACGGATGGCTTCGGCTGTTCAGACACCCGGCGCGCCCTGCGGCGTTACTTCGAGGTGGATAGCCAGGCGATCTGCCTGACGGCTCTCCATGCACTGGTGGAGCAAGGACGCCTGGGCGCAGACACGGTCGCCAAAGCCCGCCGTGTCATGGACGGTACGGATAAGGATTGACCTAGGTGGTGTTCCAACTCAGCTACCTGTGGCTGTGGCTGGTGTGGCAGGTGCTGTCATATGATCTTGAGGGTTGGCGTACCTTGCTGGTCGCCAACCATCTGGCTCAGCAGCAGTGCCTGCAGCTCTTTTGCGGGCCGTTGTGAGTGCCCGGTCATCTAGCGTTTAAGTGTGCGACGGCTTGAATCAAAGACTCTCAGGATCGCCAAAAAACATTTTGACTAGGCTCTGGAACGGTCTTTTAAGGTCCGAAAAACTTTTCGATGCCCCCATTTTTGCCCCCACAGCGAACATCCTCTATTGATCAGCGATGGCTGTTCGCGGGGGACATTCGGCGGTCTTGAGAGTCCGGGTGCCCGGATTGACTCCCGGAGGGATAAGGTTGCGCGGTGAATCCGATCTCTCCCGTGTCTTGCGACTTAAATGGCTTGATGCTTAGCCCTAATCGAATTTTATCCATTTATCAATTAGGTGGTTGATGCAAAAGGCAAAATCTTTCACCGTCTGATATCAACATTTCAACGCTGAAACAAATTCGTACATTTAATTGACGCCATTAAAACGCCACCATATGATCCCCGCCGATTAGTGGCACTAGGCCGTGTAGAGGGATCTAGAAATGTGGCGTTCGGTACATCGGACCAGGCTCAGCTTGTTGTCCGCTTTTTTTTGCCTGGGCTTTGCTGGGACAGTTCAAGGCGCTACCCCGCAGAACACGCCGGGCGTCACCGACCTGATCCGCGATCGTCAGGATCGCCTGCTCGAAGAGCAACAACGCCGCCTCGAAGAGCTCAAGGACTTGCCCGGCAAAGCCGCCGCTCCCGCCAAGCCGGCAGCGCCCGCTGACACCCGCTGCTTTGCGATCAAAACCATCGAACTCACCGGCGCCGACGCCCTGTCCGAAGGCGAGCGTGATCGCCTGCTCAAGGCCTATATCGGCCAATGTCTCGGCGTGCCGCAACTCAATGATCTGCTCAAGGTCATCACCGATCACTACCTGGCCAAAGGCCTGGTCACCAGCCGCGCCTACCTGCCGCAACAGAACCTCTCCAGCGGCAATCTCAAAGTGCAGGTGGTGGAAGGTCGCCTGGAAGGGCTGAAAGGCGCCGAAGGCAGCGGCATCACCGACCGTCAGTTGTTTATGAGCTTCCCAGGCAAACCAGGCGACCTGCTCAACCTACGCGAGATCGAGCAGATGGTCGACCAACTGAACCGCCTGCCATCCAACCAGGCGCAGATGGAATTGGCCCCCGGCAAAGAAGTGGGCGGCAGCGACGTGCTGGTCAAAAACACCCCGCAGAAATCCTGGCGCGTTGGCCTGTCGCGCCACAATGGCGGGCAACGGGCCACCGGCGAACAGCAGTGGGGCGCCAGCCTGGATTGGGATAACCCGCTGGGTCTGGCGGACCAATTGTCGCTACGTGGCGGCCACGATGCGGTCAGCGACCATCAGAAAACTTCACGCAATTCGATGCTCAATTACAGCCTGCCATTCGGCTGGTGGAACCTCAATTACAGCTATAGCGAAACCGAATACCGCTCGCTGGCCCAGGCCAGCGGGTTCAATTTCAAGCAATCGGGCGACAGCCAAAATCACCAGTTGCGCCTAGAGCGCGTGATCTACCGCGACGCCCTGAGCAAAACCTCTCTCAGTACCGGCGTAGCCTACCTGCGCACCAACAACTTTATCGAAGACAGCAAGCTCGCGTTGAGCAGTAACCGCCTCAGCGAAGCCCAGTTCGGCATCAACCATGGTCGACGTATCGGCGGCTCATTCCTCAACATCGATCTGGGCATGCAGGACGGCATTGGCGCGTTCGACGCCCAGGCCAATCACAACCCACGGCCGGGTCAGGCCGATGCGCGCTACCGCAAATACACCGGGACCGTGAGCTACCTGTACCCGTTCAAGCTGTGGGGCGAGTCGTTCAGTTTCAGCAGCCTGATGACCGGCCAGCGCAGCGAAGACGTGCTGTTCAGCCCTCAGCGTATGAGCCTGGGCGGGCAGTCGTCGATTCGCGGTTACAAGGATCAAAGCCTGGCCGGCGACAGTGGCGGCTACTGGCGCAACGACCTGCGCTGGAGTCGCCCGGTGACCTGGGCCTGGATGCAGCCTGCCTTCAGCGAGTACGGCACCAGCCTCGGCTACGACCAGGGCGTGATAAGCCTGGCCGCTATAACGCCGAACAGCACGGGCGCATGACCAGCAATTCGCTGGAGCTGTTTGCACGCAGCCAGAACGTCGCCGCCACGGTGACCTTTGCACACTCTTTGGAACGCCCGGGGCCGATCACTGAACGTGAAGCGCCGGTCTACTTCCGCCTGGATTTCTTCCTTTAATTTTTTACCGCCCCTTGGGCTTCGAGATATGACATGGACGTTCGCCAGTTCGCCTTCCTCGCGCGCCAACCTTCTGCAGCCTTGAAAACACGCTCCACTTTCTTGGGGTTGCCCAAGCGTGGCTTGGCGTTGGTGCTGGCCAACGCGATGTTCTGGCAACCGTTGCTGGCCCAGGCGGACGGGATTGTGGTCAGCGCGCCGGGGACTACGCTGGGCCAGGCGGGTAACGGCGTACCCATCGTCAATATCGCGGCGCCCAATGGCAGTGGGTTGTCCCATAACCAGTTCCAAGACTACAACGTCGGCCAGCAGGGGGTGATCCTCAACAACGCGACCGGTCGGACCCAGTCCACGCAGTTGGGTGGGATCATCCTGGGTAACCAGAACCTCAACGGCAATGCTGCGCGTGTGATCCTCAACGAGGTCAACGGCGGCAGCCCCAGCCAGTTGCTAGGGTTTACTGAAGTGGCTGGGCAGGCGGCCCATGTGATTGTCGCCAACCCGTATGGTGTCACCTGCAACGGTTGCGGTTTTATCAACACGCCGCAGGCCACGTTGACCACCGGCAAGGCTGTGATCGAAAACGGCCAGATCACTCGCTACCAAGTTGATCAGGGTAGCGTCGCCATCGAAGGCTATGGCCTGAACGCGACCAACATCGACCAGTTCGAAATCATCACCCGCTCGGCCAAGATCAACGCTGAGATCCAGGCCAAGAATCTGACGATTATTGCAGGTGCCAATGATGTCGATGCCAAGACCCTCAAAGCCACCGCACGCGCCACCGATCCTGCAACCAAGCCCCAATTGGCCATCGATTCCTCGGCATTGGGTGGCATGTATGCCGGTGCGATCAAGCTGGTCAGCAGTGAAGCCGGTGTTGGGGTAAAACTCGACGGAAAAATGGCTGCCAGCGGCGGCGATATTCAGATCGACGCCAACGGCGATCTGACCGTTGCGCAGCTCGCTGCCACTGATGCAGTGACCGTCAAAGCTGCCAGTACCGATATGCAGGGAACGGTTTACGGCAGTAGCGTGAACTTGCAGGCCCGCGATGCGCTGAGTATCCAGCAAAACATCGCGGCTCGTGACCAGATCGAACTTCGCACCCAGGGGCAGTTGACCAACAACGCGATCATCGAATCGGGCGTCAACGACGACAACACCCGCAATACCACGGGCCATATCAAGATCCGTGCCCAGGACATGCGTAACAACGGCAGTGTAGTTTCCAGCCGTGACGTGCGTGTTTCGGTGGATCAAGCCCTGGATAACACCGGCGGTATTGTCAGCGCGCAACGTCTCGCGAAAATTACCGCAGGTACGCTGGATAACCGCAATGGCGGCAAGGTGCTCAGCGCTGATAAGGCCCGCATCAACGCAGATAATCTCCTCAATGCCCAAGGCAAAATTTATAGCCAGGGCGACTTGCGCATTGTCAGCGCAGACCTGGATAACCGCAGCGGTGAAATCGCCAGCAAGGCAAGTATCTGGCTGACTGGCGGCAGACTCAACAACAGCGACAACGGCAGCTTGATCGGCGAGCAAACGCTCACCATCAAAGCCGATCAGGTGCTTAACCAACTGGGCCTGATCTCTGGGTTGCAGGGCCTTGAAGTCAAAGGCGGCAAGCTCGACAACAGCAACCACGGTAAGCTCTCCAGCCTCAACGGCGAAGTCAGCGTCAAGCTCAGCGGCGACCTGGACAACAGCAACGCAGGCGCGCTGGTTAGCCAAAAAGCGCTGACGGTCAGTGCGGACAACATCGATAACCGGCAGGGTAGCCTTTCCAGCGGAGCAGGACAGACGCTCACCGTCAACGGTGTGTTGGATAACAGCGACAAGGGCCAGATCGATAGCGCAGAGACGCTGGTTGTAGCCGCCATGACGCTGCGCAACGTCAGCGGCGCCATCAGCTCCCAACTCGGCCTGACTGTCACCGGTACCGATGTGGACAACACTGCCGGCAGCATCGCGACCAACGCAGAGGCCACCCTTGATCTGCTGGGCACCCTGACCAACACCAAGGGCACAGTCGCCAGTGTGGGAGACCTGCTGCTCAAGCGAGCCAGTCAGGTCGATAACCAGGGCGGTCAGCTCGCCAGCCAGAGCATGATGACGCTGCTTATCGGTGGCCTGGACAACCGTAACGGCGGCACAGTCGCCGCCAACGGTCAGCTTCTGTTGACGGCCACCGGCAAGGTGCAGAATGACAACGACGGTCTGATCTATAGCAAGAACGCAAACCTCAACCTGCATGTCGCCAGCGTGGAGAACAGCAACGGCACGCTGCAAAGCCAAACGGCGCTGGTGCTTGAAACCAAAGGTGATATCAACAACCTCGACGGCAAGATCATCGCCCAGGACGGCGAACTGAGCGTTACCGCCGACAACGTGGATAACCGTGGCGGCACGCTGTCCAGCCTGAAAAACGCCTTCACCGCACGCGTTGTTGGCGTACTCAAGAACGGTTACGACCTCGACGGCAAAGGCGGCACGGTCCAGGCGAGCGCGCTTGATTTGCGCGCGCTGGCAGGTATCAACAACAACGGCGGACGCATCGCTGCACAAGATGGCGACGCGCTGATCGACACCCGAACTGCTGACTTCGATAACCGCAAGGGTGGGCTCTATGCAAAGCAGGGCGTGATCGTCACCGGCAACAATTTCGACAACAGCGGCGATAAAGGTGGCCAAATCTCCGGCCAGATAATCGACCTGACCCTCGACGGTGATTTGAACAACCGACTCGGCATTATCGAAAGCGACAGTACCCTAACGATCACAGCGGCCAGCATCGACAACCAGACCGGCAAACTGCGCGCACTCGGCAACAGTGGCATCACCCACTTCCAGATTGGTGGGTGGCTGAATAACCAGAGCGGCATGCTGGAGACGGCAAACAACGATATCAGCCTCACGACCGGCAGTTTGCTGAACACTGGCGGTAGCATCGTGCATGCCGGCAAAGGCAACTTTGGTGTGGCCAGCAGCGATGTAATGAACGCCGGCGGCAGCTTCACCACGGGCGGTGACCTGACTCTGGACGCCGAAAGCTGGACCAACAGCGGGGTCATTCAGGCCGGCACGCTCAACGTCAACATTAAGAACTTCACACAAGCCGCTACCGGGCAATTGTTGGCGTCGACGGCGTTTCTCGGTACAGGCGACACCTGGGTCAATGACGGCGTGATCGGCAGCGACGGGACGCTGGGCCTGAAGTTGACCGGTGGCTACTCGGGCAGCGGCCGGATGAGCAGCCTGGCCGAGCTGAAAGTGGCTGCCTCTCAGCTGGACCTCGGCGCTACCGCCAGTATCACGGGCGGCGGTAAAACCGATATCAATGTCATCGGCCAGTTGAATAACTACGGCCGATTGACCTCTGGCAGCGATATGACCGTGACCGCCACGGGCCTCGCCAACTACGGGGCCCTGGCGGCCTCGCAAGACCTGGTGATCAACGCTGAGACACTCCTCAACGATCAGGCCGAAGACGGCAGCCGAGGCTTCATATTCAGCGGTCGGAATATGAGCCTCCAGGCGAGCAGCATCAAAAACCGCTACGCCGACATCTACAGCATTGGCAATCTTATCGTCACAGGCAGAGCGCCAGGCAGCTCAGCGCAACGCCTGGAAAACCGCTCCGGCAGCATCGAAGCCGGCGGCGACATCAACGTCGACGCCGCAAACTTCGCTAACCAGCGCGACAAATTCAGCATGGAGCAGGTGGTCGTAGGCGGCTTCATGACCATGTCCTGCGTACAGCACTGTGACGGCCCTCAAAGCCTACGTGTGCGCGGCCCGGTATTCATTTACAAAACAGTTGAAAGCACCGTGAGCGTTGACTCACCCATGGCCACATTTGTGTCGGGGCACAACCTCACGGTTAACAGCACAAGCGTCCTCAACCAATACAGCCTGCTGTCGGCGGCAAACGACCTATCCATCACCAGCACCAACATCACCAACCAGGCGGCTCTTTCCGCGTCGGGCACATCCGGTCACGAGGTGGGCGCCGGTAACTGGGTTTCGGGGAGTGACTTTTACCGGTTGATGAGCGATGTACGCACCTACAACAACCAGCATCCGAGTTCGGGTCCGTTTGATCCCGTGGCGTTTGGCCAACTGGTCGCGAAGTTTGATCCTTCCTTGTTTTATGGCATCAACGACCCTGTGACGGTACAGGCCGATGGCAAAGCGGCTGCACCGGCCATCATCCAGGCCGGCGGCGCCTCCAAAGTCTCAGCAAGTAACGACATCAGCAATCTGGTGGTTCAGAAAACCACGACTGCCGTTGAGGAGCGGTCAGCGAACACCAGCGTTTTCAGCGTGACCCAACCTTCAACCGTCTTGCTTAACCGCCAGTTGCCGCCGGACCTGGCACAACTACAAGTTGACCCAACTGCATTGCCGGGTTTCAGCCTGCCGACGGGTCAAAACGGCTTGTTCCGACTTAACGCCCAGGACACCTCGGGGGCGGCCGTCAGCCACATAGTGGGCGTGCAAGGCTTCCCCAACAGCGTGACGGCGGTCAAGCCGCCGAAGTACCTGATCGAAACCAACCCCGCACTCACCGACCTCAAGCAATTCATGAGTTCGGACTACTTGCTCACACACCTTGGCTACGACCCCGATACCAGCGCCAAGCGCCTTGGTGACGGGCTCTACGAACAACGCTTGGTACAGCAAGCTGTGGTCGCTCGAACCGGCCAAGCCTTTATCAATGGGCAGACCTCCAATGAGGATCAGTTCAAGTACCTGATGAACAATGCCATCGCGAGCAAGAATGAACTCAATCTCGCAGTTGGCGTGACCCTGACGTCGCAACAGGTCGCGGCGCTGACTCACGACATCGTTTGGCTTGAAGAGCATGAAGTGAATGGCGAGAAGGTGCTGGTGCCGGTGTTGTATATGGCGCAGGCCAATAATCGACTGGCGCCTAATGGGGCGCTGATTCAAGGCACTGATTTGACGATGATCGCCGGCAAGAACCTGACCAATGCCGGTACGTTGAAAGCCACCAATAACCTGTCTGCCGTTGCTGGCCAGGATCTGGTTAGCAACGGGCTGGTGCAGGCTGGCGGGCGACTTGATCTGTTGGCCAGCAAGGACCTCACCAACAAGGCGGGCGGCGTTATTGCCGGTAAGGATGTGGCGTTAACGGCGCTCACCGGCGATGTCACAAACGAGCGCACGGTGACTTCGTCGCAGATTGCTTATGGGGAAGACCTGGTACGCAACGACTACGTCGACAGCGCTGCTCGCGTCGAGTCGGCCAACGACCTGAATATTTCGGCGGGGCGCGACATCAATAACATCGGCGGCGCATTTCAGGGCGGTCGTGACGTAGTTCTAAACGCCGGTCGTGACGTCAACATAGTCTCCGCGCAGACCACCAATAGCTTGGATCGCGGCATTAATCGCAATAGCAGCACTACCACTCAATACAGCGCAAGCATCAGCTCCGGGCGGGACATATCGGTAAAAGCTGGAGGTGATCTCAACGTCGTCGCCAGCCAGATCGATGCCAAGCGCGACATCAAGATGGATGCGGCCGAGAACGTCACCATCAGTTCTGCGGCGAATGAAGAGCACTTCTTGTACAAGAGTAAGAAACTCACGATTCAGGAAGATCATGTTAGTCAGGTCAAGGCTGAAATTACCGCGGGTGGCAATGTTGATCTAAACGCGGGTAAAAATCTGACGATGATTGCCAGTCGCATCGCCGCGGGTGACGAAGCCTACTTGGCTGCGGGGGATAAACTTCAGTTGCTGGCTGCGCAGAACAGCGACTACTCGCTGTTTGATGAGAAAAAGAAGGGCAGTTGGGGCAGCAAGAAGACCCAGCGTGATGAAGTGACTGATGTGAAGAACATTGGGAGTGAGATCACGACCGGGGGCGATCTGTCGTTGGTCAGCGTTGGGGATCAGCGGTACCAGGTTGCCAAGCTCAACAGTGGCAAGGACTTGACCCTGGACAGTGGCTGCTCGATAACCTTTGAAGCAGTGAAGGACCTGCATCAAGAGACGCACGAGAAATCGAACAACAGCATGGCCTGGACCTCAATGTCGGGTAAGGGGCATACCGACGAGACCGTGCGTCAAACTCAGATGATTGCTCAAGGCGAGTTGGTCATCAAAGCTGTTGATGGCTTGAAAATCGATATCAAACAGGTCAACCAGCAGACCGTCCACCAGGTTATCGAAACCATGGTCGCCGCCGACCCGCAATTGGCATGGCTGGCGGAGGCGGAGAAGCGTGGGGATGTGGATTGGCGCCGGGTCGAAGAAATCCATACCAGCTTCAAATATTCCCATTCCGGCCTTGGGCCTGCGGCTCAAGTTATCTTGGCGATTGCACTGGCGGTTGTTACAGGTGGCGCAGGCCTGGGCGCCGGGTTGGTAGGGGCATCAGCAGGCACGTTTACTGCTGGATTCGCAAACACCGTTTTGGCCGCCGTGATGAACAACGCTGCCAATAGCATGATCAGTAACAAAGGTAATCTTTCCAGCACGTTCAAAGACATCACCAGCAAAGACGCAATGAAAGGGTACGTCGTCTCCGGCCTTATGGGCGGGATCGCTGGCACCCTTGGATATGACCCGACAAAGTTGGGTTTCGATTGGAACAGCGCAGGCCAGGTCGTTCTCAAAACCGGGGCAGATACGTTGGTCCAGACTGCGATCAACGGCGGCAGTTTGGGCGATAATTTTGCCAACAATTTGTTGGGTGCTGTAATCAATATCGCCGGTGCCGTGGCCGCCAATGAGATCGGTGGAATTGATCAAGTCGACGGCAGCCCCACCAAAATTGCGGCCCACGCTTTGCTTGGTGGCTTGAAGTCGATGGCCATGGGGGGCGACTTCCAGACAGGCGCCTTGGCAGGTGGTGCCAACGAAGCAATGGTGCAATACCTCGCAGGCCTGGTTCTGCCGGATAACTACAACCCCAATCTACCGGGCAGTCAGCAGGCTCAAGTCAACTTGATGGCGATGTCTCAGCTGTTGGGTGTTCTGGCGGCTGTAGTGACGGGAGGCGATCCGGAAATCGCGGCCAACATCGCGGCCAACGCCACTCAGTACAACTATCTGAGCCATTCGGATCTAGAGCGAGCATCCAAGGAGCTTCTTGGCTGCGGTAGCGATACCATATGTGTGGAAAATGCTTATGCGAAATATCACGATCTAAGCATGAAGCAGACTGCTCAGGCTTTTATTGACTGCGGCAACAATCCAAAAATGTGTGGCACGGTTTCAATGCTCGTCGCGGAAGCCGAGGCAGATTCAGCTCGATTCAAGGCTATTGCCGACGGTGCCTCTCCTGCCGTGGCGAAAGCGCTTAATCTACTGATCGCGGAAAATTATGGCTTTCAGAATGAGTTGGCAGGTGTAACTGCAGGGCACTCGGCGGAAGCGGTTGCTGATGTTCTGGTGCAGAAATTTGGCATCACGCCGGAGCGTGCAGCAGCGTTTGTCGCTGGTGTTGTGGTGACAGTTGCGGCTATGAATGCTGCAAAAAGCGGTATGGGTGCAAAAGACACTGCATCTGGCTTGGTTTCTGGAGAAACAGGTGTTGTAGGTAACGGAAAAGCTGCTGCCAACGACGCGAGCTTCGATGGTGCAAAAGGTGGCGGTTCTAGTGGTTTCAGTGGCGGTAAACCAACTATCGTTGATGATCCATACAGCCCGAATGCTGTTACTGAAAGGTCTAGCGTAAATAGAGATTATTATGGTCGGGAAAATGCTGCCGATGAGTTTTCTGCTGGTCTTCCAGACTATGCAACTCATTCAACAGCAAAGAGCTATCAGTCAACGGCGCCAAGAGATCTGAACGAGCAGACTTTGTGGAACAGAGTGACAGAAAATCCCTCTGCGGGTCGTGATACAAAACTAGCGGGCGATAAAGACTTCCCGCGGAGTGAGGGATGGAGAAAAATGGAAGTAAGTCACCGTCTACCTAGCGGAGAAAATATAACCATCCACTACCAGTACAACTCCGTAACCGATAAAGCATACGATATGAAAATTACTACGCCGCAACAGCTGCCCCCTGTGCTGCAGCCCGGTAGAACTATTGAGTGATGTGGATATGATTATTCGAGAAATTGGGCGAGAAGAGCCTGTACAGGTGTTTGGGATTTACTGGATAGAAAACGAGCGTTTTTACTGGGTCATTCCTTATGATGGCTACGGTGGCCTGATGGCACTCAGCGATAGAGAAGTCAATGTTGTTGACTCTTCTTTGTCAAGTGATCTCATCCTCTGCAAGGATGGGGGGGGAGGGGACATGATTCTGCATTGGGCAGCGGAAGATTTGATTGAAGAACTTGTGGAGCGTGATCCACTAGCAATGGTCGAGTTCTTAGAGCGCATAAAAGGCTGATGGTGCAAAAGACGCTGCATCTGGCTTGGTTTCTGGAGAAACAGGTGTTGTAGGTAACGGAAAAGCTGCTGTCAACGACGCGAGCTTCGATGGTCCAAAAGGTAGTGCGTTCGCTGGGAAAAACATTGCTGATTTGTCGAATGCAGGAAAACTACTTGATCCGGCCGATAAATCAGGACAACTTTCATTAGCTGGTCGAGCACTCCAAAAACACGGTAGTCGCGAAGGCAGTGCGTTTCCTAGCGTTAAAGGAAGCCCTTCTGAAATCAACGCCCAAGGTCAAAAAATAGCTGACGAGATCTTGAGCAATCCGGCGACCACCGTAACCTATAAAGACACCGGTAGATTTGGGAAGGTCATGGATGTGATTGCCCCCGATGGCCGCGGGCTTCGCTACGATTCGAATGGAAAATTTATTGGTTTATTGGAGCCGCCGAAGCCATGAATATTTTATCTACTGTGATAACAAGCCCCCCAGATCGGGAGAATTGTGTATTCGAGATTTGGGCGGGGGCGAGTCAGTTGGCTGAGGTATCACATGAGCCAGGAAGACCAATTGAAATAGAAATTTATCCCCCTGTTGAGGGAGGTAAATGGAATTTCAAACTTGAGGACCTTATGACGGCTTTGCATCAGGCGACTAAGAATTTAGCTTCTCACGAATAAGTTGGTGCAAAAGGCACCGGTAGTACTACAGTTGACAGGAGTGAGGCCGCTGCTCCGCCGACCTCAAAACCGGGTTCCCCTGCGTCGCAAGCAGATGGTGACTTTGGCTACTTAAACCAGCCGGGGCCAAGTAAACCAGCGGCCTTTTTTGATGCTCACGCTTCAGCTAAGAGTTTTATTAATAATGGTAGAATTAACGCCGCAGATTTACAAAAGTTGGTTCCGCCTGGCACGCCAGATCTATTCAAACCTTCAGCTACTATCACTGACGGTAGCAAGTTTCAGTACACGTTGAATGGCCAGCAGGTCGAGATAAAGTGGCATGCTCCAGATGCGAATGCTGCCACAAATCATGTGGGTTCGAACTCGGGGTCTGGATGGACCGCGCAAATAAAAATAGGAAATAAACTGCTGGGTCAAGACGGCGTACTTTACCGAAGAGCTTCGAATACAACGCATATACCTGTGGATTTCTAGATATGAAAAATTTTGCATATTACGCAGCGCTGCCAGATTTCATGACCAGCGAAGAGCTTGAAACGGCGTTTTCCGAGTTGTTGGATGAATTCGAATCTAAAAAAATCGGTAGCGCGGAGTTTGTATCGTCATTGGTGCAGTTGAGTGATAGGCAGTGGCATACCTATAGCTTGTTAGAGAACGGTCTCAGAGAACGAATTGAACGTTGCTTGTTGTTCTTATGGAATGGTCATGATCTGGAACAGGCTGAGGAGGTTATTAGCATTATGGCGAGCTTGGGGCTTGAGACGATAAATACCTTCCTGGCCTCTCGCTCGCCTAACGACGTGTCTCCGGAAGTTTTTAATGAGATTTCACTCGCGCTATCTGAGTTTGGTGACTCCGTATCAGACCCCTATAGTGGTATGTCCTAAATAGCGGCGACACGGTTGAGAATAACTGCCTACTTTTCAAAGGAATATCAATGTTGAAGTCCCTGCTGTCTGTCATTGTCATTTCATTTCTAACGGGCTGTACAAACCACTCAGCGATCAATCAAGAGGCCGTCAGCTCGTCCACTACACCTATTGCACATTCATTCGAGCAAGCCATCCAGTTGGCTTCCGCAACGCCGTTGCCGGTTGATCGTGGTCTATTTCCAGAACGCTGGGAGATCGGCGCAACTGACCCACGACTCGAGGTTGGTCAGGCGCCCGGTAACTACCGGGTGTTCGACTTCAAACTGCGCAAGGGCCAAACCTACGTCATCAACGTCATTTCGATGTGCAATAACATGTGTTTTGGTTTTTCGAAAACAATACTGAAACCACGCGTAACCTTAGTCGATGCGCAGGGTAATCTCGTTGCTGACCATCTGGAGGGGCAGAATCCCCTGGCAATTGAATGGTCCGGTGTTGCACCTGCGGACGGCAGATATTTTCTGATTATCGCTGCGGATAATGATAAGCCAGGCGCGACGGTGCTGACTGTGAACGCCCCCGTACCGGGATACACCGGAATGACCGTTCCGGTAGGCATGGCGAGTGCGCCATTCGGGAAAGTTATTGCCTATTTGGAAATTCCCGGCGATTGAAGTGACTACGTTCGTCCGTTTTCGCCTTGGACGACTGAATTCACTCACATTGTTTTGACAGGTAGCACGTCCATGAACCTGAATTTCTTTTTCGCTGCCCCGATAGCTTCTTGCTCAGCAACCAATGAGCTCAGCGTATTGGCCTCATGCACCGTCTGGTGCATCCGGTCTTCAAATTAATTTCCCATCCGCACCCGGAATCGAACAGGACAGTAACTTGGTGAGCACTATCAATAAATCTTCCGGTCCATTTGAATCGCGTTACGAGCCATCGCCAAAAAACATCTGAATCCGCGACCGCAACCAACGCTCCCCCGGATCATTGTCCTGCGAGCCTCGCCAAGCCATATGCAGTTCAAAACTACGCACCGGCAGCGGTGGGTCTTCGGCGCGCAAGCCGCCCGCTGAGGTCAGTGCCTGCGCCGCATAGTCCGGGACGGTCGCGAGGATGTCGGTGCCCGCAAGCAAGGTGCCCAGGCCGTTGAATTGCGGTACGGCCAGTACCACGTGACGTTTGCGGCCGAGCTTTTCCAGTTCTTCATCAATGAACCCGCTCAAATCGCCGGCGAACGACACCAGGGCATGGGGGCGGGCGCAGAAGTCGTCCAGGCTCAGGGAGCCCGGTACGCTGTCGGCGCGCAGCAGTTTCGGCATGCTGCGGCGCAGGACTTTGCGTTTGGCGTTGGCCGGCAGATCGGCGGTGTAGCTGACGCCGATGGAAATTTCGCCGGAAGCCAACAGCCCGGGCATCAGGATGTAGTTGACGCGGCGCACCACCAGCACGATGCCGGGAGCTTCGGCACGCAGGCGTTTGAGCAATGGAGGCAGCAGGGCAAATTCAACATCGTCGGACAGGCCGATACGGAACACCGCTGTGCTGGTCGCCGGGTCGAATTCGGCGGCGCGGCTGACGGCGGTGGAGATCGAGTCCAGCGCCGGGGAGAGCAGGGCGAAGATCTCCACCGCACGGGCCGACGGTTCCATGCTGCGGCCGGTGCGCACAAACAGTGGGTCATCAAACAGGCCGCGCAGGCGTGACAATGCCGCGCTGATGGCCGGCTGGCCGAGAAACAGTTTCTCGGCGGCGCGGGTCACGCTGCGCTCATGCATCAAGGTTTCGAATACGATCAAGAGGTTAAGGTCGACACGACGCAGGTCGTTACGGTTCATCTTGTGTCCTGGAAGAGTCAGCGAACTTGACGAGAGCGGTCACGTAAGAACAATGCCCGGCATGAATCTTACGGGCAAAGGCTGGTACTCTGCACCGGCTAATTGAGTTTTCCTACGATCCAATTGAGTTTTTCCGCGACTGCTGAGGTCTGTTCCTTACAGGCGGAATCAATGACAGGCATGTCGACTATTAATAGCGACCTGTGGTTTTACCGGGAAAGCCCAGATAGAGTTCATGGCATTAGAGGTTACTTTGACGAGGTTTGCGATGTCCCGCACGATCCGTTTTCACAAGTTTGGTCCGGCCGAGGTGCTCAAATGCGAAGAGCATGCAGCCGCGCAGCCCGCACCGGGCGAAGTGCAGGTGCGTGTCGAAGCGATCGGCGTCAGTTGGTATGACATTTTATGGCGTCAGAACCTGGCGTCTTCCCATGCACGTCTTCCCTCGGGCCTTGGTCATGAAATGGCCGGGGTTGTGGTTGCCCTGGGCGACGGAGTCGATGATCTGGCGGTGGGCGATAAAGTGGCCAGTTTTCCGGCCGAGAGCCCTAATGATTACCCGGTGTATGGCGAACAGATTGTGATGCCCCGTTCGGCCCTGACCCGCTACCCGGACGTCTTGAGCCCTATCGAAGCGAGCGTGCACTACACGCCGCTGTTGATTGCCTATTTTGCCTACGTGGATTTGGCACGGGTCAAACCGGGCCAATTCGCCCTGGTAACCGACGCCAGCCACTGCGCCGGGCCGTCATTTGTGCAACTGGGCAAGGCCCTGGGTGTGCGGGTGATTGCTGCGACCAAGGACAGCGCAGAGCGCGAATACCTGCTGTCGCTCGGCGCCGAAAAGGTCATTGTCACCGAAGAGCAGGATCTGCTCATGCAGATCAACAAGTTCACCGACAACCGCGGCGTTGACGTGGTATTCGATGGTCTGGGGGGGCCACAGATGTCCCTGCTTGGCGATGTCCTGGCGCCCCGTGGCAGCCTGGTGCTGTACGGCTTGCAGGGTGGCAACCAGACGCCGTTTCCCGCCTGTGCGGCGTTCCAAAAGAACATTCAGTTCTTTGTGCACTGCATCGGCAACTTTACCGGCAAACCGGAACTGGGGATCATCCAGGACCACGTTGCATTGCAACGTGCGCTGCGCGATATCAACCAGTTGACTGCCGACCGGGTGCTCGTCCCACTGAAAACCACGGTGTTTCCGTTCAAGCAGTTCGTCGAAGCGCACCGTTACATGGACGAATGTCCATGCCGAGAGCGAGTGGCATTGCAGGTTGAAGCTGTTTGAGCTGTAGGAGTATTCGCAAATGAATGCGCCGACGTCTGATCGGATGGGGCAAATGCGCCATTTGTCAGGGCTTAACCTGCGCACCCCCTGACGCGCCACCCTGGCACCTTAGGCCCGCAAATCCTGCGTTTTCTCCCTGACGCCGCCCTGAATCCCAGGGCGGCGTCCTTGTGTGTGCCTCCTCAAGGTGTCAGCGCCTGTTCATCTGCACTGGTTTTCGGCCAGGTTCTGTATCTATTAATCATTATTCCAGCGCTGATAATTACGCCTTCAGTGTCATCTCAAGGATTGAGCAATGATTGATTTTATGGCGCGGTTATCCACCGTTACTCCAACTAAGTGTTTATCTCCTGTGCGTGCACGGCGTGGGTATTTCATGCAGAGGTTGCTATTGAACCCATGGAAAAATGCTTTCGAGCCGACCTGTCGGACGCTTCTCTAAAGTCATGGTTAAAACTCTGTAGGAAGCTGTCGGAAGCGTCTTAAGGCGTTCAACAACTTTCAACATAGCTAATTTAAATCAAAGACTTGCGTCATTTTAGGGTGGGGATGTGCGCCCAGGCGCGCCCCTGTTGGTGTGTTGCAAAGTGCTAGGGTTTATTCATCGACGCACAAGGTGTCGCGCAATTTTCCTACCCATGCAATAGGTCGAGCAAACACTGTCAGTCGTTGCTTGAAACTGATCTTCCAACTCAGGTAGTAGAACTATGAGCACTATTCACGAGCAGGCAATGAACCATGTTTATCAACAAGTTCTGCAACGCTTGATCGGGCATTTGAGCCGCGCAGGACGCACGGCACTCCAACTGTTAGTCCAACGAATAATCGTTGCGGCGGGGGGGATGGAACAGGTAGGGGACTTTAAAGTGCTGTTGGCTCACGGCGGCGGTGAAGTCAGCAGTTACACCCTCGCGTTGTTGCGTGCCGCTCAGTTGACCATTGCGGGGCGGGCGCCGCGCACCTTTCAGTTGCGGGTTGCAACGTTACGGCACGCAGGAATTACCGACGCCCAGTTCGATACGCTCAACCGGGGCTACGGCCGTTTGTTCCTTCACGATGACCCGCGTGTCGAACTGCTGATGGTGGAAAACCAGGAGATTCAGCCCTTCAATCATCAGCGTCCAGCCTCGGCGGCAGGGCGAGAGATCACCCAGCGCGCGAGGTTGATGATCGGGCACATGAGTGCCGGAGACAGTCGCGCAACATTGTGCAACGACACCTACCTGGCCCTTGGTGACTTCTATCAGCGTGTCACCACCTGTAATGGCGGCGTCCACGCGTTGGTCAGCGGCGATTCTGCGCGTAAGCAAGGCCAGTTCCTCGCTTGGCTCAAAAAAGCCGCCCAAGCCGCCGGCATGCCGATAACCAAAGGGCGGGCGCGTTCCCTCAATGCGGTGTTCGCGCGGATGGAGGCGTGGAGTGCCGGCTACTACCATGACGTGTTCGGCGAGCACCATGAGCTCCCTGAAACACCCAGCGAAGGCAGCCACCGCCACCTGAGCTACATCGGCATCGCAGACCTGCTGGAAGACGTTGACCTGGACTCATCGTCGTTGCTGACCGAATTCATGGCCTTTACCCCCGACCCGCTGGGTTTTCACTTCAGCCATCCGGCCTGCTCGAATCCGCTGTTGATGGTCCACTTGCAAGGGTTGCAGGCCGAATGCCTGCGTGAGTTGGACTATGAAGAGGGGGTCGAAGGGTTCATGCAGCAAGCAGCGTCCTACCTGCGTCGTCTGCACGTGCCCGAAGAATGGCTGGCCCAGGCGGGGACCGCTGAAGGGCGGATGCTGGCAAGTACCTATGCCGAGGCGTTTTTTGGCGTGGATGAAACGCAATTGATTTGCCTGTTGTTCTCACCCTTCATCCATCACGGCGAGCGCCTCGAAGGCTATTTGCGTCAATGTCATCCGGGCATGCTGGTGGCGCTGCCGGAGTTGCATAAGGTGCTTCAGGGCAAGCCGTCGGCCGACATGCTGCAGCAGTGGCTCACCGACACCAGCGGTTTGCCCTTGCCGTTGTTACAGCACCTGTATCGTAAACGGCCGTCCGTGGGTGTGCGGCGTACCCGTGCCGCTCATGGCCCGGCGCAGGCCGCGCAATTGTCCGGGCGATGACCCTGCGTGGCGAGCGTCAGGCGGATTTCGCCTATCAGGCGGTCTACCGTTATCTGATCAACCTGATCAACGAAGTCAGCAGCGACACCCCGGTAAAGCTGCCGTCACTGCGGCAACTGGCCGGGCGCCTGAACGTGTCGATCTCGACGATCCAGTACGCCTATGCGCTGCTGGAGAAGGAGGGCCGGATTTATTCGGTGGCCAAGTCCGGATACTACGCCTGGCCCATGTCCAAACACCCGCCGGCGTGGGCGGGCGGCGATTTGCTCGACCGTCTCTACGCGGCGGCCCGGCGCCCCGGGATGGTGGTGTTCAGTGGCGATGAACCGGCGCTGCTCGCCTCCCTGGACGCGGCCCTGTTGCGCCTGGAACGCGAGTTGGTGCGCCAGTATCCGCAACACTTGCAGCCGTGGTCGCAACCTTATGGGGTGTGGGAGTTACGCGCTGTGCTGGCCGCGCGGTACACCTCATCGCCCACCCACTGCTGGAATGCCGATGATGTGTACATTGGTGCCGACCTGCGCGGTGTGCTGGACATCCTGATCGACGTGTTGGGCCTGCGCGGTACCACGGTGATTGTGGAATCGCCCTGTGACTGGCAGGTCTTGCGCCTGTTGCAGGATGCCGGGGTGCGGATCCTCGAATTGCCGTGGACCCCCGCGGGCGGTCTGGACCGCGCGACCCTGGAGCAACTGCTGCGTGACGAAACGGTGCACCTGGTGATGCTCTCATCTAAGGTCAGCCTGCCTTCCGGCGTCACGATGTCGCGCTGCGAGCGCCAGGAGACGGCGCGATTGCTGGGACAGCACGGCTGCTGGTTACTGGAGAACGACACCTTCGGCGCGCTGAGCTTCGATAGCACGCACACGCCACTGCGCGAACTGGTGAACCCCGAGCGACTGATCGTATTTTCCTCGTTCGATAAATTACTCGGCTCCGAAGCGCCCTATGGTTATCTGCTGTCGCGGCACCTGAGCACTGAGTTGCAGCGCCAGTTCCTGCAGCGTGCATTTCGCGTGTCGTCGATTCGCCAGCGTGCCATCGCGCGTCTGTATCAAAGCGGGCGAATCGACCAGCACCTGGGTTCACTGCGCCAACAACTGTGTGAACAAGCCGCGCAGATGAGCCGACGTCTGGATCAGCAGTTGGGCGACCAGGTGGCCTATCACATGCCGGCAGCAGGGGCAGCGTTCTGGCTGGCCTCCACGCGTGCGGTGGACATGCGCCAAGTGTTTCAGCGCTTGCTGGCGCAGCAGGTGGTGATTGCGCCGGGGGAGTTGTTCAGCGTCAGTGGCCTGCACCACCAGAACCTGCGCTTTAGCCACACCTTTCATGGGCAGCCTAATCTGGACATTGCTCTGACGGCGCTGAGTGATGCACTGCACAAGGCGCAGACGAGCTGAAATTTCTGTCATTGTTGTAGGATCGATAACGTCGCGCAGTAGTCCAACTCTCAGTAAACTGCCCTTTTCCAAATCCTTCTTTTCGAGGTTTATGCATGACAATCAGTCCTTTTGCGGGCAAACCGGCGCCGGCCCAGTTGCTGGTGGATATCCCGCGACTGGTCACGGCCTATTACACCGGCCAGCCTGATGCAGCGATCTCCACCCAGCGCGTGGCCTTTGGTACCTCCGGCCACCGTGGCAGCTCGTTCGAGCTGAGCTTCAACGAATGGCATGTGCTCGCCATCAGCCAGGCGATCTGCCTGTACCGTGAAGCCCAAGGCATCAACGGACCGCTGTTCGTCGGCCTCGACACCCACGCGCTGTCGACGCCCGCCGGTGCCAGCGCCCTGGAAGTCCTGGCCGCCAACGGCGTGCACGTGATGCTGGCAGAAGGCGATGAGTACACGCCGACGCCGGCGATTTCCCACGCCATCATTTGCTACAACCGCGGCCGTACCAGCGGTCTGGCTGACGGCATCGTGATCACGCCGTCTCACAACCCGCCGCAGAGTGGCGGCTACAAGTACAACCCGCCCAACGGTGGACCGGCCGATACCCACGTGACCAAGTGGATCGAAGCCAAGGCCAACGAGCTGCTCGCGAACAAGCTGGCAGGGGTCAAGCGCATCACCCACGCCAAGGCCCTCAAGGCCGAGACCACCCATCGCCACGACTACCTCAACAGCTACGTGGCCGACCTGATCAATGTGATCGACATGGACGCGATCCGCAGCGCCGATCTGCGCCTGGGCGTCGATCCTTTGGGCGGAGCAGGGGTGCGCTATTGGTCGGCGATCGCCGAGCACTACCGCCTGAACCTGGACGTGGTCAACACCGAAGTCGATTCCACGTTCCGCTTTATGAGTGTCGACTGGGACGGCCAGATCCGCATGGACCCATCCTCCAGCTACGCCATGCAGGGCTTGATCGGGTTGAAAGAGCGTTTTGACGTCGCCTTCGCCTGCGACCCGGACCACGATCGCCACGGCATCGTCACCCCGTCCGGCGGGCTGTTGGCGCCGAACAACTACCTGGCGGTGTCCATCGACTACCTGTTCCAGAACCGTCCTGACTGGCGCGCCGATGCGGCGGTGGGCAAAACCGTGGTCAGCAGCGGTTTGATCGATCGTGTGGCCGCGCGTATCGGGCGTCGTTTGTATGAAGTGCCGGTGGGCTTCAAGTGGTTTGCCGATGGCTTGTTCGACGGTTCGCTGGGGTTTGGCGGCGAAGAAAGCGCCGGGGCGTCATTCCTGCGCAAGGACGGCAGCGTCTGGAGCACCGACAAGGACGGCCTGATTCCCGCGTTGCTGGCCGCCGAGATGACCTCGCGCAAAGGCCAGGACCCAAGCCAGATCTACCGTGGCCTGACCGACGCGCTGGGTGAGCCGTTCGCCATTCGGGTCGACGCCAAAGCCACGCCGGCGCAGAAAGCCTTGCTGGGCAAACTGTCGCCCGAGCAGGTGACTTCCACCGAACTGGCCGGCGAAAGCATCCAGCAGATCCTCAGCCACGCGCCGGGCAATAACCAGGCGATTGGCGGCTTGAAAGTGATGACCGAAAACGGCTGGTTTGCCGCACGGCCATCGGGCACCGAGGATATCTACAAAATCTACGCAGAGAGCTTTATTGGCGAAGATCATCTCAAAAAGCTCGTGGAAGAAGCCCAAGTGCTGGTAGATGGCGCAATCTCCAACTGACAGCCCGCGCTTGAAACGAAGGTGGCGGACACACCCGCCACCTTCGTGAGGGTCCACCTGGCATCTGATCAGGCCAGATCGACCAGTACGATTTCGCTGTCCTCGATCGCAGTCACCCGCAACACCTGCTCATCCTCAACCGCAACACCATCCCGCGCCTGCGCGCGCAAACCATTGACTTCAATCAGCCCCGTGGCCGGCACCAGATACGCGCGGCGCCCGCCGTCCAGGCGGTATTCAGCGCTTTCTCCGGCTTTCAAGTTGGCCGCCACCAAGCGTGCATCGGCACGGATGCGCAGGCTCTCGCGGTCACCGTTTTTGCCGCTGGCCAGCGTCACGAACCCCTCGCGCTCGCCCTTGGGAAACGGCTTGGCGCCCCATGAAGGCGGCAGCCCGGCTTCGTTCGGGATAATCCAGATCTGGAAAATCTTGGTCGGCGTGGCTTCCAGGTTGTATTCGCTGTGGGCGATCCCGGTGCCTGCGCTCATGACCTGCACATCACCCGCTTCAGTCCGCCCCTTGTTGCCAAGGTTGTCGGCATGGCTGATGGCGCCTTCGCGCACGTAGGTGATGATTTCCATATCGCGGTGTGAGTGCTGTGGAAAGCCGGTGCCCGGCGCAATGATGTCGTCGTTCCACACCCGCAGGTTGCCCCAGTGCATGCGCTTGGGGTCGTGGTACTCGGCGAACGAGAAATGGTGATGAGCGTCAAGCCAGCCATGATGGGCGCCGCCCAAGCCGGTGAAAGGTCGAAGTTCAAGCATGATTGCCTCCTGTTGATAGCGTTCATCTTCCACCAGCACTTCATCGATAAAAAGCGTAAAAAATGCCTGATTCCTATCAGCTAAATAGATTGTTTAGCGGCGTTTTGACTTTCACTTCATCGCCTAACTGCATGACGCTACAGCAATTGGCTGGAACTGAGCCGCGATTCCGGCGACCATGGCGCACTTGTCAAAACTCAGCCCATCGCAGGAGTCCGCGTGCCGCAACACAAGCCTGATCTGCCCCCCGAACTGCGCCCGCTCGCCGACATGCCGCTGTTGAAACGACTCGCCGCCCGCCTGTTCGGCCACGGCCTGACCCGTCTGCGTGCGCAGCATCGGTTTTCCTGGTTGCACGGTCAGGCCGACGGTTTTCGCAGCGGCCACGAGGCGGGCGTGGAGTACGGTTACCGTGAAGGCAAGGCCGATGGCCTGGAAGAGGGTCGCCAGGTCCTGTTGATTCGCGACTTTCGTCCCGATGAGCATCCTGCACCCGGTGTCGACGACAGCCTGTTCGACGATTGGCGGCTGCCTCTGACCGCCGATCTGAAAAAACGCATGAAGGCTGATGTGGCGCGCTTACTGCCGGCCCACGCGCAGCCCAGTGCCGCGCAATGGAAGATGATCTTCAGCGATACGCCATCGACCTCGGTTATTGCCGGGGCCGGGGCTGGTAAATCCACCTCTCTGGTTCTGCGTATTTTGCTGCTCACCCATTACCTGGGCTTTGAGTTGAGCTCGATGACCGTGGTGACCTTCACCCGTGAGTCACGTAAAGATTTCATCAGCAAGCTTATGCAAATCCTCAGCCTGTGGGGCCAACCCATTGGCATCAAAGAAGCCCAGGCCATCGTGCGTACCTTCCATTCACGCATTTTGCCGATGGTGCGCAGCCTGCCGGGCTTTGAGCGTCTGCAGGCGTTCGAGAACCTGAGTTCAGGGTTCGAGGAGGCCGACAGCAATCCCTTCGACTTGCGCATCAACGACGCCCAGCGCCAGCACCTGAATGCCTGTTATCACCGGCTGCATGGCCGGCACGCACGCTTTCGTGAGCTGATCACGCCGCTGGCGCGCCATGGCCTGCAGCTCAAAGAACTGGAGCGCGACCACCCGGACGTGCAAAAGCGCGTGGCGGTCACTGAGCTGGCGGCCAAGCGCGATGAAGAGCTGTGCGATGTGATCGAGGACCTGTGGTTTCGTGCTGGGGCCTGGCCGATCAAAGGCATTGAGCCCAACCGCCAGACGGTGGAGATCAATGGCGCGCTGTTTCACTGCCACGGCTATATAGCTGCGCTGGACGCATGGGTGGTGCTGGGCTTCGATCCGCAGGAAAACCCGCAACTGAGCCGGCCAAATGCGAAACTGTCGGTGCGCGCCGAATGGGCGGTAAAGCGCACCCTGTTTCAAGCTTTCTGTCGCAAACCGCTGATATGGCTGGATAATTATGAATCATCAAAACGCGTCCTGAGCAGCTTGGCTGGCGATGCCAGTGCCGGGCCCGGGTTTGATTACAAGGTCAAAGGTGAGCTGGCTGGCGCGCCGCTGCTGGACAGTTTTGTCACTGCGGCCGGTTTTATCGAAAATCTCGGGCTGGATGTGCCCAGCGCTGTCAGCCGAATGAGCTTTGCCAAGGACGATCCCGACCGGTACTTCTTCGAGGCCCTGAGCATTTTCTGGAAGGCCCTGGAAGACCACTTGCTCGACCAGTCGCCGCCGATCATGACCTACAACCGCATGTTCTCGCTGTTTGGCGAAAACACCCCGGAAAACCTCAAGCTGCTCAGCGATTCATTACTGCGACCGTTGTCGCACTTGATGATCGATGAGTTCCAGGACGTGTCGCCGCAGATCGTTTCGTGGATCCGCGCCAGCCTGCGTGAAATCCGCAGCCGTGGCCCGGCGATGCACGTCGGGCGCGGCGCACAGCGCTCATCGCTGCTGTGCGTAGGTGACGACTGGCAATCGATCTACGGCTGGCGGGGCAGTTCGCCCAAATACTTCATGGCGTTCAATCAGGAGTTCCCATCGCCGAGTACCACCCGCGTGATGCTGGGCGAGAACTACCGCAGTCACCAGCACATCATCGACGCGGCCGAACATATCGTGCGCGCCGCGCCGGCGATCCCCGGCAAAAAAGCCAAGGCCTGTGGCACGCCCAAGGCGCTGGAGCCCGTCAAGGTGCTTGAGCGCGACGACGCCGCTCTGGGGCGCCAATTGCTGGCGCATTATCAAAAGGGTGATTCGGTGTTAATGCTGTATCGAAAAAGCAGCGATAAGCTATTGATTCAAGAGCATATTCAGGCCGCAATTAATGCTGATTCCAGCTTGGCGCCTGCCGCGCGCAGGCTTCGGCAACTCACTTATCACAGTGCCAAGGGGCTGCAGGCCGATGCGGTCTTTCTACTGGGGGACTGCCAGCACGTGACCAGCTCGCCCTACAAGAACCAGGTTTACCGCATGGCAGGTCTGGGCAAGGAAGGCGACAGTGAACCGTATGACTGCGCGCAAAAGGATGAGGTGCTGCGCCTGGCCTATGTCGGGATCACCCGGGCCGTCAGCCATTGCTATTGGTATGTGGAAAAGCCCGAGGGCCAGGCGGTGAATGTGCCGAAAGCCTCAGAGCGGGTCGACGGCAAGAAGGCGTTCTTTGACGACCAGCGCGGCTAAGGGCGCAGGCGTCAGGCGCGCAATGACAGCGGCGGCACAAAGGACGCCAGCTCATCCTCCACCGCTTCGATGATGCGCTCCACGTCGGTGGCGTTCATCACGGTGGCACAGGGGATCCCGGCAATGGCAATCAGGGTTTCGCCGCTGGCCCGGTCGAACAGGCGGGCGATCATACTGCCCGGCGCGTCCATGCTGGCCTCGAAGCCCATCGGATGAAAATGCCAGCGCATCAGCTGGCAGGCGTTGGGGAACGTCACTTTGTTCATGTTGCCCACCTTGTTCATTGAGCGCTTCCTTTAGCTCGCGGCAGGGGCCATTACCGTCACTGGTCATGGCCGACGAATTTTAAAATAGCATTCGTTCGCAAGCGCGAGGTGGGTTTTTTCGGTCCGTTCAGCGGTTGTTTTCCATTAGATTGATGTGGGTCACGTCCTACCGATAACTGGGCAAATCGCCACTAGTCCGAAGATGTGCACCACCATTGAAGGCAACGCTGAATTTCGGCAGTCTCCACGGTTTACTTGCAGCCGAGCCTTACATGCCCGACATCGCCCCAAACGAGGACCGCCAGCACACCCACGCCACGGGCGAGCTGGTGTTGCGCCACCACCTGTGTTGGCGCCACCGCGATCTGGACGGAGTAATGGCTTACTACCACCCGGATATCCAATATCACGACTTTTTCCAGAACCGTGTCATCGGTTACGCCGAACTGCGCGAATACCTGCAAGCGAGCATGCCCCGCGAGGCCGACGAAGCGATTGAGCACACTGACCGCATTCGTGCCGATGGTGACACGGCGTTTATCCAGTACCGCATCACCTTGCGGGGCGGCCGCGGGTTGGTGTCGTTTCGCACCAGCGAAGCCATCACCGTGCGCGACGGGCTGATCTGGCGGGTCAATGAATACGCCTCGCTGGTCCATGAACAAGCCACCCAGGCGCTGCGCCCAACGGTCAGCCGCCTGGGCCTGTCGCCCCAGCAATTGGGGCATATGGCCAATGACCTGCAACAGTACTTTGTCCACAAACAACCCTACCTGGACCCTGAGCTGGACCTGCAGCGGGTCGCCAGGGAATGCGGCTACAGCCGCAATCAGATTTCTTACCTGCTCAACCAAGTGCTGGGACAAAGCTTCTACCGTTACGTCAACCAGGCGCGACTCCAGCATTTATTGGCCGCACTGGAGCACGCCACGCCGCCGATCAAAGTCGACGACTTGGCCTTCGCGGCCGGCTTCAATTCGTTGTCGGCGTTCTACAGCGCGTTCCGCCAGCACACCGGCCAGTCGCCCAAGGCCTACGTCAAACAAATTTCCCTGCGTGCACGCGCGCAAGACAGCCCCTGACCCCAAGCCCTAGCATCAGCCCTATCCACACGAGGTAGGGGAGCTTGGCATGCCGGCATGGCGCAACATCAGTTTATGGATGGACCAACTGGACGACCCGCTGCTGGCGCGGCCATCCCTTGAGCATGACCTGGACGTCAACGTGGCCATCATCGGCGCCGGGTACACCGGGCTGTGGACGGCTTACTACCTCAAGCGCCAGGCGCCCGAACTGACTGTCGCAATCATCGAAGCGCAAACCGCGGGGTTCGGCGCATCCGGTCGCAACGGCGGCTGGCTGATGGGCAACCTGCTGGGCGAAGACCGTCTGTTGGCCGGCCTGGCCCCTGAACAGCGCCGCGCCTCATTCGATTTACTCCACGGCATTCCTGATGAAGTGGCACAGGTGCTGGCCCGTGAAGGCATCGATTGCGACTACCGCAAGGGCGGTGCGCTGTACTGCGCCGCGCGCTACCCCGAGCAGGAAACCGGCCTGCGCGGCTACCTGCACAAACTCTACGCTCAAGGCCTCACCGAAGCCGACTACCGCTGGCTGAGCCCGCAGCAATTGGCCGAACAGATCCGCATCGCCCGGCCCTATGGCGGTATCTATGCATCCCACGTTGCCACGATCCACCCGGCCAAGCTGGTGCGCGGCCTGGCGCGGTTGGTGGAGCGCATGAGCGTGAAGATTTATGAGAACAGCCCCGTCACGCAGTGGCAATCCGGCAGTCTGCGCACGGCGAAAGCCAGCGTGCGCGCGTCATGGGTTGTGCCAGCGGTCGAAGGCTACGCCAACACCTTGCCGCCCCTGGGCCGTTACCAGTTGCCGGTGCAAAGCCTGATCGTCGCCACCGAGCCGCTGCCAGCCGGCATCTGGGACGAGATCGGCCTGCGCAATGGCCAGGCTTTTGGCGAAAGCAGTCGCCAGGTCACCTATGGCCAGCGCACGGCGGATAACCGCCTGGTGTTCGGTGCCCGCGGCGGGTATCAGTTCGCCGGCAAATTGCGCCATAACTTCGATTTGACCGACAGCGAAGTGGAGCTGCGTCGCTACCTGTTCGGTGAACTGTTCCCACAGCTGAAGAACGTGCGGATTACCCATTCGTGGGGCGGCAACCTCGGCATGTCACGCCATTTCCGACCGCACATGCTTTGCGACCGCAATAACGGCATCGCGTTGTCCGGAGGCTATGGCGGGGAGGGCGTGGGGGCTACCAACCTCGGTGGCCGCACCCTGGCCGACCTGATCCTGGGGCGTGATACGCCGCTGACTCGGCAGCCCTGGGTCATTCGCGACAGAGGCCTGGACGCGCTCAAAACCTGGGAACCCGAACCCTGCCGCTGGCTGGGCTACAACGCGATCATTCGCAGCTTCGTCCATGAAGACCAGGTATTAGCCAACCCCAACACCGCGCCCTGGCGCCGCAAACTGGCGACCGGGGTGGCCGGATTCATGGAAGGTTTCATGCACTGAACTGCTTCATTCACACGGGAATCGCCCATGAGCATTACGCACTTCAAAGACACGCTGAACACCGATTTACCCGACGCGTCGCCAGTGGCCGTGCCCCTGGGCGAGCCGATCGCCGTGGCCTCGACCTTCAGCGTCGAACGCAGCGACGGCGTCGAGACCGGCATCTGGGCCTGCACCCCAGGCCGCTGGCGTCGACAGATTAAATCCCAGGAGTTTTGCCACTTTATCCAGGGCCGCTGCACCTTCACCCCCGACAACGGTGAAGTCATTCACATACAAGCCGGCGATGCACTGATGTTGCCGGCCAACAGCACGGGCATCTGGGATATCCAGGAAACCGTGCGCAAGACCTATGTCCTGATTCTGTAACGCTTTGATCCTTGATCGCCTGCCATAAAAACAGCCCTAAAACCGCCAGGAAATCGAACCATGAAAGCCATTGCCCTGTTGCCCTTGATGTTGTTGGCCTCTATCAGCCAGGCCGCCGAGACGGTGAAAATCTACAACTGGTCCAGCTACATTGCGCCCGATACCACGAAGAACTTCCAGAAGCAGACCGGGATCGGCTTCAGCTACGACGTGTATGACAGCAACGAAACCCTCGATGGCAAGCTGATGACCGGCAACTCCGGGTACGACGTGGTGTTTCCGTCCAACCATTTCATGGCCCGGCAGATCCAGGGCGGCGCGT
Organism: Pseudomonas sp. EYE_354; assembly: GCF_023148575.1. Taxonomy (NCBI): domain Bacteria; kingdom Pseudomonadati; phylum Pseudomonadota; class Gammaproteobacteria; order Pseudomonadales; family Pseudomonadaceae; genus Pseudomonas; species Pseudomonas sp. EYE_354. Next base: position 187,410 of record NZ_JAHXNQ010000006.1, read on the forward strand.
TGAAGAAGCTCGACAAACGCCAGTTACCTAACTGGAAGAACCTCAACCCGGTACTGCTCAAGGCCCTGGAAAACAACGATCCGGGCAACGCCCACGGCTTTCCGTACCTGTGGGGCAGTACCGGCATCGGCTACAACATCGACAAGGTCAAGGCCGTGCTGGGGGACAACGCCCCGGTGGACTCCTGGGACCTGATCTTCAAGCCCGAGTACATGGAAAAACTCAGCAAATGTGGGGTGGCCATCCTCGACAACGGCCCGGAGCTGCTGCCGATCGCCCTTAATTACCTGGGCTTGCCGCCCCACAGTAAAAACCCGGAGGACTACAAAAAAGCCGAGGCGCTGCTGATGAAAGTGCGGCCGTATGTGGCGTACTTCCATTCGTCGAAATACACGGGCGACCTGGCCAATGGCGATATCTGCGTGGCCGTCGGCTTCTCCGGCGACGTGCTGCAAGCCGAAAGCCGCGCCAAGGAAGCCAACAATGGCGTGAAGATTGGTTATCAGATTCCCAAGGAAGGCGCCGCTATCTGGTTCGACATGGTCGCCATGCCCGCCGACGCCCCGGATGAAAAGGCCGGTTATGCGTTCATGAACTATTTGCTCGAGCCCCAAGTGATGGCGGACATCACCAACGCCGTGCACTACGCCAACGGCAACAGCGCGGCCGATAGCCTGGTCGAGCCCCAGATCAAGTCGGACACCAAGATCTACCCAAGCGAGGCCATGATGGGCAAATTGTTCGCCTTGGAAGCGATGCCCCTGAGCATCGACCGGATTCGCACGCGGATCTGGAACACCATTCGCATGGGCCGCTGACCTGGGCGCAAAGCGCGCATGTGGGCATGGGAGGGTGGTTTTCCGTGGTGACCGGGCAAACTCGCTCACCACACATTTGCGCCTTCACAAAACACGCAGGGTGCTCAGGGGTTTTCCAGACCATGTCCACTGAGTCAATAATGCAGCGCTAACCGTTAGTTGAAGTAATGGCTGTTTAATGTTGCGATTGACACCCTGTCAATATATTGGATCCATTTATTAGTGGCGGCACCTAAGTTGAGTGGCGTTAGTGCTATTTAATATTTAAATACGTGGCGATGGTTTTTTGTCGGACAAACTCAAAGCCGGCCAATGAATACGGCGCAAACTTACACTGCTTACCGAAGCGGTGTTTTCTATGCTGGAAATAGAGGTGGACGAAAGATTTCAAGTTGTGTCAGTTTTCTTACGCCTTCAAAAGAGGCGAGTGATAGGACGATCTCGCCCGCGGGGTTCCTATCGAATAAAGACTGATGCACTTGCAAACAAGGAAGTACGTTTATGTCAAAAGTAAAAGACAAGGCTATCGTGTCGGCGGCGCAAGCCAGCACCGCTTACTCGCAAATCGATAGCTTCAGCCATCTGTATGACCGTGGCGGCAACCTCACGATCAATGGCAAACCCTCCTACACCGTCGACCAGGCAGCCACCCAACTGCTGCGCGATGGCGCCGCGTACCGGGACTTTGACGGCAACGGCAAGATCGACCTGACCTACACGTTCCTGACCTCGGCGTCCTCGAGCACCCTGAACAAACATGGCATTTCGGGCTTCAGCCAGTTCAGCGCGCAGCAGAAGGCACAGGCCGTACTGGCCATGCAGTCTTGGGCGGACGTGGCCAAGGTCACCTTCACCGAGAAAGCCACCGGCGGTGACGGCCATATGACCTTCGGCAATTACAGCAGCGGCCAGGACGGCGCAGCGGCCTTCGCCTACCTGCCCGGCACCGGCGCGGGCTACGACGGCACCTCGTGGTACCTGACCAACAACAGCTACACGCCGAACAAGACCCCGGACCTGAACAATTATGGCCGGCAGACCCTGACCCACGAAATCGGCCACACCCTGGGTCTGGCTCACCCCGGCGACTACAACGCCGGCGAAGGCGCGCCCAACTACAACGACGCGACCTATGGACAGGACACGCGCGGCTACAGCCTCATGAGTTACTGGAGTGAGAGCAACACCAACCAGAACTTCAGCAAAGGCGGGGTCGAAGCCTATGCGTCCGGCCCGCTGATCGACGATATCGCCGCGATTCAGAAGCTCTACGGCGCCAACTACAACACCCGCGCCGGCGACACCACTTACGGGTTCAACTCCAACACCGGGCGTGATTTTCTCAGCGCCAGCTCCAACGCCGACAAACTGGTGTTCTCGGTGTGGGACGGTGGCGGCAACGACACCCTGGACTTCTCCGGCTTCACCCAAAACCAGAAGATCAACCTCAACGAGACGGCGTTCTCCGACGTGGGTGGCCTGGTGGGCAACGTGTCCATCGCCAAGGGCGTGACGGTCGAGAACGCATTCGGCGGCGCGGGCAACGACCTGATCATCGGCAACAATGCCGCCAACGTCATCAAGGGTGGGGCCGGTAACGACCTGATCTATGGCGGCGGCGGTGCTGATCAACTGTGGGGCGGCGCGGGCCGCGACACCTTTGTGTTCGGTGCCAGCTCCGACTCCAAGCCAGGGGCGGCGGACAAGATCTTTGACTTTACCTCCGGTTCGGACAAGATCGACCTCAGCGGCATCACCCAAGGGACCGGCCTGACCTTCGTCAATGCATTCACCGGGCATGCCGGCGACGCGGTATTGAGTTACGCGGCAGGCACCAACCTGGGCACTTTGGCGGTGGACTTCTCCGGGCACGGCGCGGCGGACTTCCTCGTCACCACCGTCGGCCAGGCGGCCGTCAGCGACATCGTGGCCTGATACACCGGCGCGGCGTTTCGGCGCCGCGCCTCAGGGATCGAGCATAAAGATGCAGCGTTTTTTCAATTTGATCGCCTGCGTCATGCAGGTGATGTTCGTGTCGGCAGGAGCCCACGCAATGGCGAGCAGTCTTGTATTACCCAGCAGCGCCCAATTGGCCGGGCACTGGCAGTTGCACCAGCAGGACCACGTGTGCGCCCTCGACCTGCTGGAACAGGCCAACGCCCTGGGCGGCGATGTCGCCTGTGCCGAACAATGGCTGGGAGACAGGCCAATGAGCTGGTCGCCGACACCCGACGGCATTTGGCTGTTCAACGCTGAGGGCAGCGGCATCGCCCACTTGAATCGTCAGAAGGACGGCGGCTATCAGGCCCGCACTAAGTCAGGCGCCGTGATTGAATTGAAACGAATGCCTTAGTTATCGCTATAAGCCTATAACTCAAATTTATTAGTTGGCTGACCTCTATAAAGGAGGGCGGGCAACTGTTGCGCGAAATGTGCTTCAAGGAAGATAAAAACATATGGCCAAGCCCCATGTCGTCGCGCCTTTATTTAAGGCGCTGGGTGAATACAGGCGCATCTTGATCAGTGTTGGCTGCTTCACGGCATTGATTAACCTGCTGATGCTGGTGCCGTCGATTTACATGCTGCAAGTGTATGACCGCGTGTTGTCGTCCCAGAACGAAACCACCCTGGTAATGTTGACGCTGATGGTCGTCGGTTTCTTTGCTTTTATCGGCCTGCTGGAAGTGATCCGCAGTTTTATCGTGATCCGAATCGGCAGCCAGTTGGAGCGGCGTTTCAACTTACGCGTGTACAAAGCAGCGTTTGAACGCAACCTGCAGCGCGGCCAGGGGCATGCCGGGCAATCGTTGGGGGACCTGACCCATATCCGTCAATTCATCACCGGGCCTGCGCTGTTCGCGTTTTTTGATGCGCCGTGGTTTCCGATCTACCTGTTCGTGATTTTTCTGTTCAATGTATGGCTTGGCGTGCTGGCCACTGCGGGCGCTGTGCTGCTGATCGGCCTCGCATGCCTCAACGAATACCTGACCAAAAAGCCGCTGGGCGAGGCCGGTGTGTTTTCCCAGCAGTCGACCCAACTGGCCACCAGCCATCTGCATAACGCCGAAACCATCCAGGCCATGGGCATGCTGGGCGCGTTGCGCGAGCGCTGGTTTGCCGTGCATTCGCAGTTTTTGCGCTTGCAGAACAGCGCCAGTGACACCGGTTCAGTGATCACCTCCTTGAGCAAGTCACTGCGTTTATGCCTGCAATCGTTGGTCCTGGGCCTGGGCGCGCTGCTGGTGATTCGCGGCGATATGACCGCAGGGATGATGATCGCCGGCTCCATCCTGATGGGCCGGGTGCTCAGTCCGATCGACCAGTTGATCGCCGTGTGGAAGCAATGGAGTTCGGCCAAGCTGGCCTATCAGCGCCTGGATAACTTATTGCGCGAGTTCCCGCCGCAGGTCGAGCCGATGGCGTTGCCGGCGCCCAAAGGCCAGGTGAGTTTCGAAACCGTCAGTGCAGGCCCGCCGGGGCGGCGTATGGCGACCCTGCATCAGGTCAGCTTCAGCCTGGGCGCCGGCGAAGTGCTTGGCGTGCTGGGAGCCTCGGGTTCGGGCAAGTCGACCCTGGCCCGCGTGCTGGTGGGTGTATGGCCGACGCTGGCGGGCACCGTGCGCCTGGACGCTGCGGATATTCATCGCTGGGACCGTGACGACCTGGGCCCGCATATCGGCTATTTGCCCCAGGACATTGAACTGTTCAGCGGCAGCATCGCCGACAACATCGCGCGTTTTCGCCAAGCGGACCCTGCGTGGGTGGTCAAGGCTGCGCAACAGGCCGGGGTGCATGAACTGATCCTGCGGCTGCCTCAGGGCTATGACACCGTACTGGGGGACAACGGCACCGGTCTGTCCGGTGGGCAGAAACAGCGAGTAGCCCTGGCCCGTGCGCTGTACGGCGGGCCGCGTTTGATCGTGCTCGATGAGCCCAATTCCAACCTCGACACCGTGGGTGAAGCGGCGCTGGCCGGCGCCATCGTGCAAATGAAGGCCCAGGGCAGCAGCGTGGTGCTGGTGACCCATCGCTCCTCGGCGCTGGCCCAGGCCGACAAATTGCTGGTGCTCAATGAAGGGCGCCTGCAGGCGTTCGGGCCGAGCCAGGAGGTGCTGCGCGCACTGTCCGGTCAGCAGGATGCACCGAAGGACAAACCCGGCGTCAGTTTCAGTCGCCAGTATCAAACCGCAAGGAATCCGGGTGTATGAGCAGCCTTACTGTCGAACGACGCGACGCCGTTTTTTTTGTGCGCATGGGCTGGCTGCTGACAGTGGTCGGAGCTGGTGGGTTTTTCCTGTGGGCCAGCCTGGCGCCGTTGGATCAGGGCATTGCAGTGCAGGGCACGGTGGTGGTGTCGGGCAAGCGCAAGGCCGTGCAAACCCTCAGTCCTGGTGTGGTCAGCCGCATTCTGGTGCGTGAAGGCGAGTCGGTAAAACAGGGCCAGCCGCTGTTCCGGCTCGACCAGACCCAGAGTCAGGCCGATGTGCACTCGCTGCAAGCCCAATACCGCATGGCCTGGGCCAGCGTGGCACGCTGGCAGAGCGAGCGGGATAACCGCGCCAGCATCACGTTTCCCGCTGAACTGAGCAACCACTCCGATCCTGCGTTGGCGCTGGTGCTGGAAGGCCAGCGCCAACTGTTCAGCAGCCGTCGCGAAGCCTTTGCCCGAGAGCAGGCCGGTATTCGCGCGAACATCGAAGGCGCCTCCGCGCAGCTCAACGGCATGCGCCGCGCCCGCAGCGATTTGACCGCCCAGGCGCAATCGCTGCGTGACCAGTTGAGCAACCTGCAACCCTTGGCCGACAACGGCTATATTCCGCGTAATCGCCTGATGGAATATCAACGCCAGTTGTCCCAGGTGCAACAGGACCTGGCGCAGAACAGCGGCGAAAGCGGCCGGGTGGAGCAGGGCATCCTCGAATCGCGCCTCAAGTTGCAGCAGCACAGCGAGGAATACCAGAAAGAAGTGCGCAGCCAATTGGCCGATGCGCAGTTGCGCAGCCTGACCCTTGAGCAGCAACTCACCTCGGCCGGGTTCGACCTGCAGCACAGCGAAATCAACGCGCCGGCGGATGGCATTGCGGTCAACCTCGGCGTGCACACCGAAGGCGCCGTGGTACGCGCCGGTGAGACCCTGCTGGAAATCGTGCCCCAAGGCACTCGCCTGGAGGTGGAAGGGCACTTGCCGGTGCACCTGGTGGACAAGATCGGTACACAGTTACCGGTGGATATTCTCTTCACCGCGTTCAACCAGAGCCGCACGCCACGAGTGCCGGGAGAGGTCAGCCTGATTTCCGCCGACCAGATGCTCGATGAAAAAACCGGCGCGCCTTACTACGTGTTGCGCACCACCGTGAGTGAAGCTGCCCTGGAAAAACTTCACGGCCTGGTGATCAAACCCGGCATGCCCGCCGAGATGTTCGTGCGCACCGGTGAGCGCTCGCTGCTCAACTACCTGTTCAAGCCGCTGCTCGACCGCGCCGGCTCCGCGTTGACCGAGGAATGAACATGAAACCGGTGTTTATCGCCTGCTTATTGTTGAGCTGCAGCAGCGTCGAGGCCGCCATGGGCCCGTTCGATGTGTACGAGCAAGCCTTGCGCAACGACCCGGTGTTCCTCGGCGCCATCAAGGAGCGCGACGCGGGCCTTGAAAACCGCACCATCGGTCGGGCCGGCCTGCTGCCTAAGCTGTCGTACAACTACAACAAGGGCCGTAACAACTCACAGGCCACCTTGCCCGACGGCCGTGGTGGCAATTACCACGACGACCGCAACTACAACAGTTACGGTTCTACCTTCAGCCTGCAACAGCCGCTGTTCGACTACGAGGCCTACGCCAACTACCGCAAGGGCGTGGCCCAGGCGTTGTTTGCCGATGAGAGCTTTCGCGACAAGAGCCAGGCGCTGCTGGTGCGCGTGCTCACTTATTACACCCAGGCGTTGTTTGCCCAGGACCAGATCGACATCGCGCGCGCCAAGAAGAAGGCCTTCGAGCGGCAATTCCAGCAAAACCGGCACCTGTTCCAGCAGGGCGAGGGCACGCGTACCGATATTCTCGAGGCCGAATCCCGCTATGAGCTGGCCAGCGCCGAAGAGATCGAAGCGCTGGACGAACAGGACGCCTCGCTAAGGGAGTTGGGTGCGCTGATTGGCGTGCAGAGCGTCAACATTCAGGATCTTGCGCCGCTTAACCAGGCGTTTGCTGCGTTCGCCCTGGCCCCGGCCAACTACGACGCCTGGCATGCGCTGGCAATCAGCAGCAACCCGACGCTCGCGTCCCAGCGCCAGGCCCTGGAAGTGGCGCGCTATGAAGTGGAGCGCAACCGCGCCGGGCATCTGCCCAAAGTCACGGCCTACGCCAGCTCGCGCCAGCAGGAGTCTGACAGTGGCAATACCTACAACCAGCGCTACGACACCAACACCATCGGCGTAGAAGTGAGCCTGCCGCTGTATGCCGGCGGCGGCATCTCGGCGTCCACCCGCCAGGCCAGCCGCGCCATGGAGCAGGCCGAGTACGAACTGGAAGGCAAGACCCGCGAAACCCTGATTGAACTGCGCCGCCAGTTCAGCGCCTGCCTGTCCGGCGTGAGCAAGCTGCGTGCGTACCAGAAGGCCCTCGCCTCGGCCGAAGCGCTGGTGGTCTCGACCCGGCAGAGCATTCTCGGCGGCGAGCGGGTCAACCTGGATGCGCTGAACGCCGAACAGCAGCTCTACAGCACCCGTCGCGACCTGGCCCAGGCCCGTTACGACTACCTGATGGCCTGGACCAAGCTGCATTACTACGCCGGTAACCTGCGCGACACCGACCTGGCCAAAGTGGACGAGGCCTTCGGTCCGACACCGCATTAAAGCGCTTTCTCGATAACGCCAACAAAAAGAGAGGCAATACCATGGGTGTGTTCGACTACAAAAACCTCGGCACCGAGGGCTCCAAGGCGCTGTTCGCCGATGCCATGGCGATCACGCTGTATACCTATCACAACCTGGATAACGGTTTTGCCGTGGGCTACCAGCTCAACGGCTTGGGCTTGGGCTTGCCGGCCACGTTGGTCGGGGCAGTGCTCGGCAGCAGCGACTCTCAGGGTGTGATTCCCGGCATCCCTTGGAACCCGGACGCGGAAAAAGCCGCGCTGGACGCCGTACAACAGGCCGGTTGGACGCCCATCAGCGCCAGTACCCTGGGCTATGCCGGCAAGGTCGACGCCAGGGGCACGTTCTTCGGCGAGAAGCCCGGCTACACCACGGCGCAGGTTGAGGTGCTCGGCAAATACGACGACGCCGGCAAGCTGTTGCAAATCGGCATCGGATTTCGCGGCACCTCGGGCCCCAGGGAAAGCCTGATCAGCGATTCGATTGGCGACCTGGTCAGCGACGTACTCGCGGCCCTGGGCCCCAGGGACTACGCAAAAAACTACGCAGGCGAAGCCTTTGGCACCTTGCTCAAACACGTCGCCGATTACGCCAGTGCCCGCGGCCTGAGCGGCCAGGATGTGCTGGTCAGCGGCCATAGCCTGGGCGGGTTGGCGGTCAACAGCCTGGCGGACCTGAGCAGCGGCAAATGGGCCGGGTTCTGCCGGGATGCCAATTACATCGCCTATGCTTCGCCGACCCAGAGCAGCAGCGACAACGTGCTTAATATCGGCTACGAAAACGATCCGGTGTTTCGCGCACTGGACGGCTCCTCCTTCAACTGGTCGTCATTGGGCGTGCATGACAAACCCCATGGCTCGACCACCGACAATATCGTCAGCTTCAACGACCATTACGCCTCGACGCTGTGGAATGTGCTGCCGTTCTCCATCACCCAACTGCCGACGTGGGTGTCCCATTTGCCCACGGCGTATGGCGACGGCATGACGCGTATCCTGCAATCCGGTTTCTATGAGCAGATGACACGCGATTCGACGATCATCGTCGCCAACCTGTCCGACCCGGCCCGCGCCACCACCTGGGTACAGGACCTCAACCGCAACGCCGAGCCGCACCAGGGCAACACCTTCATCATTGGCAGCGACGGCAATGACCTGATCCAGGGCGGCAAGGGCGCGGACTTTATCGAGGGCGGCAAGGGCAATGACACGATCCGTGATAACAGCGGGCACAACACCTTTGTGTTCAGCGGGCAGTTTGGTCAGGACCGGATCATTGGCTGCCAGCCCACGGATAAGCTGGTGTTCACCCAGGTGTCAGGCAGTGCGGACATCCGTGATCACATTCAGAGGGTGGGCGCGGACACGGTGATCAGCTTCGGTGGGGATTCGGTGACGTTGGTGGGGGTGAGCGGTGTGTCGGGGGAGGGGATTGTGATCAGCTAACGCGGTGGCGAGGGAGCATGCTCCCTCGCACTTTTGATCGGCGTTGACGTTTGAAGATCAGTCTTCCTTGCGCACCGTCGCCACATCATCGGCCTTGACGCGTATGCGCTTGCCGGCAATATCGGTGAATTCATAGAAGCCATCGGCGGTTTTGGCGTTGGGCGTGTCTTTGGTCAAATATTGCGTGCCATTTTGCAGCGTCACCACGGTTTGCGTCGCGCAACCGCCCAGTAGCAGAAAAGTGAGTGCAACCATCGGAAGACCCAAATTCTTCATGTTCATAACCCTTACCTTTAACCTTGAAAAGTCCCGCGCCAGGGCTGCGGGCCGTAAATGTTACGTCATCGACTCCCCCATCTGATCACTTTTATACAAAAAGTTGCGTGCGCCATTTATCTATTACCGATTGCAACACGCTGCTGACGACGGCACTCTGTATGCATAACCAGTATTTGATTGACCCCCTCCATGGCCAGCACCCTCGAAGATCCGCTCTATTACCTGCATAACTTCCGCCAAGTCCTGCATTGGCTGGGGCAACGTTATGCCGACCTGCTCGCACCCGACGAAACGCAGTTCATTCAGCAATTTGACAGCTTGCCCCAGGCCTCCCAGGCGTTATTGGTGCGAATGGTCATGCGCAAAGGCATGCATTTTCGCGCGTCCAAACTCAATTACCTGGAAATCGGCTGTCCTCACGCCGCCACTGTGCCGTTGCGCGCCTTGGGCTGGGTCGATGGGCAGTGCCCATTGGCGTTTGAAGAACTGTTCGCCTTGCTGCAAAAAGGCGAACTGCTCGCCGCGTTCACACCCTGGATCAGCCAACCCAAAGGCAAGAAGGCCGACTGGCTCGAAGGGTTGGCCGCGCAGTTCAGTGAGCCGCGCAGTTTTGCCAGCTGGTGCCCGGACCTGAGCGACACGCTGTACAGCCTTACCGTGATGGACCTGTGCGACCGCCTGCGCCTGATGTTCTTCGGCAACCTGCATCAGGACTGGTCAGAGTTCGTGCTGGCGGATCTGGGCATCTACACCTACGAAAAAGTCGACATTTGCAGCGAATCCCGCGGTTTGCGCACGCGTGCCGACGTGCAGGGTTATCTGTTCCTGCACCAGTGCCAGCAAGCCTTCGAAAGCGGCGCGGCCCTTGAAGAGGTGCTGGCGCAGGTCGCCGCACTGCACACCGACAACCCGTGGCTGGAAAAACGCCGCGCAAAATTGCTGTTCCAGATCGGGCAGTACTGTGAGCGCAGCGCCGAACTGGCCCTGGCCGAGCAGATCTACCGCACCTGCGCCTACCCAGGCGCCCGCGCCCGGCTGATCCGCGTGCTGGAGCGTCAGGAGGACTACGCACAGGCCATGGCGCTGGCAAGCGCGGCACAACAGGCGCCGGAAAGTGCTGCCGAGGCGCAACACCTGCTGCGGGTGATCCCGCGTCTGCGACGCAAGCTTGGTGAACCCAGGCTGCCTGCGCTCAAGCCCCGTGAAGTCACGCGGCTGGACCTTGAACTGGTACTGCCACAGCCGCTGATGTCGGTGGAGCATTGCGTGCTGGCGCACCTGAGTGAGCCGGATGGGCCGGTGCATTACGTCGAAAACGGCCTGATCAACTCACTCTTCGGCCTGTTGTGCTGGGACGTAATCTTCGCGCCACTGCCCGGCGCGTTCTTTCACCCGTTCCAGCGCGGGCCGGCAGACCTGCACAGCGAGGACTTCCATCAACGCCGCGCGCCGCTGTTCGCCGCGTGTTTCGAGCAACTGCGCGATGACCGCTACAAAGCGGTCATCCGCCAACGCTATGCAGAGAAATGGGGGATCCAGTCGCCGTTCGTATTCTGGAACCTGCTGAGTGAAGCGCTGTTGGAACAGGCGTTGGACTGTTTGCCCGCCGAGCATCTGCGCTACTGGTTTGAGCGACTGTTGCTGGATATCCGTGCCAACCGGACCGGTATGCCCGACCTGATCCAGTTCTGGCCGGCGCAAAAGCGCTACCGCATGATCGAAGTCAAAGGCCCCGGCGACCGCCTGCAAGACAACCAATTGCGTTGGCTGGCGTTCTGCGGTGAAAACCAGATGCCGGTCACCGTCTGCTACGTGCGCTGGGCGGAGCAAGCGGCTTGAGCTACCGCGTGGCCGTGCGGGCACTGTGTGAGTTCACGGCCAAGGTCGGCGACCTGGACCTGCGCTTTACCCCATCGCCCAGCGCCCAGGAAGGCATGGTCGGGCACCGCACCGTGGCGTCACGGCGCAACGCGCACTACCAGCACGAAGTGGCGCTCGAAGGCCAATACCAGCAGCTCAGCGTACGGGGCAGGGCGGATGGCTACGACCCGGACGCCAACCGCCTGGAAGAAGTCAAAACCTACCGTGGCGACCTCGACGCCCAGCCGGCCAACCACCGCCAGCTGCACTGGGCGCAGGTCAAAGTGTACGGCTGGTTGATGTGCCAGAAGCTGGGGCTGGCCGAGATCGAACTGGCATTGGTGTACTTCGATATCGTCGGCGAGGGTGAGACCGTGCTTAACCAACGCTTGCAGGCCGATGAGCTGCAAGCGTTCTTCAATCGCCAGTGTGAGCTGTTCCTCGGGTGGGCCCGGCAAGAGATGCAGCACCGCGAAGCCCGCGACGGGGCGGCGCAAGCCTTGAGCTTCCCCCATGCCGACTTTCGTCCCGGGCAGCGCTCGCTGGCCGAGTCGGTGTACAAGGCCGTGAGCACCGGGCGTTGCCTGATGGCCCAGGCGCCGACGGGTATCGGCAAGACCATCGGCACGATCTTCCCGTTGCTCAAGGCGCTGGCGCCCCAACAACTGGACAAGGTGTTTTTCCTTACCGCCAAGACGCCTGGCCGAAAGCTCGCGCTGGATGCCGCGCAGGTGTTGCAGACCAGCACCCCCGATCTGCCGTTGCGCGTGCTGGAATTGGTGGCAAGGGACAAAGCCTGCGAGCACCCTGACAAAGCCTGTCACGGCGATTCCTGCCCTTTGGCCAAAGGTTTCTACGACCGTCTGCCCGCCGCGCGGATCGCCGCGTCTGACATTCGCTTGCTTGATCAGCGCAACCTGCGCGACGTGGCCCTGGCCCATGATGTCTGCCCGTACTACCTGAGCCAGGAAATGGCGCGCTGGGCCGACCTGGTGGTTGCCGACTACAACTACTATTTCGACTTTGGCGCCATGCTCTTTGGCCTGGCCCAACTCAACCAATGGCGCGCCGCCGTATTGGTGGACGAAGCCCATAATCTGGTCGAGCGCGCACGCTCGATGTACAGCGCCAGCCTCGACCAGTACAGCCTCAAAACCCTGCGCGACATGGCCCCCGAACCGTTGAAGAAACCTTTGCAGCGCCTGAACCGTGAGTGGAATGCGCTGCACAAAGAGCAGGTCGCGCCGTACCAAGCCTATGCCGGCAGGCCCGACAAACTGTTGCAGGCCCTGAGCCTGTGCAGCAGCGCCATGGGCGACTACTTCAACGACCGCCCCGAGGCCCTGGCGGGCGACCTGCAAGCCTTCTACTTCGAGGCCCTGCACTTTGCCAAGGTGGCCGAGCTGTTCAACGAGCAGTTCATTTTCGACATCACCAAACGCCAGCTCAGTGGCAAACGCAGCAGTTCCAGCCTGTGCCTGCGCAACGTGGTGCCCGCCGAGTTCATCCGTCCCAGGCTGACTGCCGCCCGCAGCAGCGTGTTGTTTTCCGCCACATTGAGCCCCCGGCACTATTACGCCGACCTGCTTGGCCTGCCCGCGGACACTGCGTGGATCGACGTCGAGTCGCCGTTCAAGGCCGAGCAATTGCAGGTGCGTATCGTTGATGAGATCTCCACCCGCTACGTGCATCGTCACGCGTCGCTGGGGCCGATCGTCGAGCTGATTGCCGCGCAGTTCAGCCGGCAACCGGGCAACTACCTGGCGTTTTTTTCGAGTTTCGATTACTTGCAACAAGTGGCGCAACTGCTGGCCGAGCGGCATCCGCACCTGCCGCTGTGGCAGCAATCGCGGGGCATGGCCGAGGCCGAGCGCCAGGCTTTTCTCGATCAGTTTACCGAGCACAGCCAGGGCATCGGCTTTGCCGTGCTCGGCGGTGCATTCGGCGAAGGCATCGACCTGCCCGGTGCCCGCTTGATCGGTGCGTTCATCGCCACGTTGGGCCTGCCGCAACTGAACCCGGTCAACGAGCAGATGAAGCAGCGCATGGCGGCGATCTTCGGCGCCGGGTATGACTACACCTATTTGTATCCCGGCCTGCAAAAAGTCGTGCAGGCGGCGGGCAGGGTGATTCGCAGCCAGCAGGATCAGGGCGTGGTGATGTTGATCGATGACCGCTTTGGCGAGGCACGGGTCCGTCAGTTGCTGCCACGCTGGTGGGCCGTTGGCTGATATTTGCCGCATCAATATTGCTGGCCGCGTGAAGCACAATCTTGCACCCTGGCCGAAACAGCACACAGGCCAAGCCCATGACTTCCCTGACCGAACAGACAATCGCCGTCAACGGTATTCACCTGAACGTTCACAGCTGCGGCCCCGAGCACGGTCAGCCAATCTGGCTGCTGCATGGTTTTCCCGAGTGCTGGTACTCCTGGCGTGAGCAGATGCCCGCCCTGGCCACGGCCGGGTTCCGGGTGTTTGCCCCGCAAATGCGCGGTTATGGCGCATCAGGCGCGCCGGCGGATATCAGCGATTACGACCTGTTGACCCTGTGCGGCGATATCCAGAAGGCCATGGACCATTTTGGTCACACGCAGGTGGTGATGGTCGGGCATGACTGGGGGGCAGTGGTGGCCTGGCACCTGGCGTTGCTCGAGCCCGAGCGCGTCAGCCGCTTGGTGACCATGTCTGTGCCGTTCGCCGGGCGGGCCCGCCGGCCGGTGATCGACATCATGCGTGAGCTGTACGCCGACCGCTTCAACTACATCCTGTATTTCCAGACGCCCGGTGTGGCCGAGCAGGAATTGAACGCCGATATCGAACGCACGCTACGGCTGTTCATGCAGGACCAGGACGTGTTCCTGCAACATAAGCCCGCCGATGCGCGGTTGCTCGACGGTGTTGGCAGCCCCGGCGCATTGCCGCACTGGTGCCGCCAGGAGGACCTGGACGTGTACGTGCAGACCTTCGCCGAACACGGCTTTCGCGGGCCGCTGAACTGGTATCGCAACTTCGAACGCAACTGGCAACGCACCGAGCACCTGGCCGGGCGCCAGGTGCTGCAGCCGACGCTGTTCCTGATTGGCGACCGCGACCCGGTCGGGGTGTTTGAAGCCCACACGCTCAAGCGCATGCCGGAGTCAGTGCCTGACCTAGAACAACACGTCCTGGCCAACTGCGGCCACTGGATCCAGAACGAGCAGGCCGCACAGGTGAACGAGCGGCTGCTCGAGTTTCTGAAGCGACCTTAGACCATCTCCAGATAGGAGCTTTGAATCGCCCGCGCCAACTCGCGCACGTTGTCGATGAACTCCGTCAGGCGGGCATGCAGCCCATCCTCCAGAATCTCATCGATGCCGGTGTAGCGCAGCCGCGCTTCGAACTCGGCGGCCAGGCGCTGCGCTGAACGTCCATAACTGCCAGGCAAGTCGGCGAGGATATGGCTCAACTCTTCGATACACGCATGCAGCGAGCGCGGCACGTCGCTGCGCAACAGCAGCAATTCCGACACCGAGCGCGCATTCAGCGCGTTGGGGTACAGCTCGGTGTAGGCCTCGAACGACGACAACGCACGCAGCAGGGCGCTCCACTGGTAATACCCGCGGGCCGACAGGTCGCTGACTTCTTCGGACTCTTCGCCGAACATTTCATAGCGGGCGTCCAGCAGGCGCAGGGTGTTGTCCGCGCGCTCGACAAAGGTCCCCAGACGGATAAACCGGTAGGCGTCATTGCGCATGATGGTGCCCGAGGTGGCGCCACGGAACAGATGCGAACGCTGCTTGACCCAGTCACAGAAGTGGCTGATGCCATGCCGCGCCAGGCCGCCGGCGGCGATGCTGCGCATTTCCAGCCAGGTAGCGTTGAGGTTTTCCCACATATCGGCGGTGATGCGCCCGCGTACCGCGTGGGCATTGCCTCGCGCTGCGCGCAGGCAGTTGTAGATGCTGGCCGGGTTTTCTTCGTCGAGGGCGAAGAAGTGCAGCATGCGTTCGGCGTCCAGGGTCTGGTGGCGTTCAAGGTAACTGTCCAGGGTGCCGCTGCTGAGCAACGACATGGCCAGTTCGTCGAGGCCGTCGGTGTGACCCGCCTGGGGCATCAGCGACAGCGAATAACTGACTTCCAGCATGCGCGCCAGGTTTTCTGCGCGCTCCAGGTAGCGGGACATCCAGTACAGATCTGCGGCGGTTCTACTCAACATGATTCAGCCCTCCACCACCCAGGTGTCTTTGGTTCCACCGCCTTGCGACGAGTTGACGATCAACGAGCCTTCACGCAAGGCCACACGCGTGAGGCCGCCGGGCACCAGACGGGTTTCTTTGCCCGAGAGCACGAAGGGGCGCAGATCGATATGCCTTGGGGCGATGCCGTTTTCAACGAAGGTGGGGCAGGTGGACAGGCTCAGGGTCGGTTGGGCAATGTAGGCGTGAGGACGCGCCTTGATGCGTTGACGGAAGTCCTCGATTTCGGCCGCCGTCGAGGCCGGGCCCACCAGCATGCCGTAGCCGCCGGAGCCCTGGGTTTCCTTGACCACCAGTTCGGGCAAGTGGGCCAGCACATGGGACAGCTCATCGGGCTTGCGGCACTGGAAGGTCGGCACGTTTTGCAGCACCGGCTCTTCGTCCAGGTAGAAACGGATCATTTCCGGCACGTAAGGGTAGATCGACTTGTCGTCGGCCACGCCGGTGCCGATGGCATTGGCCAACACCACGTTGCCGGCGCAATAGGCGGCCACCAGGCCGGGCACGCCGAGCATCGAGTCGGGGTTGAAGGCCTGCGGGTCGAGGAAGGCGTCGTCGATGCGGCGGTAGATCACGTCGACGGCCTTGGGCCCGTCGGTGGTGCGCATGAAGACCTTGAGGTCGTGCACGAACAGGTCGGCGCCTTCCACCAGTTCCACGCCCATTTCCCGGGCGAGGAACGCGTGTTCGAAGAATGCACTGTTAAAGCGCCCCGGCGTCAGCACCACCACATTGGGGTTGTCCAGGCGGCTTGAGCTTTTCAGGGTCTTGAGCAGCAGGTTGGGGTAGTGGTCCACCGGCGCGATGCGCTGCCTGGCGAACACTTCCGGGAACAGGCGCATCATCATCTTGCGGTCTTCGAGCATGTAGCTCACGCCGCTGGGAGTGCGCAGGTTGTCTTCGAGCACGTAGTAGGTGCCGTCGCCGTCGCGTACCAGGTCGACGCCGGATATGTGCGAATAGATATCGCGGTGCAGGTCCAGGCCGACCATGGCCTTCTGATAACCCTCGTTGCCCAGCACCTGGTCGGCGGGAATGATCCCTGCCTTGATGATGCGCTGGTCGTGGTAAATGTCGGCGAGGAACATGTTCAACGCATTGACCCGCTGGATACAGCCGCGTTCGATCACGCTCCATTCACTGGCGGGGATGCTGCGCGGGATGATGTCGAAGGGGATCAGACGCTCGGTGTCCTGCTCGTCGCCATAGAGGGTGAAGGTGATCCCGGCACGGTGAAACAGCAAATCGGCTTCGCGGCGACGCTGGGCCAGCAGTTCCGGTGGCGTGTTGGCCAGCCAGCGGGAGAAGTCCTGATAGTGCGCACGGCACACGCCGTTTGCGTCATTCATTTCATCAAAGAAAGATCGAGCCATTCCAGTACCTTGTCAGTGCCCAGGGTTGCTTGGGTGGCACTGCCGCTTAAAAAAACGCATGTTTTTATGAGCCTGTGGCTGAGGGTGCCAGCAGGCCTGGTCCTTACTTTCTTATGAGGGTCGGCTCTGGGTCGGGGGGTAACGAATGTTCCTGTATTCGGGCAGATGAATGGGTTAAGCAATGCCTGTGCCGAAACCCGTTATTGGCAGACCGGTAACCGCTGGCGAGCCCTGATCCCGCCCGCCACAGAGAATCGGCGTCCTATTGATACGAGAACGGTGCACCGCTTGCACTGGATTGGTGCGTCAACAAACTTGAACTTCACCCGTGCCCGATTCTTCTAACGAGGTTCGTAACCTTATGGAGCACCGCCGTGCCCAGAATCATCACCCCTCACACCCCGGAAGCGGCCGCCACCGACCACAGCGAACACAACGCGAAGATTTTCGGCTCGCCCAAAGACCGCCTCGACTTCTACCGCCGCGAGATCCAGTACGAAACCACGATCCTCGCCAACCGCACCGATGCCTACCTCACTGCGCAGTCATTCCTGGTGATTGCCTTCGTGTCGGGCATGGGCAACCTCAACCCGGAATGGGGCAAGCTGTTCACCCTGGTAGTGCCGGTGTTTCTGGTGGCACTGGGCATTCTCAGCTCCCTTAACGCCTGGCCGGGCATCCGTGCCGCGTACGAGATCATTGATCACTGGCACTACAAGCAGAGCGAACTGCTGCGCAGCGAACCGGTGATGGGCATGGCCTATGACGAGTCACCGTTGTTTTCCGAAATGGAATCCACCCACAAGGGCTATCGCAAGTCGCTGCTGTTCTCGATGCGCGCGCCGTGGCTGTTCATGGTCTTCTGGCTGCTGCTGGGCATTTATGCGTTCTATATCCAGGTCGACAATCCAATCCGATGATCGATCAGGCGGAACTTCAAGGCGTTCGCCAGCGCCAAAACAGGACTGAGGCCAAGCAGAGGTAAGCGCCATGAGCACCCCAAGCGATCCGCAAGTCAGTGACCGCAACGATCCGGCGATCGACGACGGCAATTCAGCACCGGCCACCGGTGCCGATGCGCCAAAAGACCCCAAGGCCGGCAGTGATCCCAAGGCGTCGGAAAACGACTACAGTCCAGACTTCAAGCCTGAGCGCGAGCCCAAGCCTGACACCGATGCCGATATCGACACCCAAGGCGGTTAGAGGAGACGCTCATGTCAAAAGAAATGGAGGAAGAACTCAACGATCCGGGCAACGAAGACCCCGGCTCGTTGATGGACGATGCGCAAGTGCCGCTCAACGATGCTGATGAAGCGGCAGACGTCGGTCACACCGACAAACAAGACTGATCTTCAGCGTGGCTGCGCGGTCAGCAATCGCTCCAGGTTCGCCACGGGCAACGGCCGGCTGAACAGATACCCTTGCATCTGGTCGCAGCCGGCCTCTTTCAGAAAGGCCAGTTGCGCCTGCGTTTCGACGCCCTCGGCCACCGCTCGCAACTTCAAGCTATGGGCCAGCTCAATGATTGTGCGGGTGATCGCCGCATCCTGAGGGTTGGTGGTGACTTCGCGGATAAACGCGATATCGATTTTCAGCGTATCCAGGGGAAAGCGGCGCAGGTAGGCCAGGCTTGAATAGCCCGTGCCAAAGTCGTCGATGGCGATCTTCACGCCCATGGCCCGCAGGCGTTGCAGGCTGGCAATGGTGCGCTGGGTGTTGTCCATCAGTGAGCCTTCGGTCAGCTCCACCTCCAGCCAATGCGCCTCGACCCCGGTTTTGGCGAGGATGCGCGCAATATCGGCAATCAAGTCGCCCTCGATCAGTTGCTGGCCGGAGACGTTGACCGCCACCTCCACTGCACCGACATCACTGCGCTGCCAGGCGGCGATTTGCTGGCAAACCCGCTCGATGACCCAGCGCCCCACGGGCACGATCAACCCCAGGTTTTCCAACACCGGCACGAACACCGCGGGCGAGACCGCGCCATAACCGGGTCGGTCCCAGCGCAACAGGGCTTCCACAGCACATACCTTGCCGTTGGCCACTTCGACCTTGGGCTGGTAATGCAGGGTGAATGCCTGGTGTTTAATGGCGTCGCGCAGGTCGTTCTCCAAGTCGAGGCGGGCCAGGTCGTGCACCGTCAATTGAGGATTGTCGCTGGGCTTTTTCAACTGATCGCCATGGGCCTTGAGCCGCAGCAGGTTGCGCACCCGCAGCCATAATTCAACCCGCTCCACCGGTTTGCTGATGAACTCTTCGGCGCCGGTTTCCAGGCCGCTGACCCGCGCGGTCGGCTCGCTCAATGCTGAAAGCATGATGATCGGAATGCTCGCCGTGACCGGATTGCCCTTGAGCTGGCTGGCCACTTCATAGCCGTCCATGCCGGGCATCATGATGTCCAGCAGGATCAGGTCCGGCGGTTGCTCGGCCACCAACCGCAAGGCCTCTTCACCGCAGCCGGCGCTCAGGGTCAGGTAGCCCTCGTGCTGCAACAGGGTTTCCAACAGCTTGCGAACCTGGGGTTCGTCATCAACGATCAATAGCGTTGCGGGTGGGCTGGCCATGGAGAGGACTCATGATAGAGGTGTGTTGGGCGGGTTCAGCAGGGTATCGATCACCTGGTACAACTCTTTGTAGCGCAGGGGTTTGCTCACATACGCGTCGCACCCGGCGAGCCGGGCTTTTTCCCGGTCCTCCTTCATGGCCATGGCGGTGAGGGCAATCACCGGGATCTGCGCGGTGTGCGGGTCTTGCTTGAGCAGGCGGGTGGCAGCCAGGCCGTCCATGCCTGGCAATTGGATATCCATCAGGATCAACGCCGGCTGCTGTTCACGGGCCAGGGTCAGGCCGCTTTCGGCATCCGCCGCCCAGACCACGCTGTGGCCGGCGTTGACCAGCAGCAGGCGCGCCAGGCGCATGTTCGCTTCGTTGTCTTCGACGATCAGGATGTTGGCCATGGGGCCTCCACATTCGCGCGATGCAGGGGTAACCACACCACAAAACGCGCGCCCAGTCCTTCGCGACTCGCCACGGCAACACTGCCGCCGTGCAGGTCGACAAGCTGCTTGACCATCGCCAGGCCCAGGCCGGTGCCTTCGAATTTGCGTGCCAGGCTGCTGTCGATCTGGCTGAAGGCCTTGAACAGCTTGCCCATGTCATCCGGGGCAATCCCGATGCCGGTGTCGCTGACGCTCAGTTCAAGAAATTGCTGGTGCGCGCTGGGTTGCAGGACAAAGCGATGCACCGGCCAGTCACCGGCGATCTGGCCGACCTGATCGCGGCCGACCTCGCGCACCGCCAGGCTGACGTCGCTGCCGTGCTCGCTGAACTTCACCGCGTTGGCCAGCAGGTTGTAGACGATCTGCTTGGTCTTGCGCAGATCCAGCACCAGCGTCCCCAGGTCGACCGGGCTGTCCAGCTTGAGCTGGATGCGCTGCAGGGCCGCTTTTTCGCGCACGATCAGCAGGCTGTTGGCCAATAACCCGGCCAGTTCCACGGGTTCCAGCTCCAGGTCCATCATCCCGGCCTCGACCTTGGACAGGTCAAGGATGTCGTTGATCAGCGACAGCAGGTGCTGGCCGCTGGTGAAGATGTCACCGATGTATTCGCGCTGAGTGTCGCTCATGTCGCCCACCAGCCCGTCTTTCAATGCCTCGGAAAAGCCGATCACTGCATTCAGTGGTGTGCGCAGTTCGTGGGACATGGTGGCGAGGAACTCGGACTTCATATGGTTGGCGTGTTCGAGCTCCAGGTTTTTTTCTTCCAGGGCTCGCTCGAAGCCTTTGCGTTCGGCCTCTTCCTGCTTGCGTGCGGTGTTGTCGGTGCCGATCAGCAGGTAGCCGATGATGGTGTCATTGCGGTTGCGCAGCGCAGTCACCGAGACCATGGCCGACAGGCGACTGCCGTCCTTACGGATGTAGGTCAGCTCGTAGATGTCTTCGATCCCGCGCGAGGCTTTGAATACCAGCGCTTCGAAACCGGGGGTGATGGGGGTGTCGAGTTCCTGGCTGAGGGCGGCGGCGCGGGTGATCAGCTCGGCGGGGTCGGAAATGTCGGCGGGCGTGATGCGGTTGACCACGTCGGCGGCGGCGTAACCAAGCATGCGTTCGGCGCCGACATTGAAGATCTGAATCACGCCTTTTTCGTCGGTGGCAATGCTGGAAAAGTACGCACTGTTAAAGATGGCGTCTTGCAGCGCACCGGTCTTGAGCAGGGTTTTCTGGCGTTTGAACTCGACGATTTTTTCCGCGCGTGACTGCGGCAGTAAGGGCGGGGGAGTGTCCATCGCTTGTGCGTTCCATGGGGTTCAGGCCCGCCGTCGTCGTCAGGCGAGGGCGCAGAGCATGCTCACACAAAGTCGCTCGAAGGCGACGGGGAGGACATGAAGTGCCCTGACAATAGCAGATACCACGCACGGTGCGGTGTCGCTGCACTCAATTGGATGGGCAGAAATTCAACAGGGCGGCAGAGCGCCGCCCTTGACAGGTGCGTCAGGTACTCAATCGATAACTTCGGGGGAGACCATCCAGACGCTGCACGGCATCTTGTACAGCAGCGATTCGGCGGTGCTGCCCAGCATGCGCTCGAGGCCGTGATGGCCGACGCGGCCCATGACGATAACGTCGACGTTGTAAGCATCGGCATAGCTGGACAGCACACGGGCCGGGCTGCCGAGGATCATGTGACGCTGTTCGGGCGGGATGCCGTTGCGCGCCGCGAGGTCGTCGAAAGTCTTGCCTTGCTCGTCGAACAGCAGCTTGGCGGCCTGTGAAGAGAAAAACCCCGCACCACTGCCTAAGCCATACTCCTTGGCGCTCAGGTCGGACAAGTCGTGGGCATACACCACTTCTACTTCGGCATCGCACGCGATGGCCAGTTTTGTCGCTTCATGCAGGATACGGTCGTTCAACCCCTCGTAGCGGCCGTCGCGATGAAACGGGTCGACCGCCGCGACGATTTTGCGCGGCAACGCATGTTTGACCTGACGCACAAAATGCAGCGGCACCGGGCATTCGCGCAACAGGTGCACGTCCAGCGGCGTAAATACCAGGCGCGACAGCCACGATTCCTGCTCCAGGGCCTTGATCACCAGGTCCATGGGTTCTTCCTTGAGGCGCAGCAGCAACTCCTTGAGCGGGTGTTCGACCCACGCGACTTCGGTGGTGACCGTCAGCCCGAGCTTGCGCAACGGCCTGGCCTGGTCCTCCAGCCATTGGTGGTGGCGCTCCACGTACCCCAGGCGCATCTGCTCCAATGCCTGCTCGTTCACCAGGCCCGCGGTTGCCAGGCCATCGAGGTAGTCGAAGGCCAGGATATGCAGCGCGGCGCCTTCGGCTTTCGCCAGGGCGGCGGCTCTTTCCAGGGCGGGGCTGTGTTCCATCAACGGTGAAACCAATAAAAGGAAACGTGCTTGAGCAGACATGCTGATCTCCCGTGGCGACGAAGGGGTTTGGGCCGTGACGCCTCTGGTTGATCATCGCCCCAGGCGCCTTGCCGGAATTGACCTGCATCAAGGGGCGCGCGGGGGGGGAGCCGCCGGGCGACGGTCGGTCGAGCGGTGCGGCGCGTCGTTGACCATGATCAACACGTATCGCGCCGTTGCGGTGCAGTCTGGTAACCCACCGCACACTTGCGCGTAATAGGGGCACAGCATGACGCAAACCCTGGGCATTGCCGGCGCCGCCGCGGCGCTGGGCATCGGCATGCTGGTGGGGCTGGAGCGTGAGCGCCATAAAGGCGAGGGCGAACACCGCGCGTTTGCCGGTTTGCGTACCTATTCCATCACCGGTTTGCTGGGCTATGTCACCCAACAAGTCGGCGGTGCGCTGTTGCTTGGGCTGATCGCGCTGTGCCTGGCCGTGCTGGTGAGTACGGCTTACTGGAAGCGTCAGGACAAAGACCCAGGCATCACCAGTGAAGTCGCCTTGTTGACTGTCCTGGTGCTGGGCGCTCTGTGTGCCGCGTCGCCTGCGCTGGCGACGGCGATTGGCGTGGTGATGGCCGGTTTGCTGGTCTACCGCCAGAAACTGCACGATTTCGCCCGCAGCCAATTGACCGATGCAGAAATGCGCGACGGCCTGTTGCTGCTGGTTGTGGCGTTGGTGGTGCTGCCATTGGCACCGGATCGATTTATCGGCCCTTACGAGGCGGTGAACCCGCGCACCATCTGCACGTTGACGGTGATGTTGATGGCAGTAGGCGCGGTGGGGCACGTGGCGGAACGCATTCTGGGCCCCCGTTACGGGTATGCCATCGGGGCCATCGCTTCGGGGTTTGCGTCCAGTACCGTGACCATCGCCGCCATGGGGCATAGGGCGCTCAAAGAGCCGGACCACCTGCGAACCCTGGCGGCAGCCGCCATTCTGTCGAACCTGGCAACGATGACCCAGGCCGCTTTGATTCTGGGCGCCGTGGAGCCTGCATTACTGCGCCAATTGGCCTGGCCGCTGCTGGCGGGCCTGGCTGCCACCGCACTGTATGCGCTGGGTGTGATGCTGCGAGCGCGCACCGCGCCCACCGGCCAGCCGGTTCAGGTTGGCGGCGCGTTCGACCTCAAGTTGGCCTTGATCATGGTGTTGACACTGACGGGCATTGGCGTTGTGTCGTCGGTGATGCTCTATCACTTCGGCCAAATGGGGGTCATTGTCAGCGCCACCCTGGCTGGCTTCGCCGATGCCCATGCCTCGACCGCCTCGATTGCAGCGCTGGCCAGCAGCGGCCAGTTGACGCTGGTTGCCGCGTCCACCCCCGTGTTGCTGGCCATCAGTTGCAACGCGTTGAGCAAATGCTTGGTGGCCTGGGTCACCGGCGGCCGGCGTTTTGCGGCCTACGTGATCCCTGGACAGTTGCTGCTGACCGGGGCGATGTGGCTGGGAACCGTGGCCGCGTGACGGCTGCGCCTACGGCGCATCACCGGGGATATCCAGGGTGGCCCTGCAGCCTCCGGATGCCTGATTTTCCAGGTGTATCCGGCCCCCCAGACGTTGGGCGATGGTTTGCACGATGGTCAGGCCCAGGCCGGCGCCCTGGGCATTGCCGCGGCTGTAGAACCGTTCGAACAGCCGGTCGCGCTCGTTCTCGTCAATGCCGGGGCCCTGGTCGTCCACGGTCAGCGCGAAGCGGTTGGCGTGTTTGCGCAAGCCCACCGTGATTACGCCGTGCTCCGGTGAAAAGTTGGCCGCGTTGGTCACAAGGTTAGTCAGGGCGATATTGATCGCCACCGCATCGGTACTCACGGCATAGGCGGCGTCGTCCACGTCGAACACCAGTTCAAGGCCTTTGCTCAGCAGCCAGGGTGTCAGTTGAATCAGCGTTTCGCGCACTGCCGCCGCCAGGTCGATGGCCTGCACAGGCAGATGCTCGTCGCTGGGCTCCAGGCGCGCCATGGTCAGCAACTGATTGACCAGGCGGCTGGTGCGGTCGACGCCGCTGATCAAAAAGGCCAGGGATTCACGCCGTTCGGTCTCGGTACCGGCTTCCAGCAGGTTTTGCGCATGCACCCGCAGCACCGCCAGGGGCGTGCGCATTTCATGGGCGGCGTCGGCGATAAAGCGCCGTTCACGGCCGACCATGTCCTGGATTTGCGCCAGCATGCGGTTCAACGCCGCCTGCATCGGCTCCAGCTCCGTGGGCAGGGGCGTGAGTTGCATCGGCTCCAGCGAGCCGGAGTGGCGGGCGCGCAGGGTGGCGGCCATATCGGCCAGAGGCTTGAGGCCCCAGCCGATGGCCAGCCACACCAATGCGGCCAGGATCAGGCTGCCCAACACGTTGGGCCACAGGGTATGGCGCACGATGCGGCCCACCAGATCAGAGCGCACGTCGTCACGTTCACCCACCCAGATACGCAGGCCATTGTCCTTGTCCTTGAGCACGAAACCGCGCCATTGGCGACCGCTGACATCCTCGACGTTGCCGAACCCGGCAGTCTCGGGAGGCGCCGCAAGCGCTGGCGCGCTGCTGGTAAACACCAGGCGCTCGCCCTGGGGGTTCCATACCTGGAAGGCAATTTTGCTTTCGTAAGGATGCCCGTCCAGCTTAGGCACGGCGTTGCCCAAGGCCTTGTTAAACGCGCGATACAGCTCGGCCTGGTCTTTGCCGCCCAGCGGCATGCTCATCACGCCCTGCAACAGCCGCGCGTTCTGCGCCAATTGCGCGTCGTAGACTTCGGCGATTTCGTGGTTGCTGTCGTGCAGGTTGAGCCAACTGATCACCAGCAGGCCGGTCAGCATCAGGCCGATGATCAGGGTCAGGGTGCGCCGCCGGATCGAGGTCATCCACGCTCCTCCACCAGGTAGCCCACCCCGCGCACGGTGCGGATCAACTCGCTGGAAAATTTCTTGCGCAGGTGGTGAATATGCACCTCCAGGGTGTTGCTTTCCGCCTCTTCGTTCCAGCCGTAAAGCAACTGCATCAACTGATCGCGGGTCATCACGCGGCCGGGCGGGGAGAGCAGTTCGTGCAGCAACTGGTATTCCTTAGGGGTCAGCACCACGGGTTGGTTGTGGTAGGTGACCTGTTGCGTGCTGGGGTCCAGGCAGATGCCGGCGTGTTCGATCAGCACCCGCGCGCGCCCGGCGCTGCGCCGCAGCAGCGCGCGCAGGCGGGCTTTGAGTTCCGACAGGTCGAAGGGTTTGATCAGGTAATCGTCGGCGCCGGCATCCAGCCCGGCGATGCGGTCTTCGGTGGCGTCCCGTGCAGTGAGGATCAACACCGGCACAACGGCGCCGCTGTCGCGCAGGCGGCGCAATACCTCCAGTCCGTCCATGCGTGGCAGGCCCAGGTCGAGCACCACCACATCGAAGGTTTCGCTGAGCAAGGCGTGCAAGGCACTGCTGCCGTCCTGCAGCCAGTCGACGGTGTAGCCCTCACGCACCAGCGCCTGCTGGATGCCTTCCCCCAGCGCCACATCATCCTCGATCAGTAATAGGCGCACATGGACTCCTGTCAGTTGAGTTTTTGATTGACCTGGGCCAACAGGTCGGTGATCTCTTTGCGGCGCCCGGCATCGGCAGTTTCGCGCCCCGGCCGTGGTGCGGCGAGCAGGGCCTTTTGCAGGGCGTCACGCGCTTCGGCGTAGCGCTTTTGCCGGTACAGGTGATCGCCCCAGAAGTACAGACTATCAATGCCCGTCGGGTTGAGTTGCAAGGCCTGTTTGAGCAACGCATCGGCCTTGTCCGCATCGCCAAAGCCGATGGGCCAGCCGGGCACGCGGTCGTACAGCGCCGCCAGGCTGGTATACGCCGAACCCTGCAGGGCCTTGGGATCCAGGGCCAGCGCTGTTTCGAGGTCGGCCTTGGCCGCCTTGACCTTGCTCAATGCCCCAAGCCCGCCCTGGGCGCCGGCCCAACTGCTGGTGACGATACCGGACCAGATCCACGCTTCGGCGGCCTGGGGGCGCTGCGTGGTAAGCGCCGTGGTCTGGCTGGCGAGCTGTTCGAAGGCTTTGGAACGTTGTTCCTCAGGCAGGTTGTATTGGATGTGTGCCCAACGGGTCTGGATTTCGGTCAGGCGTTGCTGGTCGGCGGCGTCCATTGCCCAGGTCAGAGGGCTCAACAGGGTGAACAGCAGGGCGGCAAAAAGTCGTTTCATGGGATGGGGTCCTTATCGATAGGTGTGTGACTCAAGCGCCGAATCAGTGGCAGTTGTTTGCTCAAACTACGGTCCACCAGGTTTGGCAGCAGGCTGTTGAGGCGCACAAAGAAGCGCTCCGGCCAGCCCAGGTAGAGGTCGCGACGATCCTTGAGGATGGCCTGGATCACCGCCGAGGCGACGGTGTGCGGGTCGTCGACGTTGGACTTGAGCGCGTCGTTCAATGCCTGCGCCGCCGGGCTGTTCATGTGCGTACGCGTTGCCCGTGGCGCTACGTACAACACGCCCACGCGGGTGTCGGCCAGCTCGCGGCGCAGGGCTTCGGAAAACCCGCGCAGTGCAAACTTGGTGGCGCAGTAGGTGGCGTAGCCGGGGTAACCGATGGAGCCGTAGGTGGAGCCCACATTGACCACCATGGCGCTCGGCGCGAGCTTGAGTTGCGGCAGCAACAGCTTGGTCAGGCAGATCGGCGCGGTGATGTTCAACGCCAGCATGCCGCTGATTTCGCTGTCGTCCAGTTGCTCAAGCATCGCGAAGTGGTTGATCCCGGCGGTGTTGATCAGCAGGTTGACGCCACCGATGGCATCGGCCGCCGCCAGCACCTTGCGCCGGTCGGCGAGGAAGGTCAGGTCGGCACTCACCCAGCACAGCTGCTGCGGATACTGCGCGAGCAACACCTCCAACGGGGCGCGATGACGTGCCACCGCCAGCACCTGGGCGCCACTGGCACACAGCACGGCGGCAATCGCCAGGCCGATCCCGCCACTGGCGCCGGTCAGCACCACGCGCGCATCAGACAGGCGCATGTTGCGTCTCCGTGATGCGCGGCAGGGTGCGGAACATGTCGGTGTAGAGCGCATAGACCACCCTTGACGCGTGGATCACGGCGGCCTGGTCGGCCGGGTCATCCAGGCGGTTCATCAAGCCGCGGTAGGTCTGCATATGGCCAATGTCCAGCGAACCGTGGGAGCTGAGGTAGCTGAACGCCGTTTCCGGCAGATGCAGGCGCTCGCGAATGCTACCGGCCGCATGGGTGGCCAGGGCGATGCTGGTGCCTTCCAGCACATTGACCATGCCGAACAGACCGACCGGGTTGTCGCGGGAGATCAGGTCATACAGGTAGCTGACCATCAGCTCGATGGGCAAAGCGGGGCGGCCCTCACGCACCGCGTGGGCGTCGCCACCGCAGGCGGCAATGTCATTGAGCACCCACTGCTCGTGGCCGTACTCCTCCTCAATGTATTCGCAGACCGCCTTGCGCAGCCACTCCAGGCGCGACGGCAGGCGAGCGCCGCAGGCCATCATCAGGGGCACGGTATGGCGAACGTGGTAATAGGCCTGGGCCAGGAAGGCGCGGTAGCTTTCCAGGCTGACCTTGCCCTCCAGCGCATCGCGGATGATGGGCAGGCTGAACAGGGCCTGGCGTTCGTGCTGGGTGGCATCTTGGAGCGTATCGAAAAAGTTCACGATGACATTTCCTCGTTCAAGGCAGGGGCAAGCAGGGTTTGGTAGCGGGCGACGATGGCGTCGCGCCGTGGGCGGCCATTGGCGGTGAGCAAGCCGTTGGCGGCGCTGAAGGGTTGATCCAGACGCGTCCACCGGTGCACGTGCGCGTAGTCGGGCAGGCCGCTGTTGGCCGCGTCCACGGCCGCCTGCAGCTGTGCCTCGGTGCAATCGGCGCGCAGTGGCCAAAGCAGGGCGTGGTTGTGCGGCTGGGCCTCGCCGTAGACAAAGGCCTGGGCAATCACGCCGCTCTGGGTCAGTTCGGCTTCGATCCAGTCCGGGTTGACGTTGCGCCCGTAACTGGTGACGAATTGATGCTTTTTGCGGCCCTTGAGGTAAAGAAACCCATCGGCATCAAAGGCGCCGAGGTCGCCGCTGGGCCACCACTCTCCGGGCGCTTCGGCCTGACCCAGGTAGCCGAGCAGGGTTGAGCCCTTGATCAGCACTTCACCGTCCTCGGCCAGGCAGATCTCAACGTGGGGCAAGGGTTTGCCGACGCTGCCCGGGCGCTGCGCCTCGGGACGATTGAGGCTCACCACCGAGGCGCATTCCGACAGCCCGTAGCCTTCGTAGACCGGCAAGCCGAGTTGTCCGGCGCGGTGCAGCAACGCCTTGGACACCCGCGCGCCGCCAACCGCAGCAAAGCGCAGGCCGTGGGGGCTGAACGCCTTCTGTTCGGCGGCAATCACCAGCATCAGCAGCAATTGCGGGACCAGAATCAGGCTGTGGGGCTGGCGCAGCGCCAGGCAACCGAGCAACTGTGCAGCGTCCACCGCACTGGCGCCCTGGATGCCCAGGCTTTTTTGACTCGGCACACTCAAGGTGGCACCGGCATACAGCGCGGCGTAACACCCCAGGTTTTCCAGGAGGATGGCGATGGGCAGCAGCGCCAGGTGATGGCGTGGATCACTGGCATGACTGGCCTGGTGCAACTCACGCGCGACCCGCAGCACGCTGTCGGCGCTCAGGCACACCCCTTTGGGCGTGCCGGTGGTGCCGGAGGTAAAGGTCAGCTTGGCGGTGCCAGACGGCATTGACGGCCGACCTTCAAACGCGCGGCACCAGAACTCGCCGGTTTTGCGATACCCGCCAGCGTGCAACTCAGCGTCCAAATGAGGCTCGGCGATCACCCGCTCGGCGTGGCTTTGTTCCAGGCAATGGGCACGCTGGGCAGGGCTGAAGAACGGTGGCAAGGTCAGGCAGGTCAGGCCTTCAAACAAAATCGCCAAGTCCCACAAGATGGCGTCGACGCCGTTGTCCAGGGCCAGGGCTACCACCTTTACCCCCTCATCGCGAAGGCGTTCCTGGCGGTAGGTAACTTCGGCAAACAGCGCGGTGTAATTGATTTTCAGCGTGTCGCCCCACAGGGCGACAGCGCCGTCGTTGCGTTCGGCATAGCCACGCAGTACAGCATGGAAACGACGGGTTTCAGGCGACATGGCTAGTGTCCTCTAGAAGCGTGGGCAACCCCAGGCGTGAAAACAGGCCCATGTTGCGCAAATGAACGAAGCCGGCGCGGATATTGCCGACGTGCACCCAGGGCTGGCTCTCGTAATAACTGCCCCAGTGATGGCGCTCGTCGCCCAGGCGCTGCGGGTCGGCGGCGCACAGGGTGACGGGCTTCAAACCCAGACGGTGGAAGCTATTGACCAGACCGACGTTGCCGGTAAACGCCACCCACTCCAGGCCCGCCATGGCCAGCAGCCAGGTAATGGCGATGATGCTCAGGCGCGCGCTGCCGGTATCGCTGGCCGCCAGATTTCCCACTTCGGCAATGGCGCTGCGCTCCACCGCGCGTTCGGCGGCAGCGCTGATCAGTGGCTCGATCGAATGATCCAGGTAGCGCTCCAGAAACAGCGGTTCGGCCCCCGCCAGGCGGACCCCGGCGACGGCGCACAGCTCGCCGTCGACCTGGCTGACGCCGAACAATTGCGGCATGAAGTGCCGGATATCGGCGCCGTGGGCCAGGCGAAAACGTTGCTGGATAAACGCCTCGAAGGCCGGTCGTTCACGGTCATGGGGCAGGGCGCGGGCAAGTTGCAGGGTGGTGCTGTCGGGCTGGCCGAACAGCAGCGGCAAGGGGATGTTCCAATCGATCCGGGGCATGGGTGGTGTGCCTCCCAAGTGAAGTTGGGAGGAGTATCAGCGGCGTTTCTTAACGAAGTCTGAAGGTGGGAAAAGTCGGCGTTATTGTCGATCTTCAGACTGCCTTAAGACTGTGCAGGCAGGTTGGCGCCGACTTTCCCAGGCCGGAAACGGCCTCTACTTCCGCACAAGGTTGCCCTTTCATGAGCGAACATCTGCTGACCCAGCGCTACACACGTCTGTCGATGACCCTGCACTGGCTGATGCTGGCGCTGTTTGTCGGCGTCTACGCCTGTATCGAACTCAAGGGCCTGTTGCCTCGCGGGCACGCGCTCAAGGGGCTGTTGCTGGGCGGCCATGCGCTGTTTGGTCTCGGCATCTTCGCGCTGGTATGGCTGCGTCTGCTGGGCCGCCTCGCGCCGCGCCCGGCCATTTTGCCGCGCCCACCGGCCTGGCAGACCGTCGTGGCGCACCTGATGCACCTGGCGCTGTACGCACTGATGATCGGCACGCCGTTGCTGGCGTGGCTGATGCTCAACGCCGCGGGCAAGCCGGTGCCGTATTTCGAATGGGCGCTGCCGTCGCTGGTGGCGGTAGACCCGGACCACGCCAAGCAACTCAAGCACTGGCATGAGTGGCTGGGCAGTACCGGCTACTGGCTGATTGGCCTGCACGCGGCCGCTGGGTTGTTCCACCATTACTGGGTGCGGGATAACACCCTGACGCGAATGCTGCCAAAACGTTAGAAATGCGAAAGTTACGCTTATAGCGCTGGGTGAAACGTTTCTTCTAGCGACAAACGGGCGACGCAAGCGCTTGCGTAAGCAAATGTATCTGATTAGAGTCGGTGGCAATCGGCTCTTTTTCAAAGGGGGCGAATACAAAAATAATAAAACCAGGAGCTCAGCCATGAGCCTTGAACCCTTGCTTGAGATGCAGGGCATCAGCAAAACCTTTAACGGGTTGCGCGTGCTTAAAAGTGTCGGCCTTAAGGTCTACCCCGGCGAAATCCACGCCTTGATGGGGGAGAACGGTGCCGGCAAATCCACCTTGATGAAAATCCTCTCCGGCGCCTACCAGGCCGACCCCGGCGGCGAAATCCGCATCGACGGTCAAACCGTTCCCACCTTCAACCCCGCCACCGCCAAAGCCCTCGGTATTGCCGTGATCTACCAGGAGCTGAGCCTGTGCCCGAACCTGAGTGTGGCCGAGAACATCTACCTGGGCCGTGAGTTACGCCGTGGCTGGACCATCGACCGTCAAGGCATGAGGGACGGTTGCGTGGAGGTGCTGCAGCGCCTGGGCGCCGAATTCACCCCGGCGACACAGGTCAGCAGCCTGTCGATTGCCGAGCGCCAACTGGTGGAAATCGCCCGCGCCTTGCATGCCCACGCCAAAATCCTGGTGATGGACGAGCCCACCACACCGTTGTCGTCCCGCGAGACCGACCGCCTGTTCGCGCTGATCAAGCAACTGCGCGCCCAGGGCCTGGCGATCATCTATATCAGTCACCGCATGGCCGAGATCTACGAGCTGTCGGACCGGGTGTCGGTGCTGCGCGATGGTCAATACATCGGCGAACTGACCCGCGACGCACTGTCGGCCGAGGTGCTGGTGAAAATGATGGTCGGCCGCGACCTGTCCGGTTTCTACAAAAAGGAACACGCCGCCTATGACCCCGGCGCGGTGGTGATGCGCGTACGCGACATGGCCGACGGCAAGCGCGTGCGCCACTGCAGCTTTGATCTGCACGCCGGTGAAGTACTGGGCATTGCCGGGCTGGTGGGGGCAGGCCGCACCGAGCTGGCGCGGCTGATCTTCGCCGCCGACCCGCGCACCAGCGGCACCCTGGAAGTGGTGGGCAAGACCGTCACCCAACTGCGCACCCCGGCGGACGCGATTCGCGCCGGCGTGGTGTACCTCACCGAAGACCGCAAGGCTCAGGGCCTGTTCCTGGACATGAGCGTCGCCGACAACATCAATGTCTGTGCCTGTGTGCCGGACGCCCATGCCGGCGGCGTGCTCGATCGCGGCCATGGTGCGCAACGCGCGAATGACGCGATCAAGTCACTGTCGATTCGCGTCGCGTCGGGCAAGGTCAATGTCGGTGCGCTGTCCGGCGGCAATCAACAAAAGGTGCTGCTGGCGCGGCTGCTGGAGGTCAAGCCCCACGTGCTGATCCTCGATGAACCCACGCGGGGCGTCGACATCGGTTCCAAGTCCGAGATCTACCGCATCATCAATCAACTGGCGCAAGCGGGGGTGGGGATCGTGGTGATCTCCAGCGAGCTGCCGGAGATCATCGGCACGTGCGACCGCGTGCTGATCATGCGTGAAGGCCAGTTGGTGGCCGAAGTCGGCGGGGCCTCGGGCCACGCTATTTCCCAGGAACGTATTATTGACCTCGCCACCGGTGGCGATCAGGTGGTTGCCAATGGCTGATTCGATGATTGCAACAGTGGGCAAGGCTGAGCGTGCGCGGGCGCTGATGCGCACCGTGGGCATGTTGCCGGTGTTGGTGTTGTTGCTGGTGGGCTTTGCCCTGGCCAGCGAGAACTTCCTGACGGTGCAGAACCTGTCGATCATTACCCAGCAGGCTTCGGTCAACGTGGTGCTGGCGGCGGGCATGACCTTTGTGATTCTCACGGCGGGCATCGACCTGTCGGTGGGGGCCATCCTGGCGGCGTCCGCGGTGGTCGCGTTGCAGGCGTCGATGTCGCCGCAGTTCGGCATGTTCGGGATCGCCGCCGGGATTGGCTTTGGCCTGTTGCTGGGGCTGGTCAACGGCGGCCTGATCGCCTTCATGCGCCTGCCGCCGTTTATCGTCACCCTCGGTGCGCTGACCGCCATGCGCGGCCTGGCGCGCCTGCTGGCCGACGACAAGACCGTGTTCAACCCTGACCTGCCGTTCGCCTTTATCGGCAACGACTCGATTCTGGGGGTGCCATGGCTGGTGGTGATCGCCGTGGCGGTGGTGGCGCTGTCGTGGTTCATCCTGCGGCGCACGGTGATGGGCGTGCAGATCTATTCGGTGGGCGGCAACCCGGAAGCGGCGCGGCTGTCGGGGATCAAGGTGTGGAAGGTGCTGCTGTTCGTCTACGCCATGTCCGGTGCCTTGGCCGGGCTGGGCGCGGTGATGAGCGCCTCGCGCCTGTTTGCCGCCAATGGCCTGCAACTGGGCCAATCCTATGAGCTGGATGCGATCGCCGCGGTGATCCTCGGCGGTACCAGTTTTACCGGCGGCGTCGGCACCATCGGCGGCACGCTGATCGGCGCGCTGATTATCGCGGTGCTCACCAATGGCCTGGTGCTGCTGGGGGTGTCGGATATCTGGCAGTACATCATCAAGGGCATCGTGATCATTGGCGCGGTGGCGCTGGATCGGTATCGCCAGTCCGGTGCGCGCACCTGAGTTCACTCCTACAACAATCACAAGAGAGACCCGCATGAACTTCAAACGAATCGTTCCCGTCATCGCTCTGGCTGCCCTCATGTCCCAAGCGGTTGAGGCCCGTGAGCTCAAAGCCCTGGGCATCAGCATGGGCTCGCTGGGCAACCCTTACTTCGTGACCCTGGCCGACGGCGCCACCGCACGCGCCAAAGCGCTGAACCCCAACGTCAAGGTCACGTCGGTGTCGGCCGACTATGACCTGAGCAAGCAGTTCTCACAGATCGATAACTTCATCTCGTCCAAGGTCGACTTGATTCTGATCAACGCTGTCGACCCGTCCGCCATGGCCTCGGCGATCAAGAAAGCCCGTGACGCCGGTATTGTGGTGGTGGCGGTGGATGTGGACGCCAAGGGCGTGAACGCCACGGTACAGACCGACAATGTCGAAGCCGGCAAACTGGCCTGTCAGTACCTGGTGGACAAACTCTCGGGCAAGGGCAATGTGATTATCCAGAACGGCCCGCAGGTGACCGCCGTGACCGACCGCGTCAAAGGCTGCAAGGCCGCGCTGGCCGGCGCCCCGGATATCAAGGTGCTGTCCGATGATCAGGATGGCAAGGGCTCGCGCGAAGGCGGCCTGAACGTGATGCAGGGTTACCTCACGCGCTTCCCGAAAATCGACGGCCTGTTCGCAATCAACGACCCGCAAGCCATCGGCAGTGACCTGGCGGCCAAGCAACTCAAACGCAGCGGCATCATCATCACCTCGGTGGACGGCGCGCCGGATATCGAGAACGCGCTGAAAACCGACACACAAATCCAGGCCTCCGCCAGCCAGGACCCTTGGTCCATGGCCCAGACCGCAGTGGATGTGGGCAATGACATTCTCAATGACAAAGCCCCGGCCGAAGCCGTTACCCTGCTCACGCCAAAACTGATCACCCGCGACAACGTCGGTACCTACAGCGGCTGGTCGAGTAAACACTGATCTGAAAAGAGGAACAGCGCCGTGGTGACCATGGACGACGTGGCAAGCAGGGCGGGGGTATCGACGTCGACCGTGTCCCACGTGTTGAACGGTACCCGCAAAGTCAGCCCGGCCACGGTGCTGGCGGTACAGCAGGCGATCCAGGCGTTGGGGTACATCCCCAACACCCTGGCGCGCTCGCTGGCCCGTTCGAGCACCAACACCATCGGCGTAGCGATCTCGGCGCTGTCCAACCACTATTTCAGCGAAACCGTGCACGCGATTGAAACCGAGTGCGCCAAACACGGCTACATGATGCTGTTTGTCGACACCCACGACGACCCGGAGCAGGAACTGCGGGTGGTCACGGCGCTGCATCACCGGCGGGTCGACGGAATTGTGCTGGCCCCCTCCAACGGTTCGTTGGCCCTGGAGTATCTGCGCGCCAACGAGATTCCAGC
This sequence comes from Pseudomonas sp. EYE_354, assembly GCF_023148575.1. Taxonomy (NCBI): domain Bacteria; kingdom Pseudomonadati; phylum Pseudomonadota; class Gammaproteobacteria; order Pseudomonadales; family Pseudomonadaceae; genus Pseudomonas; species Pseudomonas sp. EYE_354. Next base: position 222,287 of record NZ_JAHXNQ010000006.1, read on the forward strand.
GGTGCTGGTGGATCGGATGATGAGTGAGCAGTTTGATCAGGTCGGAGTGGAGAATGCCCAGGCCACCCAGGCGCTGATTGAACACCTGGTCGTGCACGGGCACCGTCGCATCGGCTTTATTGCCGGGCGCACGGGGTTCAGTACCACGGATGAGCGGGTGGCGGGTTACTGCGCGGCGTTGCACGCGGCGGGGCTCGCCTTCGATCCGCAGTTGCTGGTCAACGGCGGCTCCAACACCGAGCCTGCGCGCCAGGCCACGGTGCAGTTGCTGGGCCTGGCTTCGCCACCCACGGCGATCATGGCCGGCAATAACCTCATGACCCTCGGCGCGATGCACGCCTTGCGTGACGCGCAGCTTGACGTGCCGAGACAAATGGCACTGGTGGGCTTTGATGATTTTGACTGGGCGGATTTTTTCGTGCCGCGCCTGAGCCTGATCGCCCAGCCGGTCAAGGCGCTCGGCGCCCGCGCGGTTGACCTGTTGCTGCAACGTATGGCGTCGCCCAACGCACCGCCCCAGAGCGTGCGCCTCGCGCCGACCCTGCAGTTACGTAACTCCTGTGGCTGTCATTGATTGGAATCACACACGCATGAACAGTCCTGTTTCCCTGGGCATTGACCTGGGCACCTCGGAACTCAAAGCCATCCTGATGGACACCCATGGCCGCGTGCTGGCCCATACCGGGGTGCGCTTGAGCGTGGCTCGCCGCCATAGCGGCTGGTCCGAACAGGCGCCGCAAGAGTGGTGGCAAGCTTGTTTGCAGGCACTTGAAACCCTGCGCGCCCATGAAGCGTTCGCCCGTGTGGCCTGCATCGGCTTGTCCGGGCAAATGCACGGCGCGGTGTTATTGGGCGATGACAACCGCGTGTTGTACCCGGCGATCCTGTGGGACGACTCACGCGCGGTGGCCGAGGCCGAACAGCTCGGTCCAGGCTTTGCCGAGGTCACCGGCAGCCTGCCCATGGCCGGGCTCACCGCGCCCAAGTTGCTGTGGCTGAAACAGCATGAGCCGTTGGTGTTCAATGCGATCGACTGCGTGCTGTCGCCCAAGGACTACCTGCGCTTGCAGCTCAGTGGCGAACGTATCAGCGACATGTCGGACGCCGCCGGCACCCTGTGGCTGGACGTGGCGCAGCGTGAGTGGTTCACCCCGATGCTGCACGCCACGGGCCTCACGCCTGCGCAGATGCCCCGGCTGGTGGAAGGCGGCGCGGCCAGTGCCCGCGTGACCGCGAGCGGGCTGGGTTTGTCGACGCAGGTGGTGATTGCCGGTGGCGGCGGTGACAACCCGGTAGCGGCCGTCGGTATCGGCGCGATAAACGTTGGTGACGGCTTTATTACCTTGGGCACCAGCGCGGCGATTGTCGCGATTACCGACCACGCCGCCGGCAACCCGGGCAGTGCGGTTCATAGTTTCTGCCATGCACTACCCAACCGCTGGTACACCATGGGCGCCATGCTCGCCGGCGCCAGTTGCCTGCGCTGGGTCACACGGCTGACGGGGATGGCGGATGAGCAGACGTTGTTGAATCAGGTACAGGTGCAGTTGCCTATCGGCCAGCCAGTACCTTTGGAAACGCCGTTGTTTTTGCCGTACCTCGCAGGTGAGCGCACCCCTCATAACGATCCTCTACTGCGCGGCGGCTTCATGAACCTGGGCCACGACTGCACACCGGCGATGCTCGGTTACGCGGTGATGGAAGGGGTGGGTTTCGGTTTGCTCGATGCGTTGCGTGCGGTGCAATCGACCGGTGCCGACGTGGGAGCCTGTGCCCTGGTGGGCGGCGGTGCGCGCAGTGCGTATTGGGCGCAGTTGCTGGCGAACATCCTGCAGCGGGAAATCGTCACCTTGCACGGCAGTGAATTGAGCGCGTGCATTGGCGCGGCAAAGTTGGGGTTTGTGGCGCTGGGGCTGGGCGCCGATTTGCTGGCGGCGGGGATGCCGGTCAAGGCCCTGTACAAACCTGACCTGACGCAGCAGCCGGTGTTGGAGGCGCGTTATCGCAAGTTTCAGCGTTTGCTGCCTGCCGCAAAGGCCCTTCACGACTAGGCTCCTGTGGCAAGGGGCCTGTTGTGGTGAGCAGGCTTGTTGTGGAAAGCCCGCTTCCTGTGGCGAGCGGGCTCGCCACAACAGGCGCGATCGTCACAGGAATCGGTTTGTTACGGTTCAGTCGTTGGTCAGCGGTGGCAAGCGTCGCTTCACCGGGGTTTTCTTGACGATGGCGGTGTTGGTTTCGGCATACGCATTGATCCGGTCCAGCAGGCTGTCGAGGTGGTCCATGGTGCGCACATGCAGGCGCGCGATAAAGCAATCGTCGCCGGTGACCTTGTCGCATTCGGTGAATTCAGGGATCGCCTGGATCTGACGTTCCACCTCCTGCAACTGGCCGGGCAGAGGGCGGATGCGCACGATGGCTTGTAACAGGTAGCCAAAATGCCTGGGGTCGATATCGACGGTGTAGTGGGTCAGCACGCCGCGCTCTTCCAGGCGCCGCAGACGCTCCGACACGCTGGGCGAAGACAGCCCGGTAATACCCGCCAATGCCTTGAGAGACAGGCGCGAGTCGTCCATCAGGGCGGCGATCAATTGTTGGTCGATAGTGTCGATCATGTTTTTCGCCTAATAACTAAAGGTGGTTTGCGCTTCTGGCCTTATTTAGTCGCTGGAGCCGCGTCCGAGCAGATTGCCATAATTGCGCCTCACTTGAGGAGTTTCAATCATGGACACATCCATCCGTCGCGGGTCGTGGGAAATGATCGCCGCCATGCTGATCTCGGGCACCATTGGCTGGTTTGTATGGGTGTCGGGCGTGTCAGTGATCGAAGTGGTGTTCTGGCGCTGTGTGATCGGCGGCCTGACGTTGTTGCTGGTGTGCGCGGCGCTGGGTTACCTGCGCCTGGACCTGCTCAGTTGGACCCGACTGGGGTTGGCGATGCTCAGCGGCGTGGCGATTGTCGGTAACTGGCTGCTGCTGTTTGAAGCCTATTCACGCGCATCCATCGCCATCAGCACCGCGGTGTACAACGTGCAGCCGTTCATCCTGGTGATGCTGGCGGCGCTGTTTCTGGGCGAAAAGATCACCGTGCAAAAGCTGGTGTGGCTGAGCGTGGCGTTTCTTGGAATGTTGGCGATCGTCACTGCCCATGGCGGGCAACAAAGCGGTGGCGACGATTACCTGACGGGCATCGCGCTGGCCTTGGGTGCGGCATTTTTGTATGCGGTTGCGGCGCTGATCATCAAGCGTTTGAAGGACGTACCGCCGCATTTGATGGCGTTGATCCAAGTGACGACAGGCGCGTTGCTATTGGCGCCGCTGGTGCCCTGGAATAGCTTGCCGGTCACCACCAACGCCTGGGCGGCGCTGGCCACGCTGGGTGTGGTGCATACCGGACTGATGTATGTGTTGCTGTACGGCGCGATCCAGAAACTGCCGACGGCGTTGACCGGCGCGTTGTCGTTTATCTACCCGATTGCGGCGATCTTCGTCGACTGGATTGCCTTCGGGCATCGCCTGGGCTGGCTGCAATGGTTGGGGGTGGCGGCGATTCTGCTGGCGGCAGCAGGGTTACAGCGGGGCTGGTGGTGGCCCCGCCCGCGCAGCGTCAGTGCGTGCCCTGAAAGATGATGTTCTCCGGGTTGAAGTGCTCCACGGCGCTGCCCGGTTGCGGCAGGCCAAGGATGTGCCCCTTGATCTTGCCCACCACGTGCATTTCGCACGGTTTGCAGTCGAATTTCAGCGTGAGCACTTCATCGCCGTGGATCAACTGCATCGGCGCCACCTTGGTTTTCACCCCGGTCACACCCTTGGCCTGTTTAGGGCAAAGGTTGAAGGAGAATCGCAGGCAGTGCTTGGTGATCATCACCGGCACTTCGCCGGTTTCTTCATGGGCTTCGAACGCCGCGTCGATCAGCTTGACGCCGTGACGGTGGTAAAAATCCCGGGCCTTCTGGTTGTAGACGTTGGCCAGGAACGACAGGTGCGCGTCCGGGTACACCGGCGGCGGCGTGGTCTCGGCCTTGCGCCCGCCGCGTGGGTGCGCGGCAACACGGGCGGCAGTCAGTGCGTCGATCACTTCGCGGCGCAATGCCTTGAGCTGCGAATTAGGCACGAAGAACGCTTGCGGTGCATCCAGCTCGATGTGGGTGGCGTGGTACTCGGTGGTACCCAACTGGCCCAGCAGGTCACGCAAGGTATCGAGCGCCTGTTCCGGCTTGTTGGCCACGCCGAACGGGCCAGGCAGGGTGGTGCCGGCACTGATGCCTTCTTCGCTGGTCGCGGTGATTTCGAGCCGGTCTTCACGCAGGCGCGCGATCCACGACAGGCCAATACGCCGCTCGGAGGAAGTCTTGAGCAGTGCCTGTTGCCAGTTATGGTCCAGGTTGCGGTTCAGCGGGTGATGCGGTCGCAGTTGGTGCAGGCCGGCCGGCATTTCATTCGGCTCGACGCGATAACGGTAGCGCTTCTGTCCGTCTTCTTCGAATTCGCCCTTGGGCTCGGCGATGTTGGCGCGGAACCCCACGACTTCGCGCTTGATCAGCACATTGAGGCCATCGCCGTTGGACAGCGGCTCATGGGTGACCACCAGCAAGTCGCGCTTGCCGGCTTTTTCCACGGTACCCACCGGCAAACCGGTGAACGTTGGGGTGTCGAAGGCGCCGATGTCGATCTTGCGGTCGGTGACGAAGTAGTCGGTGCTGCCCCGGTGGAAGGTTTTTTCCGGATCGGGCAGGAAGAAATGCGCGGTACGGCCGCTGGACGCACGGGCCAGGTCCGGGCGGTCTTCGAGGACGTCGTCGAGGCGCTGGCGGTAATAGGCGGTGATGTTTTTCACATAGCCCATGTCCTTGTAGCGGCCTTCGATCTTGAATGAACGCACGCCGGCTTCGACCAAGGCGCGGATGTTGGCGCTCTGGTTGTTGTCCTTCATCGACAGCAGGTGTTTCTCAAAGGCCACGACGCGGCCCTGGTCATCTTTCAAGGTGTACGGCAGGCGACAGGCCTGGGAGCAGTCGCCACGGTTGGCGCTGCGGCCATTTTGCGCGTGGGAGATATTGCACTGCCCGGAGAACGCCACGCACAGGGCGCCGTGAATAAAGAACTCGATGGCGGCATCGGTCTCGTCGGCGATGGCGCGGATCTCTTGCAGGTTCAGCTCACGGGCCAATACCAGTTGGGAGAAGCCGGCCTGGTCGAGGAACTTGGCGCGGCCCAGGGTACGAATGTCGGTCTGGGTGCTGGCGTGCAGCTCGATGGGCGGAATATCCAGCTCCATCACGCCCAGGTCTTGCACGATCAACGCATCGACACCGGCGTCGTAGAGCTGATGGATCAGCTTGCGCGCAGGTTCCAGCTCGTTGTCGTGCAGGATGGTGTTGATCGTGGTGAAAACGCGCGCATGGTACCGGCGGGCGAATTCGACCAATTGCGCGATATCGCTCACCTCGTTACAGGCGTTATGGCGCGCGCCGAAGCTTGGGCCGCCAATGTACACGGCGTCGGCGCCATGCAGGATAGCCTCGCGCGCGATGGCGACATCGCGGGCAGGGCTGAGCAATTCCAGGTGATGCTTGGGCAAGGACATAGTTTTTTTAGTCAGGCTTGTCACGCTCGAGGCGCGCATTGTAGCCGTGAATTGCCTGACCGGCACCTTCTCAGGCCTGGGCGGCCATCGCGGTAACTTCCACCCGCATCCCCTCTACGGCCAACGCCGCCACGCCAACCGCCGCACGCACGGGCCACGGCTTGGCAAAGAAGCGTTTGTAAACCTCGTTGAACGCCGCTCGATCAGCCATATCGGTCAGATAAATGGTCAGGTGCATCACCCGGTCCATGCTGCTGCCAGCTTTTTCCAAGGCGACTTTCAGCGCTTGCAGGGTGCACTCGCTTTGCGCGGTGATGTCGCCCAGTTCCAGGCTGCCGTCGGCGCGGGTGGGGATCTGGGTGGAGACCAGGATGCCGTTGAAACCGATCACATCGGAGGAGATGGAATCGGCATCCGGATCAGGGGTGTAGTGCAGGTCGTGGTTGGCCATGGGCGCCTCTCGAATGGGCTGGATCGCAAAGGCGGCCATGGTCCACGAAAACTTCGGCAGGGGCAAACACGCATGGCATTTTTTGACGCCAGAAAATAATTATTTTTGCCGCGTAAAGTCGCGCATTGCGCAGCCGACAGCTAGGTTAACACTAGGTTCTCCGCTCGGCTGAGGGTACGTCATGTTCAACACCACACTCAAAACAGAACTGGCGGCCAGGACGGCCGAAGCCACCGAATATAAAGGACTGATTTCAGCACTCGAACGCTCAATGGCGGTGGTTGAATTTGACCTGAACGGCAAAGTACTGCGTGCCAACGATAATTTCCTGAAAACCCTGGGTTACAGTCGTGAGCAACTGCTCGGCAAATCCCATCGCGAGTTTTGCTTGCCCTCGCTGACCAGCAGCCCGGCCTATGGCGAGTTCTGGAGCGAACTCAAATCCGGCAAGTTTGTGTCGGGTACTTTCAAACGCGTGGACTCACAAGGCCGCACCATCTGGCTGGAGGCCAGCTACAACCCGGTGCTGGATGAGCGCGGCCAGGTGCTGAAAGTGGTGAAATACGCGCTGGACATCACCCGTAAAGTCGAGCAGGAAGCCGCGATCCACAGCAAACTCGTGGCCCTGGATCGCGCGATGGCAGTGATCGAGTTCGATTTGAGCGGCCAGGTACTCGATGCCAACCCCAACTTCCAGAACGTGATGGGCTATTCGCTGGCCGAGCTCAAAGGCAAGCACCACCGTCTGTTTTGTGAACCGGCGCTGATCAACAGCAGTGAATACGCCGACTTCTGGCGGCGCTTGAACAATGGCGAGTTCTTTACCGGCCAATTCAAGCGCCTTGGTAAACACGGTCGGGTGGTGTGGCTCGAAGCCAGTTACAACCCGGTGTACGACGGCGACGGCAAGCTGGTCAAAATCGTCAAATTCGCCAGCGACATCACTGAACGCGTGGAGAAGTTCGAGGAAGACTCACGCGGCGCATCGCGGGCCTACCATATTTCTTCCGAGACAGAACGGTTTGCCGAGCACGGCACCCAAGTGATCCAGGAAACCGCCACAGAGATGCGCCGGATTGCCGAGAACATCGGCGCTTCGGCGCGCCTGGTCGGGCAGTTGGGTGATCGTTCCGAACAAATCACCGCCATCGTCAACACCATTCGCGGCATCGCCGACCAGACCAACCTGCTGGCGCTCAATGCGGCCATCGAAGCGGCGCGGGCGGGTGATCAAGGGCGTGGGTTTGCGGTCGTGGCCGACGAAGTGCGCCAGTTGGCGGGACGCACCAGCCGCTCGACGGCGGAAATTGCCGAGATGATCAGCATGATCCTGTCGGAGACGCGGGACGCGGTGGCAAGCATGAGCGCCACTCAGGAAGGCGCGCAGCGCGGCGTGAACCTGGCGGATCAGGCCGGTTCAGTGATCCTGCAAATCCGCACCAGCACCAGTGATGCGGTGCAGGCGGTGAGTATGTTTGCGTCCAAGCTGGATGAATCCGAGGTGATTCCCAAGACCGCGGTAGGCTGGGTGGGGTAGCCCGCGGTTGACCGTCCGTTGGGATCGAGGGGCACCCCTACGATCCCAGCGGGCCTTACTCTTCCACGTCCATGAATTCCTTGGCCCATGCCACGTAGCTCTCCGGCAGCGTGTAGGTGTGGGTCAACTCGGTCGCGCTGAGGTTCGAAGTGCTGTGGGTCAACTGGCGCTGGGCGCGCAGGCTATCGTAGGTGGCCTTGATCGCCGCAAAGTAGGCGCCATGACCGGCCACTACCACGCGCACACCCAACTCGGCCAGACGCTGAGCGTCGTTGAGCTTGGGGTTGCCGTAGGTCACCAGCATCAGCGGTACGGTCAGGTTTTCAGCGATTTTTTCCAGGTGCTCAAAGTCACTGACACCGACCATGCAGATCCCGTCGGCACCGGCTTTCTGATACGCCTTTGTGCGCTCGATCACCGCCCCGGTGGACAACACCCCGGCATTGGTACGGGCAATGATCGACAGTTCAGGATCGACACGGGCTTCCAGGGCCGCGCGGACTTTACCGATGCCTTCGCCGATGGAGATCAGGTCCGTGGATTTGCGCCCGAATTGCGCGGGCAGCAGCGTGTCTTCAATGGTCAACGCGGCCACACCGGCGCGCTCAAGTTCTTCGACCGTGCGCATCACGTTAAGGGCATTGCCGTAGCCATGGTCGGCGTCGGCAATAAACGGCAGTTGGGCGACACGGCCAATGCGCGTGGCCTGCTCAACGAACTCACTCAGCGTGATCAAGGCAAAATCCGGCGCTGCCAACACCTGCAACGAGGCGACCGAGCCACCCAGGATGCCCACCTCAAACCCCAAATCTGCGGCGATACGGGCAGACATGGGGTCGAAGACGGAGGCGGTTTCAACGCAGGTCGGCTTTGCAAGCAATTCGCGGAAGTTGCGGCGCAGCGCTGAGTGAGATTTTTTGGGCATGTTCTTTCCTGGCTCTGGTCATCGTCATGTGACGATCTATGTCTATTCGTGGTGGCGCGAGGTTACCACGCAGGCGGGGCGGGGATTATGACGTTTGAGCATGGGCTATGCGGATGACACATGAGGTGCCCGCTCCGGCCAAGCGCCCTGGTTCACCCTTTATCGGGCAGCCGGGGTACAGTGCACACCCACTTTCCATTGATACGTGAAGCATGAACCGTGCGTTATTTGTTTCTCTGGATGGCCCCAAGGGCGTCGGCAAAACCACCCTGTTGGAGGCCGTTACCCGCGTGCTCAGAGCCGACAACAAAAAGGTGATCCGGCTCTGCGAGAGAAAAAGCGATCCTTTCCGGGCTGAAACAATGGTCCTGGTAAATAGACTCGCGAGGGCGCCCAGCCGGGATTTGGAGTGGCAGATCTGCGAGCGCTTTGCTGATAGCCGTGTATGGATTACCCGCCACGTTCTGCCTGAACAGCCGGCCGACAGCATTATCCTGATGGATCGCTGGTACCCGTCGGATGCGGCGTTTCGCCGGATGGTGCCGTTTGCAGAGATTCTCCAATTGAACATGGATCGCCATGTGCAAGTGCCCGACTTGCATGTCGGGGTGGTCACCGCGCCGCAGATTTCATGGGCCAGAGCCACAGCACGCCGCCGTGGGCTGAGCAGCACGGTCATCCATACCCTGCAAGAGCATGTTGCCTGCACCCACGCGTTCGAGCAGGCGATTGCAGAGCAGGGCTGGGTGGTATGCCGCAATGAAGGAACGGTTGAAGAGGGCGCGAGGCAGGTGGCGGCTGAAATACATCGAGCCCTCGGCCAAGCCTTGAATGGGTAGCGTGTGGTTAGGGGTAAGCAGGGCGCGAAGGCCGCTGGCCGGGCAGCGCCTGCAGAACCGCTCTACCAGGGCAGGCGCTCTGCGTCATACGCAAAGAAACCACCGCTGTCGGCTGGCACCAACCGGTCAATCACGGATAAGAGTTCACGTGCAGCGACCCTCGCCGGCCTTGCGGCGGCAGCGCCACTAAAGGGCTTGGAAAGGTCCGAAATCACGGTGCCGGGGTGAAGGCTCAGCAAACGGCTTTGAGGGTGGGTACGTGCAAGTTCGATGGCGGCCGTTTTGACCAGCATGTTCAGCGCAGCTTTCGAAGCGCGATAGGCGTACCAGCCACCCAGGCGGTTATCGCCGATGCTACCGACCTTGGCGGACAGCATCGCCATCGCACCGTCACGGGCCAACAGGGGCAGAAAATGGCGCAAAACCAGCGCCGGCCCCAACGTATTGACCTGGAACACCGCCTGCAGCGCTTGTGCTTCAATTGCGCGGTAACTTTTTTCCGGCTTGATTTCGTCTCGATGGAGCAACCCGGCGGCATGCACGATCAACTGATACGGCGCCTCGCCCGCCAGCTCGGCAGCGGCCTCAGCGATACTCTCGGGGTTCTCCAGATCCAATGCAGGATCAGTCTGGCGCCCCAGTTCGCGGACACCACCACAGCGTGGATCGTTTTTGAGCCATTCACATAACGCTGAGCCAAGTGCTCCGCTTGAGCCTATTACCAAGGCACGGTAACCCTCGCCAAGAGAGTTCATTTGAAAGGGGGCGTTCATTGAGTCTCTCCTGTGCACGGATGATGGGAGGAGGCATGACCGTGATTAATTGCGCCGCTCGATCAATTGCAGGAACGCCTGGCGCGTAGTGGCTGAATCACGAAAGGCTCCCAGCATCACCGATGAGATCATCACGGAGTTCTGCTTCTGAACGCCGCGCATCATCATGCACATGTGCTGTGCTTCAACGACCACCGCCACGCCGGCTGCCCCCGTGATCTGCTGGAGGGCGTCTGCGATTTGTTTGGTCAGGTTTTCCTGGATCTGCAGGCGCCGGGCAAACATATCCACTATCCGCGCCACCTTCGACAACCCCAGCACCTTGCCGGTGGGGATGTACGCCACATGCGCCTTGCCGATGAAGGGCAGCATGTGATGCTCGCACAGTGAATAAAGCTCGATATCACGCACGATGACCATCTCATCGTTCTGCGACTCGAACAGCGCGCCGTTGATGATTTCTTCGAGATTCATCGCATAGCCGTTGCACAGGTACTGCATGGCTTTGGCGGCGCGCTTGGGCGTGTCCAGCAGCCCTTCGCGGTCAGGGTTCTCGCCGACGCCGACCAGAATTTCGAGGTAATTCTCGGCTAATGATGGGTTCACGTGGATGCCTCGCAATTCGATTTTCAGCTGGGTGGGTGCCCTTAGGGCCTTTTGTCCTGCGCTACAGCGCAGCGGTCGTCACGACACCGTCGACCGCCATCGGGATGCGGCAACCATCCCAAGCGGGGCCGCAGGCGGCAGAACGCGCGATAACCGAGTGCAAAAAACGGCCTGAGCGGTCGCCAGCTCAACGGGGCGGCCCACGCCCCCAAACCGGCTGCGCGCCAGCTCCACAGTGTGGCGTCCAGGCCTGTCACCCAGCGTCCATCGTCGAACCGGGCATGCAGCGACCCTTGCATCTGGTCCAGCGTGAAACCCAGCGCCGTTGCATCGAACTCGCCGTGGCTGATATCGACCAACACCAGGCGAGTTTCCAAGGCGCGCCGACTCAACAGGCGGACCTCGCGGGCGCAGAGAGGACAGTCGCCATCGTAGTAAAGCGTCAGTGGCCAATCGCTTTTCTTGTACATCGGTTACTGCTCTGTATAGGTTTTATCCAAGATAGGCTGAAAAATAGTCGCTGACAATGGGCGTTGGTCTTTTGTCGTGCGGTTTGCCGAAAAGCTCCCTCCGGGGAAGGATGGCTCGCCGTTTCTGTTGTGCTCGTCGCGAGCAAAGTCGCAGTGCTCCAGTTATTGCGCGGGTGCGTGCGTCGCTGGCGGACCTTGCCCATCACCGGACATTGCCTGAAAAACCCGGGTGTTCAGTTAATTGCAAAGGGCTTTATTCCAGTGTGGATATTCCCGAAGGCTGTACATAAACAAAAAAATGTACAGGTTTTGCTAAAGTTCGTAGCATCCTCGGCCGATGGCTAGCGCGAACGTCAAATCGTTGCTCAAGCTGAGCGCGGCGCCGACGCACTTAATTGATAGCATTAGGCTATCAGTCCGGTACACATTGCTAACTGGCTGGCCAACTCCGAACCCACGTATCGTCCACACACTTACCGTGAGCGGCTGACAGGCTGACTCGCCTATGCGCGCAAACCCAATCCTCTACAGGGCACATTTTCGAGCTAGCCATGAAGAAAACGCTTTCGTTGGCCACACGTATAGGGCTTAGCTTCGCAGCCGTCCTGGCGCTTCTTGTACTGATCACTGCCATCGGCATTCAGCGCGTTGCGTTCATTGATTCCACCTTAAGCGACGTCAGCGAAAACGCCGCAAAGGTGCAGCGCTATGCGATCAATTTCCGGGGCAGCGTGCACAACCGCGCCATTGCCATCCGCGATGCGGTGCTGGTGACGACTGACCTTGGCCTGGAAAAACACTTGGCCGAAGTCACAGCCCTGGAAAAGGACTACGCCGATTCGGCAGCGCCCATGGATCAGCTGTTCAAGGCGGCGAACGTGACGGGCGAAGAGGCTCGGTTACTCGCCGCGATCAAGGACATTGAACAACAAACCCTGAAATCGACCCAGGCGGTATTGTCCCTGCGCCGGGCTGGCGATATTGCAGGCGCCCAGGCGCTGCTGATGCGTCAAACGTCGCTGGATTACAGTGAGTGGCTCAAGCGCGTGAATGCGTTGATCGACTACGAAGAGGCGTCAATCAAGGCCAAGCTTGGCGACGTTCAGGCCACCGCCAGCCAGTTCAGTACACTCATGTTGGTCGCAACAGGTATTGCTCTGCTGCTGAGCCTCCTGTTGTCGGCGGTGATCATTCGTTTCGTGAAATCCACGTTGGGCGCTGAGCCCACCGAGGTTGCACTGGCCATCGAGCGGCTGGCGGCGGGGGACATTAATCAAACGATCTCCACTCGTTACCCCGCCAGCGTGATGGGCGTGTTGAAAGACGCGCTCAGCCACCTGGCGGAGACCATCCAGCAGGTGCGCGGAGCGGCCCAAGAGGTCAATCACGCCTCGACTCAATTGTCCGCCACCTCATCGGCCAACAACCAACAGATCAGTCTGCAAATCCGCGAAGCCGAGCAAGTGGCCACAGCCATCACGCAAATGGCTGCGACGGTGAATGAAGTGTCCGGGTATGCCGCGCAGGCGGCGGATGCTTCGCGGTTGGCCGATACGGAAGTGGAAAGCGGCAATCAATTGGTGGCAAACACCACGCGTGCCATCGAACAGCTTGCAATAACGCTGGAACAGACGACGGATACCGTAAACGAGGTTTCCAAACACAGTGAAAATATCGAGTCGGTGATCGACGTGATCAACGCCATCGCCGCGCAAACCAATCTGCTGGCCCTGAACGCCGCGATCGAGGCAGCGCGAGCCGGAGAGCATGGGCGCGGGTTCGCGGTGGTCGCGGATGAGGTGCGCTCACTGGCAAACCGCACGCAGCAGTCGACCGAGGAAATTCGGACGATGATCAGCACCTTGCAAATGGGCACAGAAACCGCATCGCAAACCATGCGCACCAGTTGCGAGTTGATGAGCCAGACCGTCACACAAACCCGAAGCGCGCAGGATGCGCTGGCCAGGATCAGCGAGCAGGTCGGCGCCATCAGCCATATGAATGCTCAGATCGCCAGTGCCTCGGTGCAGCAGAGCAGCGTTGCCGACGATGTTGCTCAAAATATAAACCGCATTCATGAATCCACCGTGCAGTCGGCTGCCGGCTCACGTCAAGTGGCAACCGCAAGCATGGAGCTGTCGCAGTTGGCAGACCGCCTTACCGCGAAAGTGGCGTTCTTCAGCGCTGCTTAGGATCGTTCGGGGCGGGCTCACAAAGGTTTACGGCTTCAGACTTACTATGATTCAACAGGCGGTTTTCCATGTTCAACACCAAGATCAAGCACCAACTTAACGCTCAGGCGGCCGAGCTGTCGGAGCTGCGCCAACTGCGCGATGGCCTGGACCGCGAAATGCTGACATTGAGTATCGACTCGGCGTTTGCAATTACCGCCTGCAATCAGAATTTTGCCCAGGCGTTGGGCTACACCCAGAATCAGCTCCTGGGGCGCGCCATGGCTGATATCGTGCCGCAGTACGTATCCAAGCTGCCGTGCTTTCACAACTTTCGCGCGGCGGTGGCGGCAGGCAAGTCAATTTCTGACGAATACCGATACCTGCATGCCGACGGTTCACTCGTGTGGCTTGGTGCCCATTGGCAACCCATAGTCGACAGCGCCGGGCGATTAAGTCACATCACCTGCCATGCGACGAACATCACTTCACGCGTGGAAAAAGCCTCGGAAAACGCGTCCTTCATTGATGCGTTACTTCGCTCGACGGCGGTAATCGAGTTCGATCTTTCCGGGCATGTACTCATGGCCAATGAGCAATTCTTGAAAGCGATGGGCTACAGCCTGGGCCAGGCTAAAGGCAGTCACCACCGTATTTTCTGTAAGCCGGAAGAAGCCTCATCCCAGCGATACACGGACTTTTGGTCAACCTTGAACAAGGGTGAGTTTGTCGCCGGCCGCTTTGAACGCGTCGACAGTCGTGGCCAGACCGTATGGCTGGAAGCGACGTACAACCCGGTTTATGACACTGAAGGAACGCTCTGCAAAGTGGTCAAATTTGCGACGGTCGTGACTGACCAGGTCTCTCATGAACAGGCCGTCAGCCAGGCAGCCCTGACGGCGTTTGAAATTTCGCAACAGACCGATGTGGCGGCCCAGCGCGGCGCCGTCGTGGTGAAGGACACGATGCACACCATGCGCAAAGTCGCGGTGGATATGCAGGCTGCCTCCAACGGTGTCGAAGCGCTCGGAAAACAGTCACTGTTGATCAGCTCGATCATCCAGACGATCAGCAGCATCGCCCAACAAACCAACCTGTTGGCCTTGAACGCGGCCATAGAAGCGGCGCGCGCGGGTGAGCAAGGCCGAGGCTTCGCGGTCGTCGCTGATGAAGTTCGCAAATTGGCTGGACGCACCAGCGGCGCGACTGAAGAGATTGCATCGGTGGTGTTGCAGAACCAGAAACTGGTCGATGAGACGGTCGGTGAGATGGCCAATAGCAAGGCCCAGGCTGAGCAGGGCCTCGAATTAGCTACCCAGGCAGGCGACGTGATTGTGGAAATTCAAGACGGCGCCAGGCGGGTGGTCGACGCCGTTGCTAAGTTCGCGCATCAGATCGCTTAGCAAAACATGCCGCGGCAATGGGAGTGGGTGAGGCGCGTAATGAAGAGGAGGGGCGCGCATGCTGCAGCGCGTTCTGAGTGAACGCGCTTATCTCATTCAGGCCGGATGCGACCGAAGCTCACCATCTGCTATGCCTCCACGACGCCGATAGGCCAGGACGTGTTGGAGTTGCCGTCGCCAACGCTGAGCTCGCAGATCAGCGGCATCAGAGCATGCGGCGCAACACGTCGTTGCGCGGGTCGCGGTCGTAAAAGCGATGTTTGAGAGCGCCCGCCACATGCACCACGATCAAAACAAGCAAGGTATAGGCGAGGACTTTGTGCAGCCACTGGAACACGGCGAACCAATCGTCATTCTTTGGCAACAGCTCCGGCAGGTTCACCCCAAAAAAGAACACGCCGTCGCTCATCGTGTAGGTGCTCGACATGGAGTAGCCCATCAAGGGCACGATCACCAGCAGCACGTACATGACGCGCTGCGTCAGGCGTGACAGGAACCGTTCATGCCCCGCCAGGGTCTCCAGCGGCTGCGGCAGATTGGGAGTGCGAAAACGTACCGCAAGCTGAGTCAGCACCACCAGGAACGTCAACACCCCGAAGGACTTGTGCCACGGGTAATAGAGCTCGTATTTGCTCGCCACTTCATCATTCATGCCGGTCATATGCCAGCCTGCCCAGAGCAGTCCCAGGACGAGCACGGCGCGCACCCAGTGCAAAAGGCGCAGGGAGGTCGAATACCGATCGATTGTCGGTTGATTTATTGGGTTCATAGCAGGCTCTCCACGGAGCGAAGCACGGTTCAATGGCCACCCTCAACGTTAGAGGGTGGCTCGGTCAGGACAGCGAATAGGCTCAGGCGGGCAAAAGTACGGTGATGACTTTCTCCTCGGTGTAAGCCTGCGCGCCGCCAAACCCGCCTTCACGGCCAATGCCGCTGGATTTGAGCCCGCCCCAGGGCAGGTTGGCGTCCAGCGGGCTCCAACAATTGATACCCACGGCGCCAGCCTTCACCGCACCGGCAACGCGGTGCGCTCGCACCAGGTCAGCAGTCCAGATCGTCGCCGCCAGGCCGTAGTTCGAGTCATTGGCCAGTGCGATGGCTTCGGCTTCACTGTCGAAAGGGATTACGGTGCCCACGGGACCGAAGATTTCATCACGGGCGATCGCCATATCGTTGCGCGCATCGGCGAAGATCGTCGGCCGGACAAACCAGCCCTGCTCAGGGGACGACAAGCCCCCGGCCAGCAGGGTGGCGCCTTCGTCTATGCCCAGCTGGATATAACGATTAACCCGCTCGAACTGTGCTTTTTTGGCCACCGGCCCCATTTGCACGCCGGGTTGGCGAGGGTCACCCACCTTGACGGCGCGGGCGGCATCGGCAAGTGCTGCGGCGAAGCGGTCTGCGATGCCGCGTTGCACGAGGATGCGCGAACCAGCGGCGCAAATCTGGCCTTGGTTGGCGAACAGGCCCAGCGAGCAGCCACGCAATGCATCCTCAAAGGACGCATCGTCGAAGACAATCTGCGGACTCTTGCCGCCCAACTCAAGTGCGACGTGCTTGAACAGCACCCCGGCGGTGCGCTGGATTTCGCGCCCGGCCTCGGGGCTGCCGGTGAAGCTGATCTTGGCGATGTGCGGATGCTCGCACAACGCCCGGCCTACTTCCGCGCCGTAGCCGGTGACCACGTTGATCACACCGTCCGGGAAGCCAGCTTCCTGAGCCAGTGCGGCCAAGTGCAGCGCAGACTGCGGGGTTTCTTCCGACGGTTTGACCACCACTGTGCAACCCGCCGCCAGCAAGGCAGCGAGTTTCCAGACGGTGATCATCAACGGTGAGTTCCAGGGCACGATAGCGCCGACCACGCCCACCGGCTCGCGCACCGTGTAAGAAAGCGTTTTGGTACCGAAGTAGCCGCCGCTGGGAATGGTTCGACCTTCGAGCTGGTTTGCCCAGCCGGCGGCGGCGCGCAGGTTGGCGAGCACGTTGGGCAGGTCCATTCGGCGTGGCTCGATCGGTGAACGCCCAATGGCGTCGGCGTCCATGTCGGCCAGCAATTCGCTGTCGCGCTCGACCAGCTCGGCCAGTTTGAACAGCAGGCGGCCGCGTTGTGCGCCGTCAAGCGTGCTCCAGGCGCCATGCTCCAGTTGGGCGAGCGCTGCGCTCACGGCGCGGTCCACGTCTTCGGACGTACCACGCGCAGCGCTGGCGTAGACCTGTTCGGTCACCGGATTGACGAGGTCGATACGACGCTGATCGAAAGCTTCGCAGAACGCACCGTCGATGAAGTGTTTAAAGTGTACGGTCATAGTGTGCTCCTGGAGTAATGGGCAAGGTCATGCCTTGAGGGAAGCCAGGGCGTCGCCGAAAACGTCCAGTGCCTTGAAAAACAGCTCGCGCGAGATCGTCAGCGATGGCATGACCCGCATGACGTTGCTGTAGCGGCCACAAGGGATCATCAACACGCCGTGGTTGAGCAGGTAGCCCATCAGTTGGCCGATCTTCTCGCCTGGAAGCGGGGCCTTGCTGACCGGATCTTCGATCAGTTCGATACCTATCATCAGGCCGCGCCCGCGCACTTCACCAACCAACGGACTGTTGAAGCGCCGGATATGCGCCTGTGCCTCCAGCCCGAGCGTATGGGCACGGTTGAGCAGGTCCAGTTCCGGATCCTGGAGAATGCTGATGTTGGTCAGTGCCACCGCGGCCGACAACGAGTTGGCGGCAAACGTGTTGGGCATGGAGCCGTCGGGAATCTGCGCCGCCAGGTCCGAGCGCATGATCAGACCGGCCATGGGCAGGTCGCTGCCGATGCCTTTGCCAAAGGTGAGCATGTCGGGTTTCACACCGGAATGCTCCACCGCCCACATTTTGCCGGTGCGGCCGGCGCCCGATTGCACTTCATCGACGATCAACAGAGTGCCGCTGCGATCGCAGGCCTTGCGCAGCAATTGCAGAAACTCCGGCGACGGAGGCACGTACCCGCCTTCGCCCTGCACCGGCTCCACGATCACGGCAGCCGCGTCATCAGCGGCGGTGTAGGGCGTGTTCAGCAAGTAGTCGATGTACTCGCCGGCGATCTGCTCGGCACTTTTGTGCGTGGTGTCGAACGGGAAACGGTACGCGTAAGGGTAGGGGGCGTGAATCACGCCACCCATTTGGGCACCAAAGCCCTTGCGGTAGGCCGTGCCGGTGGTCAGGGAGCCCGAGGCGTTCCATACGCCGTGGTAGCCGCCATGGAAGGCGATGATCTGGTGCCGCCCGGTGATGCGCTTGGCGAATTTGATCGCCGCCTCCAGTGCATCGCTGCCGCTTTGCGTGAAGAAGGTGATGCAATCGCCACGCAAGCCCTCAGGCGCGATTTCGGAGAGCTTGGCCGCCAGCTCGGTACGCC
Organism: Pseudomonas sp. EYE_354; assembly: GCF_023148575.1. Taxonomy (NCBI): domain Bacteria; kingdom Pseudomonadati; phylum Pseudomonadota; class Gammaproteobacteria; order Pseudomonadales; family Pseudomonadaceae; genus Pseudomonas; species Pseudomonas sp. EYE_354. The sequence continues at coordinate 240,437 of NZ_JAHXNQ010000006.1, forward strand.
GGGTGCTGTTGATTTCCAGGGCATGCATCAGCACTTCGGATTGTTCGCGAATCGCCTGCACCACTTTGGGGTGGCAACGGCCCACGCTGCTCACGCCCACGCCGGCGGACAGGTCGATGTAGGTGTTGCCATCCGGGTCTTTGAAAGTCGCACCGAAGGCTCTGTCCATGGCGATCGGCATGCGTCCGCCGCCGCGCGCCATCGACTCGGTGCGCGCCGACAGGGCCAGCGCCTCACGGGTTTTGGGGCCAGGGAGCGTGCTGGAGGTGATGTGCGGGGCATCGGCGAAATGCAGGGCTGCAAGCTTGGCTTCACTCATGACGGATTCTCTGCGATGTTGATTGATGTGGCCTGATCATCTGTGTGACGTGTGTCAGGCGGGTAGCCCGAATTGGCACATGGGTGTGCCGACGCGCGAGAAGTCGTGGTGAAAGTTGCATTAATTGCTTCATGTGAGAATATCGAGCAATAAGGCGACAATAAAATAAAAGAATACCCGAGGGTATCGCTCATTATGAGAAATCACAGTATTGGTCATTTTAAAGATGTTCACGTTCACGCGGCCAATGTGCAGCAGTGGAATCAGGACTACAGCCAGTTAACCGCAGGCTCCACCGAGAGTTCGCTGATGCAGTTGACCACCGGCGGTTGCCACGTTTTCCTTGAGCAGATCAACCAGCGTGTCGTGCAGCACGGCGTCGCGCCGCGCGGCAAGATGTGCTTCGCAGTACCGATCAACGTGCCGGGCTCGATGCGTATGCAGGGGCGTGAGGTGGACGACAGCAGCCTGTTCTTTCTGCGCGGTGGCGAGGAATTCATGTTTCATATGCCCATGGGCATGCAACTGCTGTCCATCACGTTCGAGCGTGAATTGTTCGAGCAGGCGCTGACGCAAACGGCGTCGGCGAACGATGTCAGCCTGTTGCTGCGTCAGCCGGTGATCAGGGTTTCCAGCCAGCGTTTCGCCGATGCCCGTCGGCGTTTGCTCGCGGTATTCGCCCACGCGATGGCCAGCGATAGTCACGACAGCGACCAAGAGCGGCAACACGACGAGGCGCTGGAGCAGGCCATGCTCGGCGAGTTGGTGCAGCTCATGACCGATCCGGCCTGCGACAAGCTGCAGCGCACGAGCAGTTCCACGCGCAGTTTTATCGTCGAGAAGTGCCACCGCATGGCGACCACCGGGCAGTTCGATGTGCCCAGTGTGTTCGAACTGTGCGAACGCCTCCAGATCAGCCGGCGCACCGTGCAGAACAGCTTTCGCGCCGTGGCCGAGACCACGCCGGTGAACTACCTGCGTTGTGTGCGCCTCAATGGCGTACGCCGCACCTTGATGTCCAGCCAGGCTGCGCATCTCTCGATTGGCGATGCCGCGGCCCAATGGGGGTTCTACCACCTCAGCCATTTCGCGGCTGAATACCAGGCGCTGTTCGCCGAATTACCGTCCCAGACTTCACGCGCCGCCATACCGCCGTGTGTTAAACCCGGAACTGGTCCATCAGCTTCATCTGTTGATTGGCCCTTGCGTTGAGCTGACTGCTGATCTGCGCCGACTCGGCGGCCTGTTCCGTCAATGTCTCGGTCACGCCGCGGATGGTCGAGACGTTGCGATTGACCTCTTCGGCCACCGCACTTTGCTCCTCCGCCGCACTTGCAATCTGCAGGTTCATGTCGCTGATCACCGTTACCGCATCGCTGATCTTGCCAAGCGCCAGCACGGCCTGATGGATCTGCCCGGCGTTGTCCTGGGCGAGCGTCTGGCTGGAATGCATGGTCGCCACCACCCCCCGCGTACCGGTTTGGATGCGCTCGATGACCATGCGGATTTCCTCGACGGAATCCTGAGTGCGCTTGGCCAGGTTGCGTACTTCATCGGCCACCACCGCAAACCCTCGACCGCTTTCCCCGGCGCGCGCCGCTTCGATCGCAGCGTTGAGTGCCAGCAAATTGGTTTGCTCGGCAATGCTGCGGATCACTTCCAGCACCGAACCGATCTGCTCGCTGTTGACCGCCAGGGCTTCGACTTCCGTCACGGCCTTGCTGACCTCGCGGGCCAACGCATTAATGTCCTGTGTGCTGCGCTCGATAAGGGTGATGCCCTCCCTGGACGCCTGATCGGCACCGCGCGCGGCCTGGGCTGCACTCGAGGCGCTGTGGGCGACTTCATGGGCGGTGGCGCTCATTTCGTTGGACGCGGTTGCCAGTTGATCAATCTCGCGAAATTGCACCTGCATCCCTTCACTGGTCTGCCGCGCAATTTCCGAAGACTGGTCGGCGGTGCCACGCCCGTCGGTAATGCTCTGCTTGATCTGCGCCACGGTAGGCTGCAGTTTGTCGAGGAAACGGTTGAACCAGTCCACCAGTTCGCCCAGTTCATCCTTTTTGCGGTAGTGCAGGCGTTGGGTCAGGTCGCCGTCGCCACTGGCAATCGCCTTGAGCATCTGCGCGACACTGTTGATCGGGCGCGTCACGCCGGAGGCGGTGAACCAGATCAGCAACAGGCCGAGCAACCCGGCGCCGATGGCCACCAGTAATGAGTCCAGCGTGTCGCGGGTTTGGGTCTGATCGAGCAAGGTCTGAAGCGCTACCGAGTCGGCCAGCAATACCTGTTTGGGCAGATCAATGACCACGCCCCAAGCCGGCGCGTCGGGAATTGGCGCGACGGGGTAGATAGCGCGGATCAAATCATTCTGGGCCAGCACCAACGGCTTTTTTTGCGTCAATGCCGCGAGTATCGCCTTGCTGTCATCGCCCAATGCGACGCCGAGCGGTTTGGCGACTTGGCCTGCATCCTTGCTATAGGCCGCGAGTACGCCGCTGTCGGACACGATCAGCATGTTTCCCGAACCGTTGAACAGCGTACGCTGGGCATCCTTTGCGGCCGCTTGCAGCGCGCCGAGTGCGAGGTCCACGCCCAGGGTGCCGATCACTTTGCCATCGGCAATCAACGGCATCGACAGCGTGGTCATCAGTTGTACCTGCCCGGCCTGAGTGTCGGCATAGGGCGCCATCAGGCAGGTGCGCCGTGTGTCGCGCGGGCAGGTGTACCAACTGTTGTAGGGAGTGCCGCTGATGCTGAGTTCGGTCTTCTGCAAATCGCTTTCGGGAATCAGGATGTTCACCGACTCGCCGGCGCCGCGGTTCCAGGCACTGGCAAAGCGGCCCATTTCGTTGGAGGCGCGCGCGGCGTCATTGGCGAATGCGCTGTCTTGACCCTCCAGCGCATTCGGCTCGAAAACCAGCCACAGCCCAAGTATTTGCGGATTTCGCTCGAAGGTTGCCTTGAGGCCCTGGTTCAGCTCCTCACGCAACGTCGCGGCCGGCAGCCCGCGTTGGGAGGCCATGTTACGCAAATGGGCCGCCTGGTCGGACAAGGCGGTAATGAGCAGCAGGCTGTCGCCGAAGACCTGTTGCAGATCACCCGCTTGCTCGGCGGCCTTTGCCAGCAGCAGGGTCTCGCCACTCTCGGTCAGCATCTTGCTGCTGGACGTACTGATCAACCGGTTGTTCTGGTTGCTTTGATAGAGGTTCAGGCTGACGATCAGGCCGATAACGCCCAACAGGCAAAAGCCGGACAGCAGGATGATTTTCAAACGGATGGAGAGGGCGTCGAGCATCGGAGTATCTCGCAGGTAAACAGCGTGCTTGTTGACCATCAGTTGGCCCGGGCCACTGACTTCTTATCTGGTATGTCACAGCATAGGTCGGTCTCGTGTTTTAACGAGGGCCCATGGTTAATTACTGACTGGCGTTTTAAGGCGTGGCAGGCATACGACGGACCACCTCAGCATGCACCGGTACAGGCCCGCGCCGTTATCCCAAATCGGCGGGGGAATACGTCGGCCCTGACCTGTTTTGGGGCGCTGGCCGCGATGTTACCGATTTGGGATAGCGAGGCTCAGGTGGGCGGGCATAGGATCGAATCCAGCGTGCAACCTCAAGAATAAAAGCGCTACCCGGCACCGATAGCGGCTGGATCGGGGCCACCCAACAGCGACTGCCTCATACAATAAGGTCAATAACATGAGCGTAACTCTCCCGGTCAACAGCTCTACGGAGCTCAAGCGTGGCGCCCTGGGTGTCGGCTTCATCATCTTTTTCGTGATTTCGGCGGCAAGCCCGCTCAGTGTGATTGCCGGTGGCTTCCCGATCGGCATCATGCTGGGCAACGGTGCCGGCACCCCGGCGTTACTGCTGCTGGCCTTGCTGGTGCTATTGGCGTTCTCGGTGGGTTACACCACCATGTCCCGCCACGTCACCAACGCCGGCGGTTTCTACGCTTTCACCTCGCGGGGTCTGGGCGGCCTGGCCGGCGGCTCGGCGGCAGTGCTGGCGATGTTCGCCTACAACATCTTGCAGATCGCCCTGTATGGGATGTTCGGTGGTGTGGTCGCCGGTACCATGGAGAGCGTGGCGGGCGTGATATTGCCGTGGTGGTCCTATTCGCTGATGGCGATGGCCAGCATTGCGTTTCTCGGCTATCGCAAGATAGACCTCTCGGCGCGGGTTCTGTCGTTGGTGGTGATCGCCGAATACCTGGCGATCCTGATCCTCGACTTTGCCATTCTCAAAACCGGTGGTGACAGCGGCGTCAACCTTGACTCGTTCACCCCCCAACATGTGTTCAGCGGCACACCGTCCATTGGCCTGCTGTTCTGCTTCGCTGCCTTCATCGGTTTCGAGGCCACCACCATCTACGGTGAAGAAGCGAAAGACCCGCAGCGCACCATCCCTATCGCGACCTACAGTTCGGTGCTGCTGATCGGCGGGTTCTATGCGCTATCGGTGTGGTCGATGGTAGTGGGCGTGGGCGCAGACAAGATCGTGCCGATGCTGCAAGCCATGCAAGACCCCACCACCTTTATCTACGGCATGTCCGATCACTTCGTCGGCCCGCACCTGACCCAGGTCATCCGCGTGCTGTTCATGGTCAGCATCTACGCAGGACTGCTGGCGTTCCATAACGCTGCGGCGCGCTACTTCTACGCGATCGGCCGTGACGGCTTGCTGCACAGCATGCTGGGCACCACCCACCGCGTGCACCAGAGCCCGCACATGGGGTCTGCCTTGCAGAGCCTGATCGCGGCCGTGGTGGTATTGATCTTCGCCGCGATGGATGCCGACCCGATCCTGCAGCTGTTCGCCTGGTTCTCCAACCTGGCCACCCTGTGCGTGATCCTGCTGATGGCAATGACTTCGATCGCGATCTGCGTGTATTTCCATCGGCATCCCGAACTCAAGGTCGGCCTGCTGCGCGGGCGCATTCTGCCGCTGTTGTCGTGCCTGGCCTTGCTCAGCGTGCTGGTACTGGCGGTGGCGCATTTCGATGTACTCACGGGGGCCAGTCAGCTCTTGTCCTACAGCTTGTGCGCGGTAATTCCCGCAGCCCTGCTGGGCGGCTTGTATCTTGCTGCGCGCCTGCGCAAGGTCTCGCCGCAGCGGTTTCTGGCCTTGGGCAGCCACAAGCTCTAAGACCTGGATCGATCCATCCCTACAGTGAATTGTTCGCTTGCCGTTGTCCGGCAGGGCTCGTCTGCGTTAAAGGAAATTGCATATGCACCATTACAAGATGCTCATCAACGGGGTTTCGGTTGCCGGTGAAAACGGCCGGTTTGACGTGATCAATCCGGCGACCGGCGCCGCATTCGCGCAATGCCCGGCGGGCTCGCTGTCCCAGTTGGACGAGGCGGTGGCCGCCGCTCAGGCCGCTTTCAAGACCTGGCGCCACAGCACCCATGGGCAGCGTTGCGAGCTCCTCAATGCAGTTGCCGATGCGATTGAGCAGGACGCTGACGCACTGGCCCGCCTAATTGTGCAGGAACAAGGCAAACCCCTTGAACTGGCGTTTTCCGAAGTCATGGGCGCCGCAGCCTGGACCCGCTACGCGGCGGGGCAGGAGATCGCCGTCGAATTGGTGGAAGAGACGCCGACCCAGCGCGTCGAACTGCACCGCAAGCCTTTGGGTGTGGTGGCGTCCATCACGCCGTGGAACTGGCCGTTCATGATCGCCGTGTGGCACATCATGCCGGCGCTGCGCGCGGGTAACTGCGTGATCAGCAAGCCGTCGAGCCTGACGCCGCTGAGCACGTTGCGGCTGGTCGAAATCATTGCCCGCCATGTGCCCCACGGTGTGATCAACTGCGTGACCGGCGAGCAGGGTTTCGGCAGCGCGATTACGTCGCACCCGGGCATCCAGAAAATTGTGTTCACCGGCTCCACCGCCACCGGCCAGAGCGTGATGCGCGGGGCCGCCACCAACCTCAAGCGCCTGACCCTGGAGTTGGGCGGCAATGACGCGGCGATTGTACTGCCTGGTACGTCGGTGGAGGAGGTGGCCGAAGAGATCTTCCAGGCCGCCTTCCTCAACATGGGCCAGACCTGCGCCGCACTCAAGCGCTTGTACATTCACCAATCACAGTATCAGGCGTTTGCCGAGGCCCTGACGCGGATTGCCGAGCGCCAGGTGGTCGGTGATGGGCTGGAGCCCGGCGTCAACTTTGGCCCGGTGCAGAACCTTGATCAACTGCAGTTGGTGGACGCCCTGATTGCTGACGCACGGGCGCAGGGTGCCCGGGTGCTATGCGGGGGCGCGCGCCTTGATCGCCCTGGGTTCTTCTACCCGCCGACGTTGGTGGCGGATGTGACCGATGGCCAGCGTCTGGTCGACGAGGAACAGTTCGGCCCGGTATTGCCGCTGATCGCTTATCAGGATGTCGAGGATGTGCTGCGCCGCGCCAATGCCGGCGACATGGGCCTGGGTGGTTCGGTCTGGGGCCCGGACGTGGAGCAGGCGCAGGCATTGGCCAGCCGTCTGGAGAGTGGTGTGGCCTGGGTCAACTGCCACGCGCGCATTCAACCGAACACGCCGTTCGGCGGTAGCAAGATGTCCGGATTCGGCGTCGAGTTCGGGCTCGAAGGGCTACTGGAATTCACCGGCCAGCAGTTGCTGTTCATCAGCAAGCGCGCAGCCCAATAACGCCCCAACCACTAAGACAGCCTCTCAAAGGCGCACCCCAAGGAGCTTCGATCATGCGGTATTCCTCCACGTCATTTCTCAGCGGTACATTCGCTTGTACGTTGTCGCTTTGCGCCATCAGCCAGGCCCAGGCCTATGAGGTGTACAGCGATGAAAGCCGGCATCTCAATGCCGACATGACGGCCGTGTTTGGCATGTTCAACAGCCGCAAGAACTATGACGGCACGTCCGGCGGTGCCACCTGGCGCGAAGGTTTCATCAAGTACGGTTTGAGCGGCGATCAGTCCCTGGCCGGCAATGGCATCGCCTACGGCGCCTTCGCGCTGGTCAGTTCCGCGACCTGGGGTGACGGCGACCCGGCCGGCAATACGCTGGGCAGCGAACGCACGACCAAGATCGAAGACGCTTATCTGGGTTGGCGCTCCGGCGACCTGTTTCCGGCCTTGGGCAAGGATGGCGTGGACATTTCCGGGGGTCGCCAGGTGGTCAAGCTTGGCAGTGGCTTCCTGATCAACGACGACGGACCGAACCTGGGCAAGGGCCCGGCAGACGGCACGTTGAACCGTGGCGGTGCGTATTACCTGGCCGCGCGGCACGCCTTCGATCAAACCGCGTTCCTGCGCCTGGGCGGCAAGGATGGTCTGCACGGCAGTCTGTTGTGGCTCAAGTCCGATAACCGCGCCCAGGCTGAAACCGAAATGGCCGCAGGTACCCTGGACTACACCACCAAACCCGGCACATTGGGCTTGACCTGGGTGCATGGCATCGATGTGAACGACCGCTGGGCCAGTGATTTTCAGCGCCAGCGCAAGGGCATGAATGTCTACAGCGTGCGCGGCGAAGGCGACGCAGGTCTGCCGAACGTGAACCTGGCGTTCGAATATGCCTGGCAGGACAAGGACACCGGCCCGGAAAAAGCCTGGTACGGCGAAGCCGGCTACACCTTTGCCGATGTCGCCTGGACGCCAAAGGTCAGCTATCGCTACACCCGCTACTCCCAGAAGTGGGATTCGCTGTTCACCGGCCTGAGCACCGGCTATGGCACCTGGCTGCAAGGCGAAGTCGCGGGCAACTATGCCGGGCCGTTCAACAGCAACACCAGCATCCAGCACGTGGCCTTAAAGGCCACGCCTCTGGAAAACCTGACCCTGGGTGCGCTGTACTTCGACTTCGACACCGTGCGCAAGCGCAATGCGCTGAACCTCAATGCACGCGAACTGGACCTATACGTTGAGTGGGCCGTCAACCCACACCTGATCGTCACTCCGCTGATCGGCCTCTACAAGCCCAAGCAGGACGCCAATACCGGTGGTAACCAGGTCGCCGGCAACGGCACCAACGTTTACAGCCAGTTGACCATCGCCGTGCCGTTCTAACCCACCGCAGCGGGCGCGCCCGGCGGATTGCGCAGGTTCTCGGCAATCCGGCGGGTGGTGTCCATGACCATTTCAATCACGGTTTCCTGACGCAGCAGCTTGAAGCTCTGGGTGCTGCCGACGGCGGACAGGCTGCCGATCACCTCGTCGATATCCGGCTGGATGATAGGCGCGGCGATGCCGGTCAGGCCGAGATTGAGTTCATCGTGGGTCATGCAGTACCCATCCTTGCGAATCTTCTTGGTGGCCTTGGCAAAGCTGGCCCAGTCGTAGGTGCTGTCCGGGTCGCCCGCCATATGTTCTTCGAACAGACGCTGCAGGCGTCGACCTTTCTGGAAGGCGATCAATACCTTGGACTGTGCGCCGCGAAAAAACGGCAGCGGATGCCCGCGCCCGAAGGAAAAGTGATACGTGTCGGTGGGTTCGGCGATGTAGGTGTTAATGATGCGCCCGTCGTAGAAAACGCTGGCGAACACCGCCAGGCCTGTCTGCGCCGACAGCTCGTGCATCAGCTCGCGCCCGGCCAGAAGGATGGGGTCGTACTGGCGCATCATCCAGTCCAGCTCAATCACCCGCGGGCCGAGGCCGTAGTGGCCTGCATCCACGCGGGTCAGCAGGCCGGCGTCGCACAATTCCTTGACATAGCGATACGCGGTGGCGCGCGACAGGCCCATGCGCTCGGCGATGGTGTCCGGATCGATCTTCAACGTCGCCGGACCGAACAGGTCCAGGACATTCAACAATTTACTCAGGCTGCTCATTTCGTTCCTAGAGAAGGGATGGCACGCGGGTTAGCACTATAGGCGAAAACAGCGCAGATCCGATGTGGGGCGTGCTCGCAAAAGCGTTGGGCCAGTGATGGAAGTTACTGACAGACCGCCTTCACGAGCAAGCCGAATCAACAGGTCAACACACTAAACTTTTCAGCCTTAAAAATCACTTTAATCTCAAATTAAGAGATTTAAAGACGAAATATCTTGTTTGTGGTTTTCGTTTGTGTGATAAATCTCACCAAAGAAAACGCTCAAGCAAGAGGGCTGAAAATGAATGGTGCGCAACTGATAGTGAATGCGGCAGCGGCAAGTGGTATCGAGTACTGCTTTGCCAACCCCGGGACCACCGAGATTCCTCTGGTGGCCGCCATGGCCAGCGCACCTGCTCTCAAGCCGGTGTTGTCGCTGTTTGAAGGCGTCTGCACCGGTGCGGCGGATGGCTACGGCCGCATCGCCGGTAAGCCGGCAATGACCCTGACGCACTTGGGCCCTGGGTTTGCCAACGGCATCGCCAACCTGCATAACGCACGCCGGGCCAATACCCCCATCGTTAACGTGATCGGCGATCACGCCTCCTGGCATGTGAACTACGATCCGCCGTTGGCGAGTGACATCCAGGCCTTGGCCGGCACCGTCTCGGGCTGGGTGCGCACCTCGCGCACCGCGTCGGGGATCGGTGAGGATTTGCAGGAAGCGGTACGCGCGGCGTGGCAGGCCAAAGGCCAGATCGCCAGTTTGATTTTGCCCATGGACCTGCAGGCCCATGCCGTAACGCACAACGGTGTATTCGCCCCGTTGCGCGCGCCGGTGCGCCGGTTTGCCGGTGACCGGATCGAGACAGTGGCGCAGGCGCTGCGTGACGGTCAGCGTCTGGTGTTTATCGTCGGCGATGAGGGGTTGTCTGTTGCGGGCCTGGAAGCGGCGGGGCGCCTGGCGCAACTGCCCGGCGTGCGCATGTTCGCCGAGACGTTTCCGCGTCTGAGCTACCGTGGCGGTGGTTTGCCGGACCTGGATCGCCTGCCGTATTTCCCGGAAGTGGCGATCGAAATTCTCGAGCAGTACGACCTTGTCGTCTGCGCGGGCGTGCCGGAACCCATCAGCTATTTTGGCTACGAAGGCATACCGTCGCGTCTCGCTGAACGTGAGCGCCTGCTGACGTTGGCCGAAGTCGGTGATGACGTCGCCGGCGCGCTGGCGGCGCTCGCCGATGCCCTGAAGGCGCCGGCTTATGTGCCGACCCCGCAGGGCATCGAACTGCCGCCCGGCCACGCCGAATTGACGCCACAGTCCATTGGCCAGGTATTGGCCGCGTCACTGCCCCACGACAGCATTGTCTCGGTTGAGGGCGGCACCTGTGGCTATCCCTTCTTCACCGCCTCCGCCGGTGCCGCGCGGCATCGGGTGTTGACCAACACCGGCGGCGCGATTGGGCAGGGTATTCCGGTGGGGTTCGGTGCCGCGCTGGCCGAGCGGGGCAATCGTGTGTTCTGCCTGCAGTCCGACGGCAGTGCCCAGTACACCATCCAGACCCTGTGGAGCATCGCCCGCGAGCAGTTGCCGGTGGTGATTCTGATTGCCGCCAACCATCGCTACGCGATTTTGCAGAATGAACTGCGTCGCTTCGGCATGACCGAGATGGACCCCCAGGCCCTGCGCCTGACCGTGCTCGACAGCCCGCGCATCGACTGGAAGGCCCTGGCCAAAGGCTACGGCGTGCCCGCCTGCACGGTGCAAACCAATGTTCAATTGCAACGGGCGCTGGCCAATGCCAGCGCGGATGGCGGGCCTTGCCTGATCGAAATGGCGCTGTGAAGGAGTCGATGATGAAATCGTACGAAGTGCTACCGGCCGTCCAGGCCTTCCTGTCTCAGCCCGGCCGCTTGTTTATTGGTGGCAGTTGGCAGGACGCCGCGGCTGGCGGGCGATTCGCCGTGGAAAACCCGGCGACGGAAGAAACCCTCACCGAAGTCGCCAGAGGTGACGCGCGTGATGTGGATGCAGCGGTAGCCGCCGCCCGCGCGGCGTTCACCGGCGTCTGGGCGCTGCAGTCGCCCGCCCAGCGCGGCCTGTTGCTGTTTCGCCTGGCGGACCTGCTGGACCAGCACCGTGAGGAGCTGGCGCAGTTGATCACTCTGGAGAACGGCAAGCCTATCGCTGCCGCTCGCGGCGAAGCCGCCAGTGCCGCAACCATCCTGCGTTACTTCGCCGGCTGGCCGACCAAGATCGAAGGCAGCACGCTGCCGGTGTCGCCGGCCAGCGGTGCGCCCATGCTCAATTACACCTTACGTGAGCCGGTCGGCGTTTGTGCGCTGATCGTGCCGTGGAACTTCCCGTTGAACATGTGCGTGTGGAAGCTCGGTCCAGCATTGGCGACCGGTTGCGTGGCGGTGCTCAAACCCGCCGAGCAGACCCCGCTGGTTGCCATTCGCTTGGTGCAGTTGATCGAAGCGGCCGGGTTCCCCGCCGGGGTGGTCAACTTGATCACTGGCCTTGGCGCCGAAACGGGTGCGCCGCTGGCCGAGCATCCCGACATCGACAAGATTGCCTTTACCGGCTCGACCCAGGTCGGTCGTCTGATCGCGCAAGCGGCCACCAGCAACATGAAAAAAGTCTCGCTGGAACTGGGCGGCAAGTCACCGAACATCATCCTGCCGGACGCCGATATCGTGCGCGCCGCCAAAGGTGCCGCCGATGGCATTTTCTACAACCAGGGCCAGGTGTGCACCGCCGCGTCGCGGCTCTACGTACACGCCAGCGTGCTGGACCAGGTACTGGAAGAGCTTGAGCGGCACGCCGCCGCCCATGTACTCGGCAACGGCCTGGACCCGACCAGCAGCATGGGGCCGCTGGTGTCGGGGCGCCAACTCAACACGGTCAAGGGCTACCTGCAACGCGGCCAGGAGGAGGGCGCCGAACTGATCTGCGGGGGCGAGCGCCCGGCCCATCTGGAGCGCGGCCACTTTATTGCGCCAAGCGTCTTTCTGGACCGCGCCGAGGGGGCCTGTGTCGCCCGCGAAGAGATCTTCGGGCCGGTGCTGACCGTCATGAGCTGGACCGAAATCGACGACCTGGTGCTGCGCGCCAACGATTCGCCGTATGGCCTCGCGGCCGGTCTGTGGACCCGCGATTTGCGCTCGGCGCACCGCGTGGCGGCGCAGCTCAAAGCGGGCTTGGTGTGGATCAACTGCTGGAACGTGGTCGACGCGGCCTCGCCGTTCGGCGGTTACAAGCAATCCGGCTGGGGCCGGGAAATGGGTAAAAACGTGATCGATGCCTACACCGAGACCAAGAGCGTGTTTGTCGATCTGGCCTGAACTGAATAATCACAAGAGGTAGTTGCTATGGATCTGGAATTGAAAGGCCGCGTGGCCATTGTCACCGGCGGCGGTATGGGCATCGGCAAGGAAGTCGCACGTTTTCTCTCCGAGGAAGGCTGCAAAGTAGTGATTTGCGCGCGCCGCATGGCGTTCCTGCAACTGGCGGCCGAAGAGATCAGTGCACAGACCGGGAACGAAGTGCTGCCGCTGTTCTGTGACACCAACGACATGAAGGCCGTGTCGGAGATGGTCGAGGCTGCGCACAAACACTTCGGCCGTATCGACATCCTGGTCAACGGTGCTGCGGCACCGTCCGGTGTCGTGCGCAATGACATCGAGCACGCCGGTGACGACGAGCTGCTCTCGGACCTCAACACCAAGGTCATCGGCTACTTCCGCTGCGCCAAGGCCGTGACTCCGCACATGAAGGCGGGCGGCTTCGGTCGCATCATCAACATCGGCGGCCTCACCGGGCGCAGCAGCAAAGTGCTCTCGGGCATGCGCAACCTGGCCATCGCCCACATGACCAAGACCCTGTCCGACCAGCTCGGCCCTTCGGGCATCACGGTCAACCTGATTCACCCCGGCGTGGTGGACACCCCGCATATCCAGGAGCTGTACGAGCGCGAAGCGGTCAAGCAGGGCAAGACCTCGGAACAGGTCGAGCAGGCCTACATCGATGCGACGCCGATTCGCCGCACCCTCGCGCCAATTGAAATGGGCTGGTTGATTGGTTTCCTGGCGTCGCCAAAAGCGGCCGCGGTGACCGGTGAATCCATCGGCATTGACGGTGGCTTGACCCGCGGCATCTATATCTGAGGAGCATCTGTGATGAGTAACGGCACCCTTTTGGTTGCCACCGTCGGGCAAGCGGTGATCCGCAGCGCCGACGATGGCAAGACCTGGCATCGCCTGGGCCTGGGACAAGACCTGGAGTTCGACGCAATCACCCGTTCGTTGAGCATGCACCCCGGCACGCCGGAAGTGATTTATGCCGGCACCGATATCGGTTTGTGCGTCAGCCATGACACCGGCGGGCGCTGGAGCCAGGTTGACTCACCGTTCAACGGCGAAACCGTGTGGAAGGTGGCGGTGGATCCCCAGGATGCACAGCGGATTTTCGTTGGTACCGGTGCGCCTTCGCGCGCCGTGCTGTGGCGCACCCTGGATGGCGGCGCAAGCTGGGATCGCGCCCCGGTGGAGATTCCGGAGTTCTGCGACGGCGTCAGCCGCCCACGCCTGCTGGCCTTCGCCTATGACCCCACTGACCGTAACCAAGTGTGGTTCGGCCTGGAGGAAGGTGGACTGTTCCACTCGCGCGACGGTGGTGACAGCTGGACCCGCGTCGACGATCGCCTGTTGTGGGACTTCAACTCGGACATTCACAACATCCTGGTACTGCCCAACCACGGCGAAAAAGTCATCGTGGTGGTCTGCGTCAATGCGGTCTACCGCAGCCTGGACGAGGGGCTGACCTGGACCGGCATTATCGGCCGCGAGGCGTTTGGCCTGTACTACATACGCGCCATGAACGCGCCGCTGGGCACAGAGGATCAGCTGTACCTGAGTATTTCCGACGGTACGCCCGGCACCACCAGCAAGATCCTGGTTTCCCGTGATGCGGCACAAACCTGGGAAGTGCTGCCGCTGCCACAGCAGCCCAATTCCTGCGTCTGGGCGATTGCCTTCAACCCGGCCAACCCGCGCCAGATTGTGGCGGGCACCAAATACGGGCACTTGTTTACGTCCGATAACGGCGGTGATGGCTGGCAGAAGCACTGGCGCGAATTCAGCGAGATCGCCGATGTGTTGTGGACGCCTGCTGTGGCGCAAATCAAAGCCGGGCATCAATCCATCGTCAAGAAAAACTGAGGTAACCAGTGATGAAAGTCGAAATCCTTCGAACTCACTTATCGCTCTGGGTGAGTGATCCTGATGTGTCGGCGCGCTGGTACGCCGACATTCTGGGCATGCACGAAAGTGCCCGTGGCGAGAGCTGGGTGATGATGGCGTTTGGCACCAAGCATCACGACATTGCGTTGATTCGTGCAGAGCCCGGCGCCCATCAGGGCGGGCTGGGGCTGCAGCATTACGGATTGGAAATTGCCGGTGACATGACCACGTTGCGCCAGCTCTACGGCATGTTGCTGAAGAAGGGCGTGGAGGTGGTGAAAATTACCGACCATGAAATCGGCAATGGCTTGTATTTCAACGATCCCGATTGCAACCGCATGGAGTTTTTTCTCGAAACCGAGCATGACGATGCGTGCGGCAAGGCCCGCTTCAAGGCCGCCGGTGCGCCGAGTCGCAACATCACGCTTGACCCACTCGACCCCCTTTGAGCAGAGGCACACCCGATGAAAACTGCAAATTTCGCCAGCTATCACATCCGCAAATGGTACAGCTTCGTTGAAGAGACCCTAGCCAATGAAACCGGCCAGTTGGCCGATGGCGAACCAGTGTTCAAATACGCCGTCGCGGCGGTGATCGCCAACCCGTATGCCGGCCGCTACAGTCAAGACCTTTCGCAACTGGTCGAGCCATCGCCGCTGTTGGGTGAAGAATTCGGCCGGCGCATCCAGGCCCTGGCCGGCTCACGCCGGATTGAAAGCTACGGCAAGGCTATCCTGGTGGGCAGCGCCGGCGAGTACGAGCACGGCAATGCGTTTCTGACCAACCCGGCCGCCGATCCGATTCGCGTCGCCCTCGGCGGTGGCAAATCGTGGGTGCCGTCCACCGGCAAGCGTGGCGGCCCAGGTTCGACCATCGACGTGCCACTGGCGCACAAGGACGCTTTGTACGTGCGCTCGCACTACGACAGTTTCTCGGTGACCTTCGGCGACGGTCCTTCGCCGGATGAAATCGTCGTAATCTGGGCCTTCGCCACGCGCGGGCGCCTGCATGCGCGGCTGGGCGGGCTGAAAGTCGAAGACGTAAAAGGCCTTGACGGTCTGCACTGATAAACGTGCAGGATCACGCGGTACTGGACTCAAACCACAACAAGAAAAGCGGTGAATAGCGATGAAGCAGGAGAAGACCCAAGTTGTCATCGTGGGCGGTGGCCCCAACGGCATCACGGCCGCGCACTACATGGGAATGTACGGTGTCGACTGCGTCGTCCTTGAGCTGGCCGACTGCATCCTGCCTTATCCCCGGGCAGTCGGCATGGACGATGAGGCCTTGCGTGTACTGCAGGGCATCGGCATCGCCGAGGTGGCGGTGCGCGACATGATCTGTGACGTGCCGCTGCGTTATTACAACGCACGCGGTGTGTGTTTCGCCGAGGTCAAGCCGAGTGTCGCGCAGTACGGCTGGCCGATGCGCAATATCTTCATGCAGCAGTTGCTCGAAGGCACCTTGCGTGAACACCTCGGGCAGCATGCCAGCGTTGAATTGCGCCAGGGCCATGAACTGCTCGAACTGCATCAGGACGAGCAGTGCGTGACCCTGCAGGTGCGCGATGCCGACGGCGAGATCTACCAACTTCAGGCCGACTATGTGATCGGCGCCGACGGCGGGCGCTCCACCGTGCGCAAACAACTGGGTATCGAGCTGCTCGGGCTGACCCATCCGCGTAAATGGGTGGTGGTCGACACCGCCAACGACACACTCGATGCACCCTACACGGCGCTGCATGCCGACCCGCAGCGGCCCTTCGTGTGCATCTACCTGCCTTACCAGCAGCGACGCTGGGAATTCATGCTGCTGGAAGGCGAAGACGAAGCGAAAATGTGCGAAGAGGCAACGATTCGCCAACTGATCCACGGGCATATCGGCGATGCCGTCGACCAGCTCAACATCATCCGCATACGTGCCTACACCCACCATTCGCGGGTTGCGGCGCGGTTTGTTCAAAAACGCGTGGCGTTGGTGGGTGATGCTGCGCACATTTCGCCGCCCTGGGCCGGGCAGGGCCTCAACTCCGGCCTGCGAGACGTGGCCAACGTGGCCTGGAAGCTGGCGGCGATCATTCAGGGCCGCGCGGCGCCGTCGATCCTTGCCACTTACGACCAGGAACGCCGGGGCCATGCGACCGAACTGGTGTCCCTGGCCGACAACATGGGCGCGGTACTGGGCTTGACCAACCCGCTGATGGCCGGCGTGCGCGATTGGTTATTCCAGGCGGTGAACACGGTCGACAACCTGCGTTCGCACCTGCTCGAATTCAAGTTCAAACCCAAGGCCACTATCACCAAGGGCCTTGTTTATCACGAGCGGGCCGAGTTGCGTGAGGACGATCTGGTCGGGCAGTTGTTCATCCAGCCGAATATCGAAGACCACCAGGGCCAGCGTCGGCGCCTGGACGAAGTGCTCGGCAACGGTTATGCGGTGTTGGGTTATCGGGTGAACCCACGTGAGCATCTCAGCGGGCCGATGGTCGAGTATTGGACGCGCTGGGATACACGTTTCATCCAGGTCAATCGTTCGCGCAGCGGTGTGGGGCGTAACCAGCCGTTAACGGCCACTGATGCCTTGAGTGTCGAGGACGTGGATAACCGCCTGGGCGAATGGTTCTCCAAGGTGCGTGACTGCATCGTCGTGGTGCGGCCGGACCGCTTCGTCGCCGCCATCACCACGCCTGAGCGGCTGGACGGCGTGCTGCGCAAGCTGGCGGAGCAACTGTCGTGAGCGGCGCTGACGAGTTGTTCGGTCAACTGCACGCGGCCGGGCAGAGCGCCCGGGCCATTGCACCGTTGCCGCCACAGGCGCTGGACAAGCAGCAAGGTTACGCGCTGTTGCGTCAGGGCCTGGCACAGCGCCTGGCAGCTGGCGAGCATCTGAGCGGTTGGAAGGTGGCGTTCGCCGGCCGGGCGGCGCAGGCGCGTTTTGGCCTTGACGAGCCCGTGTATGGCGCGCTCACGTCTGCCATGGCGGTCGAGCCGGCCAGCGCGGTGTCGTTGGCGCGGCTGATCCAGCCCAAGCTTGAGGTTGAACTGGCGCTGGTGTTCGGACGGGCCCTGGCGCCAGGCAACTACCGTGACGAGGAGATTCTGGCGGCGATTGCCGAGGTCGCCCCGGCCTTCGAAATCGCCGACTGCCGCTGGCAGGGCTGGGCTTTCGGGCTTGGCGCATTCCTGGCCGATAACGCCGCCGCAGGGCTTTACTGTGTCGGGACGCGCGTGCCGTTCGATGCGGTGCGGCATGCCTGCGTGGATTATCGCCTGGAGCACGACGGCGCATTGCTCGGCAGCGGTGATACCCAGGCGCGCGAAGACAGCCCGCTGTTCAACCTGTGCTGGCTGGTGCGGCGTCTGCTGGCAGACGGTCATCCCGTGGACGCCGGGCAGGTGGTGCTGTCCGGTGCGTTGCTGGCTCCGCTGGATATACACGCGGGCGCTTATCGTTTGTGCATGCTTGGCACGGAACTGGCTTTGGATTTCCACCCAGGCCGCGCGCCTGCGCAAGCACCCGCCACCGTTATGGATGACTGAGCCCGCCTTCTGGCCAAAAACAACACGCTGGCCGCCGAGGAATGACGCATATGCTCGCCGAAGTCCGTACCTTCAATGACTCTCAACAGCACGCCGGCTCGATCCAGGGCTGGCAGCAGGTGTATGACCAACTCGGTCGTGGTTGCCTGACCAGCGAACTGTGGCAGTTGTCCGGCGATCGTTTCCAGATCTTCCAGGAAGTGCTGGATAAACGTGTGGTGCAGCATGGCCGCTCGCCCAAGGGGCGCTTGTGTGCGGCCATGTCACTGGGCAGCCCGCCAGTGGTGCAAGGCCAGCAGGTGAGCGCGCAAAGCGTGGTGCTGTTGCGTGACGGCGAAGAGTTCGTGTTGCATGCGCCGCAAGGTACGCACTTTTTCGCACTCAACGTCGATGCCGTGCGCTTTGCCAAACTGGCCGCTTTCGAACTCTCCAACGACCAGCTCAAACGCTTGACCAGCGTGTCTGCGCTCAGCGTGGACGAAACGTTACTGTTGCGCATTCGCCAGCGCATCCACCCGCTGTTTCGTCACTTTTTGGAACAGGCGGGCGCTGTAAGCCCCGTCTCGGAAAAGATGCTGGAAGACGAATTGCTGGGTGCGTTTCTCGATTTGTTCAGCCATGCCAGCGACGAGGTGCGTTGCCGGCGGGGCAATTTCGCCGTCAGTGCCTACCTGGTCCGGCGCAGCCAGGAATTGATCATTGCCAGTGGCGATACGCCGTTGAGCATTCTTGATCTGTGTGAACAGTTACGCGTCAGCCGCAGGACTCTGCAGAACAGTTTTCAGGCCGTCACCGATATGCGACCGGTCGAGTACCTGCGCAACTTGCGCCTCAACGCGGTCAGGCGACAGTTGATCGCCACCCCTGCGAGCGAGAAAAACATCGGTGAGCTCGCCGTGGCCATGGGCTTTTTTCACCTGAGCCATTTCGCCACGCATTACCGCGAGTTGTTCGGTGAGTCGCCGTCCGAAACACGTCGAGCGTCGTACTGACACGACAGGGCGTGCGCCACTGAGGGCACTGGTCAGCGTCCAAACTCCATGTGCCCAGCGCGCATCGCCCACCTGCTACGGTTTTACGCCAGCCCTGGGTCCACGCGCTTGCCGATATCCCTGAGCCGCGCCAGTTGGTCGATTGTCGTGGGGGCTTCGTCCAGGCAACTGACGAAGGTCCACAGGTAGGTCATCACCGCATAGATATGCCCGGCCTTTATCGCCGGCGCCAACGCCAGTTGGGTGATGGCTACCACGAACAACAGCGCCGCGAGCACCCCAATGGACTGGAAGGCAACGGCCTCGCGGTCGGACAGTCCGATTCGCAGTCGCGACAACACGTGGTAGTGACGGCGCAGGGTGTTGGCGCCGACTTTTTCCACCAGACCTATTTCTTTTTCCAGGCGATTGTTCAAACGCTCATGCAAGCGCTGGTTACGCCGTGCGAAGCCCGGCATAAGGGTCACGCACAGTACCAGTGCAAGCAGGCAGGCCAGGCCGACCCAGGGCTCGATCACCAGCAGCATGCCCGCCGCGCCGACAACCGACACCAGCGCAGTGGCGATGGTCGTCACATGCTTTTCGAAAAAGTCGACGAAATCCCGCGCCAATACCACTCGCGCCGCCGCCTTGGAGGTGCTGTGGTGACTCAGGCGCTGGTTAAGAATCACCGGCACCGCGAGGTCGGCATAGATGCGCGTGAAGGTGCGTGTATCCAGGGCCCGGCGCGCCGCGCCGACCACCCAGAAACCGAGGACTACGGCGGCGTACCACACGGCACTGCCGACATCGCCACGGATGATCGAGTCGACGGCAAACCCGGCGAACAATGGGTAGGCCAGCAGCAGAGCATTTTCCAACGCGACCAGCGACAAGGTGCCGAACAGCTTGCCGGGGTAGGCTCTGGCGATCGCCTTGAGGGTCTGGCTGGCGGATCGCCGCCCCAGTTTGTCACGCTGTTCGAGCAAAACCGGCGGCGTTACGGGCTGCATCGGGCACCTGCGGCGCGCGCAGTGCGCTGATAAATGTCACGGGTGACGTCGAGCAGATAACGCGCTTCATCGGTCATCAATAAAAGATCGATCTGTACTTCTTCGATAATGATTTCCACGGTGATCAACAGGCAAATAGCGGGTGCAATGACCAGCCAGTGGTAATACGTCAGCGTCACTAAAGAAACGCACACGCCGATCAACCACAACGCCAATACACACTGCGGCGCGTACTGCTGCAGGGGAATCCAGAAACGTTGCAACTTTCTCAATTTAAACGAGTAGAGCGTCAGTGACGCTTCCACTTGTTTAAGGTCGATAGTGTTCCGAGCTGAATGCTGTGTCGGCATAACAGTTATCCACGTAATAACGTTAAACATCAGAGCCAGGCGGCGGGTGATACGACTATTTGCTGCCCTGGCGCTCCTGGCCCGGCAGCGTTTGGCTGAGCCAGGCGAGATTGACTTCGTTGACTTCCACCCATTCACCCCTGGCAGGAATCCTTTCGCAACTCATGAAAGCAATGCAACGTCCGTGTGTGTCCAGTAAGGCAAAGTGGCGATACTTTATTGCTCTCTTGAACAGGCCAATAGAGAGACGCATGCCATCACCTTAGTTGGTATTAATTGTTTATTGGTTGTCAGGATTAAGTATTTAAAAAGGCGCCGCATGGCCAGCTCAGTTCAAACACCGTGCCGCTGTTTAGCGCTGTTCGACAGGTCACTGCGCCGCCATGGGCGAGGGCAATTGCGCGCACCACGGCCAGCCCCAGGCCACTGCCGCCCTGGGCACGCGAGCGTGAGCTCTCGCCACGCTGAAACGCATCGAAAATATGTGTGGCGAATGCGGCGTCGACTCCCGGCCCCTCATCCGAGACCCTCAGAACGTGGCCTCGCTCGTCACTGTCGAGTTCAATGCTCACGTTGCCCGGTGTGGCGTGTTGGCGAATATTGTCCAGCAGCGCGAGCAAAGCCTGGCAGAGGCGATCGGGGTCGCAGTACACCAGGCCCTTGCGCAGGTTTAAATGCAGGGCAAAGCCGGCACCGTTCAGGCTGGGCTCGAACAAGCGCGCTTCAGCCTCCAGTGCACCGGCCAGCTCCACCTCCTTGAGCGCCAATTCCAGGTGGCCATTGTCGGCCATGCCCACCACGCGAAGGTCTTCGACCAGCCGGGTCAAGCCCTCGACCTGGCCCAGAAGGCTGTAGAACTGCGCGGTGTCCGGCTCGAATACACCCTCGGCCAGCCCCTGCAAGCGACCGCGCAGGATGGTCAGCGGGGTGCGCAGCTCATGGGCAATCGCGGCGTTCCAGAAGGCTTGTTCCTCGGCCATGCGTTTCAAACGGTTCGCCATGCTATTGAAGTCATCCACCAACAGGGCCGCTTCGCCCAGGGACAGATCAGGCGCGACGGCGCGGGCATCCAGGTCTCCGTCGGCCAGGCTGCGCAGGCTCACGGCCACCGAATTGAGCGGTGTCAGAATGCGTTTGGATAATTTGACGGCCACCGCCGCGCCGACGCCCAGGCTGACGCAGGTAATCAAGCCCATCCACACCCATTCCACGCCGCTGGGCAGCCATTCATCCGACTGCATTTCCAACTCCGTCGGCGGCGAATAGGTCCAGAGCAATGCATAGAATATGTAGGAGCCCACCAGGGCGAGCGCGATCACGCACATCACTACGGCCGACATCGACACGATAATTTGCCGGCTCAAACTGTTGGCCACTTTCATGCCTGGCTCCCGAACCGGTAGCCGACACCACGGATGCTGGCCGGTACGCCGTGCAGGCCAAGCTCTTCGATTTTGCGACGCAACTTGCTGATATGGCTGTCGACGGTCCGCTCCAGGCTCTCGCTCTCCGGCGAGCAGAGCACCAGCAGTTCGGCGCGGCTGAACACTCGGCGCGGCGCTTTGGCCAGCTGTGCGAGCAACTTGAATTCGGTCACCGTCAGGTGCAACGGTTGTTTTTGCGTGCCGATGTGTACGTTCACTTCATGGCTGTCGATGTCGATCTCAAAGGCGTCGACGCGCAGCATCCGGTGGTCGGCGCCCTGGCCTTGAACGCTGCAGCGGCGCAGCACGGCCTGAATCCTGGCGATGACTTCTGCCGGATTGAAGGGTTTGACGATGTAGTCGTCCGCACCAATGCGCAGGCCCATGAGTTTATCCATGTCCTGGTCGTGTGCAGTCAGCATGATCACCGGCGTGATACCGCGATGACGCAACTCCGCCAGCACCATCCAGCCATCCAGCTTGGGCATCATCACATCGAGCAGCACCAGGTCCGGCTTGAGCAGTTGGTGCAGTTCCAGCGCACGACGCCCATCCTGCGCATGGGCGGTACGAAAACCCGCACGCTTGAGGTAGGCCGTGAGGATGTCGGCGATTTCCGGCTCGTCTTCGGCGATCAGCACCAGCGCCTGGTTGGCGGGCGCGGCAAGGAGTGGTTCAGTCATGGTCTGCTCGGTGGGTGCACTGCTTTTCAGCAACGGATTGAATGATGCACCGCAAGCATGCACGTTCGGCGAAGGTTTTATGGAGAAATGATGGAGAGGTGAATTAATTTTTCGCTGAACCGGGGGAGGGTAATCAGGCGAAGTGGATGCGCTCGGCGTAGGCGCTCTGCAGGATTTTTCGCTGGTAATCACAGGGCGTCGTGCTGACCAGCTTCTTGAAGTCGCGCAGGAAGTGCGATTGATCGGAAAAGCCCAGGTCCAGGGCCAGGTCCGAGCACGATACATCGTGCTGGGTGTTCAGGGTTTCCAGCGCCGCCTGGCAGCGAATGATCCGGCAGAACGTCTTGGGCGACAGGCCGGTGTCCTGGCTGAACTGGCGATGAATCGTGCGGCTGGTGTACCCGCTGAGTTCTTCCAGTTGCTGGATACGCAGGTCGCCGCGATGCGCAAGCGCCTGTTGGATGACCATGGCCGTGAGTTTCGAGCTTCGGCCCATGAGGCGCGGGGCCAGGTAATCGTTGAACAGCTTTATCTGCTCCTGCAACTGGGGAGCCTGGACGATGCTCTCGAACATGCGTTGGGCAAATGTCGACACCTGCAGCAGGTCCCATTCCTGTTCGGTCAGCTCCTCGGCCACCACGTTGATGAACCCTGGAATGACCCCCGGCGCAAAGCGCACGCCGAAGTAATGGTGACCCTGCAGCAGTTCGACCTGCTGCGCCTCCAGCGGGGTACCACAAATCCTCACGCTAGGGCGCGTGGCGTCACAGTCGAACACGATATCCACGCAGCCGTCCGGCACCGCCAGCAGATCCGCCGAGCGAGCGACATCGAAGGCGTAGAAGTGCGAAATCGCCGGGTGCTCGGAAGGCATTACCGAATACCGCGAAGAATTCAGTACGAACCAGGGTTGTTCGTAAGCGGTTTGCCGCAGCGGCGGTGAACACAGGTTGGGCATGGCCGGACCTTGGAGTGGGATATGCGGGAATATTCACGCATTTATCGCGCCAACTCGGAGGGCCGGGACGAACCTTGATGTCCGAAATTTACAATACCGTGGTGAAACACTCACAGATACTCGACCTCGATAGCGTGGGAGCAGCGCCTACCGCAGCGATATCTCTTTGAGTCGAGAATAATAATGTCCACTACCACAAAAATAGATTTCATCTACTTGTCCGAGCAGGACATGATCCGCGCCGGCGTAACCGACATGCTGGCCTGCGTGAATACCATGGAAGAGATGTTCGGTCTGCTCTATAGCGGCGACTACCGCATGGCGGGTCCGAACAATGATTCACACGGGGCGATGGTGGTGTTTCCGAAGGATTCGCCCTTCCCGAATATGCCCAAGCCCACTGCCGACCGTCGCATGATGGCGATGCCGGCCTATCTGGGCGGCAGCTTCTGCACCGCAGGCGTCAAATGGTACGGCTCCAATATCGCCAACCGCGAGAAAGGCCTGCCGCGCTCAATCCTGATGTTCACCCTCAACGACCCTGACACCGGCGCACCGCTTGCGCATATGTCCGCCAACCTGCTGTCGGCGTATCGCACCGGTGCAATCCCCGGCGTCGGCGCGCGGCACCTGGCCCGCAAAGACTCGAAAGTGGTCGGCCTGCTCGGTCCAGGCGTCATGGGCAAGACCACCCTCGCCGCGTTCATCGCCGTTTGCCCGCACATTGACACCTTGAAGATCAAAGGCCGTGGCGAGAAAAGCCTGAATGATTTTCTTGGTTGGGTGAAGGAAACCTACCCGCAGATAACCACCGTTCAAGTGGTCGACACCCTCGAAGAGGTGGTCCGTGGTTCCGACCTTGTTACTTATTGTAGCTCCGGTGAGACAGGCGACCCCTCAAACTACCCAATTGTGAAGCGTGAGTGGGTCAAGCCGGGCTGCTTCATGGCCATGCCGGCAGCCTGCTCGCTGGACGAGGGGATGGAACGCGCGGACGTGCGCAAGGTACTGGACAACACCGGCCTCTACGAAGCCTGGTTCGAAGAATTGCCCAAGCCTGCGCACCACTGTGTGCCGGTCATCGGTGTGCGGTTCATGGACATGATCGCCGAAGGCACGTTGCAGGCCGACGAACTCGAAGACATCGGCAAGATCGTCGCCGGCGATGCCCAGGGCCGTCGCAGTGATGAAGAGATCATCATCATGTCGGTGGGCGGCATGCCGGTCGAAGACGTGGCGTGGGGCACGGTGGTGTACCGCAATGCCATCGAAAAAGGCATCGGCGTGAAACTGAACCTGTGGGAAACCCCGGTGCTGCGCTGAGCCATTCCTTACCCAACTGACGAGACCTTCGACATGACAAAAATCATCAAGCTCAAGACCGGTTCGCCGTTTGAAGACCAGGCCAGCTATTCGCGCCTGGTGGTGGTGGACAACTGGATCTATGTGTCCAATACCGCAGGCCGCAACCCGCAGACCAAACTGATCCCGGAAGACATCCTCGAACAGACGCACCAGGTGTTTGCCAATATCGAATCGGCCTTGAAGGCAGTCGATGCCAGCCTGGCCGATGTGGTGTGCTCGCGGGTGTTCATCCAGGACCCCAAGGACGTGCCGGCGGTGATGGGCCTGATCGGCGAGAAGTTCCGTGGCGTCGATCCTGCCAGCACTGTCACTTGTCCGCCATTGGGCTCGACGGTGTACAAGGTGGAGCTTGAAGTGACGGCCTATCGCAACGCCTCCAAAGCCCAGGTCGAAGTGATTCGCCTGTCGCAATAACCCGTCCTGCGGCCGCGCCCTCGCGCGGCCGATCTCTATTGTTTTGCGAGTTTTGATCATGGCCCCGACTATTGCGCCCGTGAATACGTCCACCGATTTTCCCTCCACGACCGCCGTGGTCATCATCGGCGGCGGCATCATCGGCTTGACCGCCGCACTGACATTGGCCGAACGCAATATCCCGGTGGTGGTGCTGGAGAAAGGCCGTATCGCCGCGGAGCAGTCCTCACGCAACCTGGGCTGGGTGCGCAAGACCAGCCGTCATGCCCACGATATTCCGCTGGCCCTGGCGGCAGACCGCTTGTGGGCACAAATGCCGGGGCGGGTTGGCGCGGATGTGGGCTATCGGCAAGAGGGCATTATGTTCGTCGCGCGCAACGAAGCGCAGATGGCGATGCACGAAGGCTGGCTCAAGTCGGTCGAGCACCTGTCCCTGGATTCGCGGTTGCTGAGCAATCGCGAAATCGCACAGAAAGTGCCGGGTGGCGTGGGTGAATGGGCCGGCGGTATCTACACGTCGTCCGACGCACGCGCCGAACCGACCCTGGCCAGCAGCGCGATTGCCAAGGCCGCGATGGCCCTGGGCGTGGTGATCATCGAACAGTGCGCGGTGCGCACACTGCAGATGTCCGCCGGTAAGGTCAGTGGTGTGGTCACCGAAAAAGGCGAGATCCGCTGCGACCAGGTATTACTGGCCGGTGGCATGTGGTCGCGACGCTTCCTGGGCAACCTCGGTGTGTCATTGCCGACCCTGGCGTTGACCTGCTCAGTGTTGCGGACCCATCCGATGCAAGGCCCCACCGAAATCGCCGTGGGCGCGCCGGACTTTTCCTTTCGCAAGCACAAGGACGGTGGCTTCATCATTACCCAGCGCGGCAAGCTGGACGCCTTCCTCACCTTGGACCACCTGTTGCTGGCCAAGCAGTACATGCCTCAGTTCCGTGCGCAACGCAGCGTGTTGAATGTGTCGCTGGGCACGTATTTTCTCAAGGACCTTGCGTTGTCCCGTCGTTGGTCGGCTGACAGCGTGAGCCCGTTCGAACGTGTGCGTGTGCAGGATCCGGCCGCCAACCCGCGGCTCAATAATGATGCGATGAACAACCTCATAGCAGCCTGGCCGGTGTTCGAGCAAGCCAAGATAGCCCAGGCCTGGGCCGGCACGATCGACGTGACCCCGGATTCCAACCCGGTGATCGGCCCGGTCGCGCAAATCCCCGGCCTGACGGTGGCCACTGGTTTCTCCGGGCATGGCTTCGGTACATCGCCGGCGGCGGGCCATCTGGCGGCTGACATTGTCAGCGGGCACACCCCGATCATCGATCCGAGCCCGTATCGCTTCGATCGTTTCTAACGCGGCCCAACCCCATGCCACTGTCGGCGCGGAGCACTACTATGATCCCAGACAGCCGTTTCTTCACCAATCGTGCAGGCCTCAAGCTGCATGTCCTGCGCTGGGGCGACCCGAGCGGCGTGCCTCTGGTCCTGCTGCACGGCTTGCGTGCCTACGCACAGACCTGGGAGTCACTGGTCGAGGCGCTCGGCCCAGGCTTTTGCGTCTACGCCCTGGACCAGCGCGGTCGTGGCTTGAGCGACTGGGCACCTTCCGCCAGCTACCACACGCAGTCTTATGTCGAAGACCTGCAGGATTTCGTCGCCCACGCCGGCCTGCAGCGCTTCGTCTTGCTGGGCCATTCGCTGGGTGGCGCCAACGCATTGGAATACGCACGGCAGACCCCGGGACGCCTGTTGGGCCTGATCATTGAAGACATCGGCCCCGGTTCTTCCAGCCAGGGTGACGGTGCCGCGCGCATCCGCCGCGAGATGAACCAGACCCCGCTGCAATTCGACAATTGGGACGCCGCCCGCGCGTTCTGGCAGGCGTCACGCCCCGGCTTGTCGGAGCGGAGTCTGGCTTCCCGGCTGGCACACTCGATGAAGGAAAGCGCCGGTGCGATCACTTGGCGCCACGATCAGCAAGGCATCGCCGAGGCGCGCTTGAGCATCGAACCGACCGACCTGTGGCCTGCGGTCCGTGCCCTGGATTGCCCGACCTTGTTCATCCGCGGCGCGCGCTCGGACTTTCTGCCGGCGACGACGCTGCAAGCCATGCGCGACAGCAACCCGCAGGTGCGCACCGCCGAAGTCGCGGACGCCAGCCACTATGTGCATGACGACCAGGGCGAGACGTTCAACCGGCTGGTCATCGCGTTTCTTGACAGCCTCGCGATCCCCAGCCGATGAAGCCGCGGGCTCGCCTGATTGTGCTGCTCTCGTCCCTGACGGCCTTCGGGCCATTTTCGATTGACACGTACCTGCCCAGCTTCCCGCAAATCGCCGAGGACCTGTCGACCAGCACCGCGCAGGTACAACACACCATCAGCGCGTTTCTCGCCGGGTTGTGCCTGGGTATGTTGTGCTACGGGCCGCTGTCCGACCGCTATGGCCGGCGCCCGTTGCTGCTCGGCAGCCTGCTGCTCTACCTGGCTGCAACCCTGGGTTGCCTGTTCGCCGGCAGCGTCGAACAACTGATTACCTGGCGCTTTTTCCAGGCGTTGGGTGGCGCGGGCGCGCTGGTGTTGGCACGCGCCGTCGCCAGGGATCTTGTCGGCCTGGTGGAGGCCGCCAAAGTGCTGTCGTGGATGCACGTGCTGACCATGATGGCGACACTGGTCGCGCCGATGATCGGCACCTGGCTGGTGCTGATCCAGGGTTGGCGTACGATCTTTGCCACCTTGTTCATCCTGTCCAGCCTGTGCCTGTTGCTCGTCGCCCTGACCCTGAAGGAAAGCCTGCCTGTGCAGGATCGCGGTGCGTCTGTGGGGAAGGCTTTCGCGGCTTACCTTGCCATTGCCCGGCAACCCAAGGCGGTGGCACTGATCCTGTGCATGTCCCTGGGGTTTGGCGGCATGTTCGCCTTTATCACGGCTTCGCCTTTTGTGTACGTCGTGTATTTCGGCGTCTCGCCACGGGTGTTCAGCGCATTGTTCGCCCTGAATATCCTCGGGATCATCCTGGTGACCTTCATCAACGCACGCTGGGTGGGCCGTTTTGGACCGCAACGCATGCTCGGCGTGGGGGCGATGCTGGTGAGCGGGGCAGGGCTGGCGCTGATGCTGGTCGGGTATACCGAATGGGGCGGGCTGGCGAGCATCGTGTGTTGCATGGCGCTGTACATGGGCGTGACCGGTTTGATCGGCGCCAATTGCATGGCCAGCCTGATGACGCTGTTTCCACGCCAGGCCGGCGCGAGCGTGGCGTTGGGGGTTTCGGTGCAATTTGCTACCGGGGCCTTGGCCAGTCTGTGGGTCAGTCATTTGGCTGATGGCACGGCCTGGGGGATGTGTTTGGTGGTGGGATGTTGCGGGCTGGGCTCGTTGCTCGCTTATTGCGTGACCCTTCGCACGCCTGCCGGAGCGGTCGCCGTGACGGCCGTCGTCAAGCAAACGTGAGCTGTTGTTTAAAAACCAGGATATTCGAATGAAAATTACAAAAATAAATCCGATCGATACAACCTCTGTTTATGTGTGTGCAGGCCTGGTTTCGGGCGCAGGTGCCTTGTTATTGAACGTGCTGCCGGTGCTGTTTGGCGCGTTTGCCGAGCGCTTCGGGCTCGGTGAGCACCAACTGGGCAACCTCGCCATGGCCATGAACCTGGGTTTTGGTGCCTTCGGACTGGCCTCCCTGCTGTGGATTCACCGGCTCAGTTGGCGGGTCATTTCGGCACTGTCGTCGGCGCTGGTGGTGGGTGCGATCTTGTTTGTGCTGCGCGACCCTTCCTATAAAGCGCTGCTGGCGATCATGGCCCTTGCGGGCGCCGGCACAGGTGCGTTGTACGCCCTGGCGATGACGATCTTCGGTGACAGTTCGCAGCCTGAGCGTGCGTTTGGTTTCAAGCTGGGTATCGAGACCGTGCCGGGCGCCTTGCTGCTCATCGTGCTACCCGTGGCGGTGGCGCCGGTGTGGGGCTTTGAAGGCATGCTGATCACCATCGCCATTGCCATGGTGGTGATGGGAATCCTGCCGCTGCCTTGGGTGCCGCGCCGTAGCGAGCGGCAACTGGAAGCGGCCGGTGCAAGCGCGCGGATTGCCAGTGCCGAAAGTCGCACCATCGTGTGGCTGAGCCTGTTGGCCAGCCTGGTTTTCCTGACGGGCATTATGTCGGTGTGGGCCTTCCTGGAGCTGATAGGGAAAAAGACCGGCCTGGCCTCCGACACCATCGGCATGGTGCTGGCGCTGGGTTTTTTGATCAATGCCGGCGGCGGCTTCATCGCGTCGGCAATCGGTCTGAAGGTGGGGCGCTTCATGCCGGTGGCCGTGATTATCCTCGCCGAGCTGCTGGGCCTGGTCTTACTGGCGCAGTTTTCTTCCCTGACCACCTACGTCGTAGGCGCTATTTGCTTTCTCTTTTCGATCGGCTTCGTGCTGGCTTATACCTTCGGCGTCATGGCGGAGTTCGACCTGTCGGGCAAGCTGGTGGCACTGGGCGCGCTGTGCCTGTCCCTGGGCGCGGCATTCGGGCCGGCCATCGGTGGGTTTCTGATCGAGGCATTCGGCTACTCGGCGGTATTGGTGTTCTCCGGCGCCTGTTCGGTGGCGGTGCTGGCCATCTATGGTGCGGCGGTGTTGAAGGCCCAGCAGGCGCTCCAGCGTATCCCGGCTTCAGCTACCGCCGCTATGTGCGGGTCGTGAACCGGTAACGAGGGGAATAGCCATGTCTGGTCAAACGTTGTCGGCCTGGAATGAACGTGTGCACGCGGCGTGCGGTCGTTTCGACACCCGCTATGACCATTGCCACAGCCTTTTCATCGGCGAAATGCAGCAGACGCTGGTGGGCACCACGGCAGTCGCCCACATTCGCAGCAATGCCAGTGTGATTGCCAAGGCCGCTCGCTCAAGCGAGCGCACCTCATCGCCCCGGTGTTTTCTGGTGTTGCAGCAGCAGGGCTCGATGACCATTGAGCTGGGCGACAAGGTGCTTGAGCTGCGCGCCGGCGACCTGGCTTTGCTGGACTTTTCCGGGGCGGTGAAAATGACGCCCAAGGGGTTGTTCGGTCATGTGTCGATCCCGTTGCCGTGGGAATTGCTCAAGGGCCTGGAACGTAACCGCTTCGGCAAGCTGCCGACCGCAGGGGCGTGTGGTCAACTGCTCGGTACGCTGGTGCGTCAGCTCGCTGCGGGCGAGTTGGCCCAGTGGACGTGCCCGCAGGACGGTGATGGTGTGCTAAGGGCGTTGGTGGCGTTGCTGACGTCGGTGCTGGAGTATCAAACCAGCGCCGACGCCCCAAGCTGTCAGTTGCATGAAGTGCAAGCCGTCATCCAGCAGCGGCTTGGCTCACCGCGGTTGTCGCCTGCGTCACTGGCCCAAGAGCTGGGCATCTCCAGCCGCCAGCTCCACAGGCTGTTCGAGGCGAGCGGTGACAGTGTCTGCCGCTATATTCTGCGTGAGCGGTTGTTGAAGGCCGCTCAGGACCTTTGTGATCCGGTTTGCGCGCATCGCTCGATCACTGAGATCGGCAGCGATTGGGGTTTTGCCGATTCGGCGCATTTTTCCAAGACGTTCAAGAAGCAGACGGGGCTGACACCGAGCAGCTATCGCAGCCACGGGCGTTGAGCCTGGCTGTCGCGAGGGAGCAAGCTTCCTCGTGACAGGTACGCGGTGCTCAATAGCGGATAATCACCGATTTCAACTCAGTGTAATCGTCGATAAACGCACTGCCGAATTCACGCCCGACACCCGAAGCCTTCATGCCGCCAAACGGCACGCTGGGGTCGACGAACGTGTGCATGTTGACCCACACCGTGCCCGCTTCGATTTGCGGGATCAGGCGCAAGGCCTTGGACAGGTCGTTGGTCCAGATACTCGCCGTCAGGCCGAATGGGCTGTCGTTCATCAGCTCGACCAGTTCATCTTCATCATCGAACGCCAGCACGCATACCACCGGGCCGAAGGTTTCCTCGTGCAGCAGCGGGTCGTCCTTGCCAGTGGCCACGATCAGTGTCGGCTCCACGTAATAACCGGCGCGGTCAACGGCGCGTGCACCGCATACAACCTGGTTGGCCTGCAGGGCGCGGTCGAAAAAACCGAGGATCTTGTCGAAGTGCGGCTTGTTCGAAAGCGGGCCGAACTGGGCGTGTTCATCCAGGGGCGAACCGATGACCATCTGCGACAGCATCGCCGCCATCTTCTGCGTCACTTGCTCGACGATAGAGCGGTGCACGAACAAGCGCTCGGGCGACGCACACACCTGGCCCTGGTGCACATAGGCTGACTGTACGAAGCGCGCCACGGCGTCATCGATATTGGCGTCGGCCAGCAGCGCGGCGGCGTTCTTTCCGCCCAGCTCCAGGGTGACGCGGGTCAGGTCGGCGCCCATGGCGGCCTTGCCCACCGCAATGCCGGTGGGCACCGAACCGGTGAACGACACTTTGCGCACCTGCGGGTGCGCGATCAACTGCTGACCGACCTGGCCACGGCCGTTGACCACGTTGATCACGCCCGCCGGAATCCCGGCCTCGATCGCCAATTCAGCCAGACGCAGCAGGGACAGCGGCGTGTATTCGCTGGGTTTGAGCACGACGGTACAGCCGGTCGTCAGCGCGGCGCCGAGTTTCCACACGCCGATCATCAACGAGAAGTTCCACGGCACGATGGCCGCCACCACGCCGACCGGTTCGCGCAGGGTGTAGGCGCTGTAGTGCTCGCCGTCCATGGAGGGAAACGACGGGCTCATGGTCTGGCCGCCGATCTTGGTGGCCCAGCCAGCGAAGTAACGCAGGAACACCGCGCTCTGGCCCACTTCGATATGCCGCGCCAGGTTGATCGATTTGCCGGAACTCAGGGTTTCCAGCTGCGCCAGTTCTTCGCCGTTGGCCTCGATCAAATCGGCCAGGCGGTTGAGCAGCACCCCACGTTGGTAGGGCGTGACGTGTGCCCATGCGCCCTTGAAGGCAGTGGCGGCGCTGTCGACGGCCAGGTTGACATCCTCGGCCTGGGCGTCACGCAACTGCGCGATGGTCTGGCCGGTACCCGGATCGACGATGCCGATGCGCTGCGCCGACGCGCTGGTGTGCACGGCACCCTCGATGAAGTTGGAATGATCGCGCCCCAGGAAAGCAACGACTGAGGGCAGTAAGGCAATGTGCATGGCGGCGCTCCAATGATGGGTTCGTCGCGCCCGTTGGGCGCTCGAAAGACCTCTGCATTAGAAGCGCATACACGCTTGGCCGCTTGTTCGAGCCTGCCAGGAAGTTGGTGATGCGCGACACGTCGTGTCGCGGCGCGCCTAGGGCTCACCGAGGTTGTCGAACACCGTTTCGAGCAAGCGGCTCAGGCGCTGGATCTGCGGTTCAGTCATGCCGGTGAAGCTGCGTTTGAACACGTCGCTGGTCGCCACCTGGATACGTTCGATCGCCGCGCGGCCTTCGGCGGTGATCCGCACCTGGGTCACCCGGCCGTCGTCTTCGCAGGGCGCGGTATCCACCAGGCCGTCTTCCTTCATGCGGTAGACGGTCTTGGTGATGGTCGACAGCTTGGCGATCGCATGGGTGGATATCTCGGAAATGCTCGACTGGCCGTTCTCCTTGAGAATCAGCAGTACGCGCCAGCGCGGGATATCCAGGCCGATTTTCTTCAGCGCTTTTTCCATGTACTGGCTGTAACGGCCATGCACCATGGCCAGCCAGTAGAACGGAAAGTCTTCCTTGTGAAAATTTTCGCTGGCGGGGTCATAGCGGTTTGCGGATTTTTTTGCGGAAGTCATAGCGTGCTCATCTCAGAGGATGCGGGCAATCATAGACTTTTCTCGTGAAATCGGCACGGTTATTGACCGCAGTTATGGACGAGTGCGGCCAGGCCAGGGCGCAGAAATATAATTGACAATTCACGTAATATTCGGTGAGTGTGAAAAAAGGCAAGGGCGCATCGGGCGTCCGCATTGCGCATTTTGCACTGAAGGTGACGTGACATGACCCTGGTGATTGAACAGCTTTCCCTTGGCGCCGACGGACCGACCGTAATGGTTAAGGACACCCTCGATATCGCCGGTCTGCCAACCCGTGCGTCGAGCCAGGCGCTGGACGACGCCGCGCCGGCCACGGCCCACGCTGATGTGGTGCAAGCCCTGCTGGACAAGGGCTGTCGACTGGTAGGCAAGACCCGCCTGCACGAACTGGCGTTTGGCACCACGGGGATCAATCACTGGACCGGCACCGCGCCGAACCCGCGTTTTCCGGGGCGCATTCCCGGCGGATCGTCCAGCGGCTCGGCAGCCGCCGTGGCCGCCGGGCTGGTGGATTTTTCCTTGGGCACGGACACCGGCGGATCGGTGCGCATTCCCGCCTGTTGCTGTGGCGTGTTCGGCTTTAAACCGACGTTTGGACGGGTCAGCCGCCGTGGCGTCATGCCGGCGCACAGCAGCCTCGACTGTGTCGGCCCGTTTGCCGCGAGTCTGCCGATGCTGGTCACGGCCATGCAGGCGATCGACCCGACGTTCACACCCGCACCCGCGCCCGCCGCGCCACGCCTGGGCGTTGTGACCGTGCAAGCCAGCGCAGCGGTGCAGCGCGTGATCGATGCCGCGATCACCGGCAGCCAACTGCCCAATGAAGCCCTCACGCTGCCCAGCCTTAAGGCGGCCTATGACGCGGGCATGGTGGTTATCAACCGCGAGACCTTCGATGCCTGCGGGCACTTGCTGGCCACCGGCAAGGTCGGCGCCGACATCGCTGCGCGCCTGGCCGCCGCCGGTAACACCACCGCCACGGCGCTGGCCGAGGCCGAGCAGGTGCGCCTGCGCTTCACTGCCGAAGTCGATGCGGCGCTGCAGCAGGTCGACGTGCTGGTGCTGCCGACCATGCCGGAGTTTCCCTTGGCCCTGGCCGAGGCGACCGACACCCAGGCAGTGCTGGGCATGACCGCCTTCGTACGCCCGTTCAACCTGTCGGGGCATCCGGCGCTGAGCATCCCGTTGGCCAGTGCCGAGGGCCTGCCGGTTGGCCTTCAACTGGTGGGGGCCAAGGGCGCGGATGAGCAACTGCTGGCCATCGCTGGCCGCCTGCTTGAACGCCTGTACGCCGGGTATGAGGCCTAAGATGAGCACACCCATTCCCCGCGCAGACCTGGAACAACGCCTGCGCCGTTTTGAAATCCAGGACAGCGCGCGCGCCTGCATGAACCGCTACATGGTGCTGTGTGACGCTCTTGACGCTCACACACCGCTCGACGAACTGGCCGGCCTGTTCACCCAGGATGCGGTGTGGGAGGGTAAAGGCGCCAAGTACGCCCAGAGCTTCGGCGGCTATCGTGGACGCGAAGCCATTGCCGCGATGTTTGCCGGCTACATGAAAACCCCGGCGCACTTTGCCCTGAACGTGCATTTCCTCACCAGCGAGCTGATCGAGGTGCGGGACGACGCCGTGCTCGGCAGTTGGGTGATGTTGCAGACATCCACGTTCGCCAGCGGCGCCTCTCATCTCAACGCCGCGCGCCTGACGGTACGTTTCGCCGAAGAAGGCGGGCAGTGGCGCATGGCGCATTTCCAGACCGAAAACCTGTTCAGCCGCCCGGTGCAGGCGTGGAACAGTGACGCCGAGTTGCCGGTGCCCAAGCCTGTCGCACAGTGAGCGATAACGCTCACTGATTATTCCCACCGTTCTTTTTCCATGACTGCCCGACAAAGGCGGTCATGCCGTGCGCGTCGCGCTGGAGACTGCCATGAAACACTTCGAACTGTTGACCTTCACCCTGCGTGTACGCACCGTGCCACACGCCTTGCCGCGCTTGGAGCAGAGCCTGCGCGAGGCGGGCGAGGGCGTGCACCTGATGGGCTGCTGGGTGTCGGAAATCGGCGCGCAGAATCGTATTGCAGTACTGCGCGGGTTCGACGATAGCGGGTGTCGCGAACGCGAACGCGAGCGCTATCTGCTGGCGCCCGATGGTTTTGCGATCGGCGAATTTCTGCTGGGGCAGCAAGTGGATGATTACAGCGCCTTCGCCTTTGTCGAACCGCTTGCTCCCGGTGTTCATGGTCCGTTCTATGAGTTGCGCGAATACAACCTCGTGCCCGGCGGGTTGGCGCCGACATTGCGCGGTTGGAGCAAGGCCGTGGGGCGTCGCACCGGGCCGGACTATTCCCAGGTGTATGCCGCGTTCTACGCCACCAGTGGGCTGATTCCGCGCTACCTGCACATCTGGCCCTACAGCTCACTGGAGCAGCGCCTTGAAGTACGCACTCGCGCCGTGACCGACGGCGCGTGGCCGCCGGAAAATTCCGCGCCGCAATTGCTGCAGATGCATTCCACGGTGTACCTGCCGGCGCCGTTCTCACCGTTGCGCTGAAAAAACGGCACAGATCCAGTGTGGGAGTGGGCAAGCCAACTCCCACTTTTTTTGTAAAAAAAATAAATCCACTTAAAAAATATTTAGAAGATACCCAAGGTTAAACCAAGAATATTACTCAACAATAACAAATAGATAAGCCGCTATTCCTTCATTTTTCCCGCAATCATTTACATGATTAGTGGTGCTTTTAAGCACGACAATTCAATTGACAATTCACGTAATTGCGCTCAAATTCTCCCCAACGGCACCCACAAAAACAAAGGTAACCACTATGCCGATCCATCGCCCTCGCTCCGCCCCGCGTCTCAGCTCGACGCTGACTTCCTGCCCAGCCCAATACCGTTCCTGACAACGGAGTTAATCTATGCATTCGCTTAAAAAACCAGCGGTTGATACGGTGAGCTCGCTTGCCAGTGGCCCCGCCTTCGAAGCCTTGCTTGTCGATGTGCGCGAACGTGCCCGAGCCGGTGAGTTCGACGGTCAGCGCCACATTTCGCAGGACGTGATCGAAGCGTTCAAACAGCACGGCGTTTACCGGGCGCTGGTGCCCAAGCGCTTTGGTGGCCTGGAATGTTCGCCCGCCGAGTTCTGCCAGATGATCGAGCGCATCGCCCAGGCCGACGGCTCGGCCGGCTGGGTTGCCAGTTTTGGCATGAGTCCGGTCTACCTCGCGGCGCTGCCGCTCGACAGCATCGCCAAGGTGTATGCGAACGGTCCGGACGTGGTGTTCGCTGGCGGTATCTTCCCGCCGCAACCGGCTGAGGTGGTCGAGGGTGGTTTCGTCGTCAATGGCCGCTGGAAGTACTCCAGCGGTTCCCTGGGTTCCGACATCGTCGGTGTCGGCATCGCCCCGAAAAGCGGCGACACGTTTGGCCTGCCGCGCATCGCGGTAATGCCGCGCAGCGCGATCCGTATAGACGAAACCTGGGACACCGTCGGCCTGCTCGGTACCGGCAGCCATGACCTGGTCGCCGAAAATGTGCGGGTATCCGAAGAGTGGACCTTCGTGCGCGGCGGCCTGCCGAATCTGGACGAAGCGTTCTTCCGCTACCCATCGCTGTCATTCGCTACCCAAGTGCTTTCGGTGGTTGGCCTGGGCGTGGCCCGTTCGGCACTCGATGCCTTGGCCGACATGGCCTGCGGGCGCGTCTCGGTCACTGGCGCCCCGGCGATTGCCGATCGGCCGTTGGCCCAGGTCGACATTGCCCGTGCCGAAGCCGAGCTGCGTGCTGCGCGGGCGTTCTTTTACGAATCCATCGATCGCGCCTGGGACTACGTTCTGGCTGGCGACGCGGTGCCCGTGGCCGCGACCAACCTGCTGCGGCTGTCGTCGACCCATGCCACCCGCGTTGCCGCTGACGTGGCGCGCACTGCGCAGATGCTCTCGGGCATGAGCGGCGTGTACAACGACAGCCCGCTGGCCCGCTGCGTCAACGACGCCCAAGTGGTGACCCAGCACGCGTTCATGGGCGACATCACTTATCAAAACGCCGGAGCCATGTTCTTCGGCAAACAGCCTTTGCCTGGCTACCTCTAACCGTCGAGGAAATAAAATGAGCGATAAAAAGACCTTGCGCGTGCTGTTCTGCATGGGCATCAACCAGAACTTTTTCGATGCTGCGCGCGAAGAGCAATTGCAGGTGTGGGCCGCGTTCAGTGCGATGTGGAACGGTATCCACGACCTGGCGGGCGTGAAGGTGCTGGGCAACATGGATGACGACCAGAGCATGGTCGGGCCTTCGGATGGCTTCCCGTGGACTACCTATCTGCTGGCCGACGTGCCGGACATCGAGACCGTGCATGCCGCCTGCAACCTGTTTCGCACGACACCTGTGGGAGATGGCCCGTACAAGCTGTGGCGCTACACCAAGGTCGAAGCCCGGGTTGGGCGCGAGCTGATCATTCAGCGCACTTGATACGGACGAGGACACTCCCATGAGCAAACTGATTCCCGCCATAAACCTTGACGTCGACCCCGCTGACCTGGTGCAGGCTGACCGCGTCCACACCTCGATGTATACCGACGCGCAGCTGTTCGACGCCGAGCTGGAGAAAATTTTCTACAGCACCTGGATCTGGGTCGCCCACGCAAGCGAGATACCCGACAACGGCAGCTACAAGACCACCTATATCGGCAAGCAGCCGGTGATTGTGGTGCGTGACCGCAAGAAAGACGTGCACGTGCTGCTCAATCGCTGTCGCCACCGTGGCGCCACCGTGTGCGAACACAAGAAAGGCAAGACCAACAGCTTCGTCTGCCCGTACCACGGCTGGGGCTACGCACTCGATGGCTCGCTGCGCGGCATTCCACACCCGGAAAGCTATGGCGACTGCATCGACAAGGCCGAGCTGCCGCTGGTCAGCCTGCGCACCGAAAGCTATGCCGGCATGATCTTCGCCACCTTCAAGGACGACATCGAGCCACTGGAGGATTACCTCGGCGCGGCGAAGAAATGGATGGACCTGTTCATGAAACAGGGCGCCGGCTATGGCATCAAGGTTCCGGGCGAGCACCGTTTCCGTTTCCCCGGCAACTGGAAGATCCAGCTGGAAAACACCACGGACGCCTACCATTTTCCGCTGGTGCACAAGAGCTTTCTGTCGTCGGTGGATGAACAGACCCTTGAGCTGTTCGACTTCGTCAAAGGCCCCGGCTACGTCGAGGACCTGGGCAACGGCCACAGCGTGATGGTGATGATCCCGGACCTGATCGACCTCGAAGCCGACCTGGACAAACCGATCCCCGAGCGTTTCGAAGGCCTTGCGGCCGAGTTGCGTGACGAAGGTATCGAAGAGCAGCAGGTGCGGCGAATCGTGCGTGCGGTCGGCGGCACCGGCTTCAACCTCAACCTGTTCCCCAACGTCGCCTGTTCGATGGCGTTCTTCCGGGTGCTGCAACCGATCTCGGTGACCGAGACCGAAATTCACCACTCGGTGATCACCATGGACGGCGGTCCAGCCGTGGCCAACCGTTATCGCCTGCGTCTGCATGAGCACTTCCAGG
The DNA here is from genome assembly GCF_023148575.1 of Pseudomonas sp. EYE_354. NCBI lineage: Bacteria > Pseudomonadati > Pseudomonadota > Gammaproteobacteria > Pseudomonadales > Pseudomonadaceae > Pseudomonas > Pseudomonas sp. EYE_354. The sequence goes on from NZ_JAHXNQ010000006.1 coordinate 278,832, forward strand.
GCCCGATGGGTTTCGGCACGCCGGACGATTCCGAGGCCTGGGAGCGGGTACAGAAGGGCGCCAGCGCCGGTGAAGACCTGTGGATCATGCTCAACCGCGGCTTGCCCGGCGAGCAGGCCAGTGCAGACGGGCTGGTGTCCGATGTGAGTGCCGAAACCGGCATGCGCGCCGCCTATCAGCAGTGGAAAAAGATGATGTCGGTCTGATCCGTGGAGAACCTTATGAACCTGCAATTACTGCAAGAAGTGACCGCTTTCATCTGGCAGGAAGGCGACATGCTGGACCACGGTGAATACGACGGGTGGTTGAAGATGTGGACCGACAAGGGCACCTACATCATTCCCATTGACCCCAGGGAAACCGATTTCGAGAACACCCTCAACTACGCCTACGACGACCATCATATGCGTGAGCTGCGGGTGCAGCGCCTGACCGGCGGCGAATCGATTTCCACCAGCCCGCAACCGCGCACGGTGCGCATGCAGTCGCGGTTCCGGGTGTTGGCCGATGACGGGATGCAGGTGACGGTGCGCTGCGCGCAGAACATCCGTGAGTTCCGCAAGGAAAGCCTGAAGTTCTACAGCGCCGACCTCACCTACCAACTGATCCGCAGCGAGGGTGGTTTCAAGATCCAGCGCAAAGTGGTCAGCCTGATCAACAGTGACGATGCCCTTGCCGGTATCGGCTACATCCTTTAAGGAGCGCCGACATGAACCAGATCGCATTGGTGACGGGCGCGGGGCAGGGCCTGGGGCAGCATTTTTGCGCCAGCCTGCTGCGGGCGGGGTATTCGGTGGTGATCACCGACCTCAACCTTGAAGCAGCGCAAGCCTGCGCCAAACAGCTGGACCCGGCCGGTGAGCGCACGCTCGCGCTGCAACTGGACGCCGGCAGCAAGGCCGATTTCGAAACGGGGCTGGAGCAGGTGCTGGTGCGTTTCGGCGCGCTGCACGTGGTGGTCAATAACGCTGCCGTGACCAAGACCACGCCGCTGATGCAGATCAGCCCCGAGGAATTCGACGCTGTGGTCGGCCTGAACCTGCGCAGTGTGTTCCTCGGCTGCCAGGTGCTGGGCGCGTACATGGCCGAGACCGGCTATGGACGCATCATCAACATGGCGTCCCTGGCCGGGCAGAACGGCGGCACCGCGACCGGCGCGCATTATGCCGCGAGCAAGGGCGGCATCGTGACGCTGACCAAAATCTTCGCCAAGGAATTTGCCGCACGCGGGGTCACGGTAAACGCAATCGCCCCCGGCCCGATCGAGTCGGCGGCGGTGCGCGCGGCGATTCCAGCCGAACGCCTGCCGGGCCTGCTGGCGAATATTCCAGTGCGACGCCTGGGCGACGCGGACTTTCTCGGTGACTTGATTGTGCAGTTGGCACGGCCCGAAGCCTATTTCACGACCGGGGCCACCTGGGATGTGAATGGCGGCCTGTTCATGCGCTGACTGATAGCGGCCGCCACGGCGGCCTTTGCGAACTCCATGGAATAACGGCCATGACTGAAGAACTGTTGGACGTAGTCGTGCGCAAGCGCGAGCTGCAAGGGGACGGCGTTGTCGTCCTGGACCTGACCCGCCGTGACGGCGCGCCGCTGCCGACGTTTGATGCCGGTGCGCACGTCGATATCCATATCGGGCCGGGGCTGGTGCGTCAGTACTCGCTGTGCAGCAACCCTGCCGACCCGAGCCTGTATCGCCTGGGTGTACTCAAGGACCCGGCCTCGCGCGGCGGTTCGGTGGGGGTGCATGACACCCTGCTCGAAGGGCGTGAATTGCAGATCAGTGTGCCGCGCAACCTGTTTCCGCTGGCGGCCGACGCGCGGCGTTCGGTGCTGTTGGGTGGCGGTATCGGTGTCACGCCGATGATCGCCATGGCCTATGCGTTGTACGCGGCCGGTCAGACCTTCGAGCTGCATTACTGCGGGCGTGAGCGCGGGCGCAGTGCGTTCCTTGCGGAGCTGACCAGCGCACCGTTTGCCGCGCAGGTGTTCACCCACTTCGATGATGAAGGGCCCGAGCAGAAGCTCGACCTGGCCAAGGTGCTGGGCAAGGGCGAGGCCGGCGTGCACATGTATACCTGCGGCCCCGCAGGTTTTATGGACTGGGTGATCCAGGGCGCACGCGACCAGGGCTACACCGACGCGCATATCCACAAGGAATATTTCCAGGTGGACGTGGACAGCTCAGGGGGCAGCTTTGAGGTGGTTGCAGCGCGCAGTGGCAAGACCGTTCAGGTGGCCGAAGGGCAGAGCATTCTTGCCGCGCTGGCGCAGGTCGGTATCAAGATCGAAATTTCCTGCGAGCAGGGCGTATGCGGCACTTGCCTGTGCGATGTGCTCGAGGGCGAGCCGGACCATCGAGACGTGTACCTCACGGACGATGAAAAGGCCGGCAATGACCAAATTCTAGTGTGCTGTTCACGAGCCAAATCCAAAAAACTCGTGCTGGATATCTAAGGGGAACGATCATGGTAGACGTAGGCAGCTTTCGTAATGCAATGGCCATGTTGGGCGGTGCCGTTTCGGTCATCACCACCGATGGCGTGGCAGGCCGGTTCGGTTTTACCGCCTCGGCGGTATGCAGCGTGACCGATTCACCGCCCACGCTGTTGGTGTGCATGAACCGTTCCTCCCATTCCAACGAGCATTTCAAGCGCAACGGCACCGTGTGTGTGAACACCCTGTGCGGCGATCATCAGCATTTGTCGGGCGCGTTTGCCGACCGCACGTTGAGCATGGATGAGCGTTTTGCCGTCACAGGCTGGACCACGCTTGAAAGCGGTGCGCCGGTGATGCTGCAAGCGCTGGTGAATTTCGACTGCCGGATCGTGCAGGTCCATGAAGTGGGCTCCCACAGTATCTTCTACTGTGAGGTTCAGACCATTCGCCAAAGCGGCGCGGACGAGGGCCTGGTTTATTTCAACCGTGCTTACCACCGTTTGGGCGAGGCATCCAAGGCCTGTTGAGTGGCAGAGCTACCCAGCGCGGATGGGCGGCCAACACCGTTTGATCGAACAGCTCTGGCCAGGGACGGCACCCACGGGCGAACCACCGGCTTTTCAACGGCGTGCTCAACGTTTGCGACTTCAGGTCGATAACTTTTTGAACATGCCAACCATCAGTGGGAAACCGGAATCTCGTATGCGCCTTAGAAACCTCAATTTAGCTCCACGAGCTGCCCTGTTTTTCGCTTCTATCATCGCGCTTGTTGTTGTTCTGGGCGTATTTGCAGTCCTGCAAATGGGCAAGCTCAGGGATGCTGAAAAAGACGTTGAACTCAATTGGATGGCCAGCATCCGCCAAACAGCGTTGATGAATACCACCACCCTTCGCCTGAGGCTCGAAATCCAGCGAGGCCTTGCTGACCCTCAGTCCATTCAGAAGAACATTGATAGCTTCGCGGGCCATCGCAAGGCATTCAAGGATGCAGTGGCGAACTATGAGCCTCTGATCGCGAGTGATAAAGAACGCTCGTTTTACACGGCGGTAAAAAACAGTGCCGACGCCTATTCCAAACAGCTGGACCTTCTCGAGCCGTTGATGAGACAGGGCGACTTAGCCACCGCAGCCAGTCTGGTGACTACCAGCATCCGCCCGGTCACGAACACGCTGGAGCAGCAGATCAAGGCCTTGACCACCTTTAACGATGAAGGTGCAGCCCAAGCAGGACAAACCGCGACGGATCTTTATAACCATGGCCTGTGGCTGGTTGTCGGCCTTATCACGGGCGTGGTCATTCTGACGGTGGGATTGGCATTACTGCTGACGAAAAGTATTACGTCTCCAATTAACGATGCGTTGTCCGTCGCTGAGCGTATCGCGGCCAGTGACCTCTCCAAGGAGGTAGTGGTCAGCGGAACTGATGAAGCTGGCAGGCTGTTGAGCGCGCTGGCGAAGATGCAGGCAAACCTGCGCGCCACCATCATGCAGATATCGGACTCCTCCACCCAGCTGGCATCAGCGTCCGAAGAGATGACGGTGGTTACTGAGGAGTCGAGCCGGGGTCTTGTCGTGCAAAATGACGAGGTCAACCAAGCGGCAACAGCAGTCACGGAAATGAGCGCGGCAGTTGACGAGGTCGCTCGCAACGCGGAGTCAGCTTCCGAAGAGTCAAAGCGTACCCAGGGCTATACCGAGGTCGGTTTGGCGCGAGTGGCTCAGACATTGATGTCCATTCAAAAGCTCAACGGCAACGTGGAAAACACCAGCGAACAGATTCAAGGGCTGTCGGATCGTGCCCAGAGCATCAATAAAGTTGTCGAGGTGATTCGGGCGATTGCAGAGCAGACCAATCTGTTGGCCCTGAACGCCGCCATCGAGGCCGCGCGGGCTGGAGAGCAAGGTCGTGGGTTTGCGGTCGTCGCCGATGAAGTCAGAGCGTTGGCCCATCGCACCCAGGTGTCGACCCAGGAAATCGAGCAGATGATTGCCGCCATTCAGAACGATTCTGACCTGGCCGTAAAAGCGATGAATACCAGCCGAGATCTGGCGACCGAGTCACTTGGCGTCGCCCAGGAAGCCAGCACCTCACTGGATCAAATTGCGAGCGCTATTGTTCAGATCAATGAGCGTAACCTCATGATCGCCACGGCCTCTGAGGAGCAGTCGCATGTTGCGCGCGAGGTGGACCGCAATCTGGTCAGTATTCGCGAGCTGGCAACGCAGAGCGCGGCGGGTGCCAGCCAGACGGCCAGTGCGTGCGGTGAAATGTCAAAACTGGCGGTTAACCTGAATCAGTTGGTTAGCCGGTTTGTGGTGTGACATAGGGCTTTCGAGACGCTTATGGGGCGCTGCGGACTGGCGCGCCGGATGCGTTCGCGCCCTTGCTGGTTTCTCGGAGTCAGTCGCGGCGGGTTCAGTGTGGTTTACGCGGGGCCCTTGGCTTGTTTGCTGACTGGGTTCGCCGGGATGAAAGCTCGATCCAGGTCGGTGCGTGATCGCTGGCATGCGCCTGATCCCGCACCCATGCATCAACGCCGGCGTTTTTCAGGTGGGGCGCAAGGACCGCGTTGAGCAGCAGGTGGTCGATGCGCAAACCGGAATTCTTCTGCCAGCGCTGACGGAAATAATCCCAGAACGTGTACACCCGCTCTTGGGGATACAGGTGCCTCACCGAGTCGATCCAACCCTGGCGCAACAGCCGCTGAAAGCATTCGCGGCTTTCTGGCTGGAGGAGGGCATCCTTAAGCCAGGAGCGGGTGTTGTAGATGTCAAAGTCGGTGGGCACAACGTTGTAGTCACCCGCAAGCACGACCGGATGTTCGCTGGCTTGCAGCGCCTCGGCATGCGTAATCAGATGCTCAAACCACTCCAGCTTGTAATCGAATTTAGGCCCCGGTTGCGGGTTTCCATTGGGCAGGTACAGGCAACCCACAATGACACCCTGAACAGCCGCTTCCAGGTACCGGGACTGTGAATCGTCCTCGGCACCCGGCAAGCCTTTATGAATCAGAAGGGGTTCGCAATCGCGTGCAAGGATGGCTACTCCGTTCCAGGCCGCTTGGCCATGGTGCAGCGAACCATAGCCAGCCGTCTCAAGTTCGCCTGCCGGGAAAGCGCTGTCCCGCGCTTTCAATTCCTGCAGGCATACGATGTCCGGGCGCTCTCTCTCAAGCCATTGCAGAAGGTTTGGCAGGCGCGCCCCTATGCCGTTTACGTTGAAGGTGGCGATCTTGAGGTTCTGCATTACCGGGATCCTTGGTTGGGTTCCCAACGGTGGGATATCGCCTGCTGAAGGTAGGCCCTATTGATTGCCAAGCGCTCTATCGAGATAGAAAAGGCAGCAGGTCTGGACCTCATTCACTGTGCGTCGAATGAGGCCGAGCGTCTAATGTCGGCGCGCCGCCTGTCTCAGTAGGTTCAAGATGAGTTTCACCCAGGGAGCTGTACTGATCACGAAGCCTGCGCAGGTCTTTTGAACTCAGCTTTTCCAAGCAAAGGATTGCGTTCTGCGCATCCTGGGTGGCTCGAATCAGCTCGTCAATTTTGAGATGCAAAATGTCATTGTCGCGGTTTTGTGTGTTCTGGATAAGGAACACCATCAGGAAGGTGATGATGGTGGTCGACGTGTTAATGATGAGCTGCCACGTGTCGTTGTAATGGAAGTACGGCCCAGTCAGGCCCCAGACGCCTATCAACACGATAGCTAAGAGAAAGGTTTTGGAGCTGCCTGCCCAGTTGGACAGCGCCTGGCAGAAACGTGCGAATGTCATGAATGTGGTCTCTTGCTGTACCTACCCAATAGACCATCCAAAAACTTGAAATTCTTTATTACATTTTAACCGCTCGTCGGCTGTGCGATGATTCCTCGCGAAGGTGGCTCCGTGACTGGGCGGACCTGAAAGCTCATAGGTCTGTGAGTCGACGCGGTAGGGCGAACAATCCAGAGAGGCGCACTTGGACTACCTAGCAGCACTGACGGCTTTCGTAGAGTCTGCCAACGACAACAGCTTCTCCAAAGCTGCAGGGCGTTTGGGTATCAAAGCGTCCACGGTTTCGCGTTACATCAAAGATCTGGAGCAAGATCTCGGCATCGCACTGTTCAATCGCTCTACACGCAAACTCGCATTGACGGAGGGTGGGCAAACGTTCTTGCACCACGCCCAAAAAGTCCTCTTTGAATTGTCAGAGGCGCGGGCGGCGACGTCCGCCCTTAATCAAAACCCCCGAGGACGATTGAAGGTCAGTCTGCCGCCTGCGTTTGCACGTCATCACATACTTCCTCTGGTGGGCGAGTTTATTGGGCGTTACCCCGACATCACACTGGATCTCAGTCTTGAAGAGTCACACGTCGATCTGATCGCCACTGGAATCGACCTTGCTATTCGTATCGGCAGGTTGGCCGACTCCAATCTCAAGGCGAGAAAGTTGGCTGAGGTGGAGACTTTCCTGTGTGTGAGTCCTGCGTTTTCCACGCGTTATCCTCACCCGGATTGCCCTGAACAATTGCCGGTCAACATGCTGATCGCCGGGCGTGAGAGCCCTGAAGCCTTGATATGGGCCAACGCCAACGAACAAGTGTCGCTGCCCGTTGGCGCTGCACTTTGGATAAACGATCTGGACGCTCGGCTAATCGCGGTGAGCAACGGGCTGGGGATGGCATTGCTCCCGGACTGGCTTGCCAGCGCCAGTTTGCGCGAGGGTCGACTGGTGCGCTGGCTGCCGGATTGGGAGGTCAAGTCCGCACAGGAATCGTGTGCTGTCTGGTTTGTTTATCCGCCGAAGCGAATCGTTTCTTCGAAGGTGCGCTGCTTCATTGATTTCATGGCTGAGCGCCTGGCTGACCCGCCTGTGTGGCAGCGATAAAACCCGGTATGAACGAGTCATACCGAGCGTCCATCAGCTGAACCGAATATCCAGCGATCGCAGATAGGTCTGCAGACCTGCGTCCTGAATCGGGATCAAAAAGGCTTCGCGATCGGACTCGTTAAAGTGGGCATGCCAATAGCCAGGTGGTGTGACGAACGCCAGGCCAGGTGTCCAATCTACCCGTGTTGGATTGCGAATCTGGCCATTCTCGTCCAGTTCCGTCCCGACAAGCGAATAGCACCCGGTAGGGCAGTCAATGATGAAATCCAGGGCGATGGATTGGTGCCGGTGGGGTTTTTGGATCGAGCCGGCCGGGAGGATGCCGTACATCGCCCACAGCACGTGGGTCACGGTACGTGTCTGAGGGAAGTGGCTGTTACCCAGCAGAATGCTGATGCGACTGCGATCCTGTGCACGTGGATCCTCGGCGGCTTCACGGAGTTTTGCCGATGCGACATCCGCCGGGTACAGCGTCGGGGTGAAGCGGTCTTCACTTCGGCTCACGCCCAGGTAGCGCAGTAGAGGCTCATCATGGACCCAGTAGAACCGGGCATCCGCCGACGCTTTGAGGAGTGTGCTGTTCATCCCAGGCAGCGCGATAAAACAGCCTTTCGTCCATTCAAACGCCTCGTCACCGTAGGCAAGGCTGCCGCTGCCATCGATGACATACAAAACCTGTGAGGTCGCGTTGGGCGCCAATGTCACCTCATCGCCGGCGTTGAGTCGAATAAAACTGGCGCAAAGACCAGGACCGGTTGCCGGGCCTTCACATGCCAGTTGTTCGCTCAAATCGAGCGCAACGGTTCGAGATGGCCCCGAATCATAGAGCGAAGCAGGGAAGCTCTGGTAAGGGATGCGGGTGATCAGGTTTGCGCTGATCGGGTTTGCCGCTTTGCTGTACTCGAAGTATTCGGCATCGATCTCGTGTGCAGGTACTTCCGGGTTTAAATGCGGCTGGATTGCATTGTTCATAATGAAGTCTCGTTTATTGGGGGCTCATCATCAGCACGCTGCAGGAGCCGGCGCGCCACGGTGGATTCAATATACGAGCGTGCTACGGCGCTATGAAGGACCGCACCCACACATCACTTGTGTGCAAAGGGGTGTTGATTGTTTCGGGATTTTGGCTTTGAAAGGGTGGGGTAGGGGGCAGTCGATTGGGGCGACTATCAACCTGCCACCCGGTGTGGCACCAGGCGGCTTGCGCAAATAGTTACGATCCATTTTGGCGCGCAGAGCCCCAGCGTGGTGCGACAGTTCAAAGTGGTAGAGCTTTAATCGTCACGGCAACCTGCGATCCATTGCCGTTTGAGCCCCCGTAGTTCAATGGCAACGGCACACACCCGGTTGATCTCTGGTCATTGGCATGATTATCGCTAGTCCTCAGGTGTGCGGGAGCAGCTAAAGTTGAACGCACCACAATTTGAAAATGGTTGGCTAGGGTTCCGGTTCACTGAAAAGTGAGCGTCTGGGCCGAGAGCTGACGACCTCTAGTTGAGGTTACACGGCGGGATAAAAGCCCGGGAGACAGACCACCTGCTTGCACAGGTGTTGCGCTGCTCCTTGCCCGTCCATCCTCAACTGGAGTCCTACCATGAGAAATCCTCTGCTCTCCGTCTGCCTGGCTGCAGGCATCGCCTTGATTACAAGCACGTCTTCATACGCCGCTGCGAAGACGGATTTCAATGTGTGCTGGACGATCTATGCGGGCTGGATGCCTTGGGAGTACGCGCAGGCTCAGGGCGTAGTCGATAAGTGGGCCAGGAAATATGGCATTCACGTCAAGGTCACTCAACTCAACGACTACGTAGAGTCGATCAACCAGTACACCGCCGGCCAGTTCGATGGCTGCACCATGACCAACATGGACGCACTGACCATCCCCGCTGCAGGTGGCGTCGACAGCACTGCGCTGATTGTCAGCGATTTCTCCAACGGAAATGACGGCATTGTCATCAAAGGCACTGGCAAAACGATTGCCGACCTTAAGGGAATGGACGTCAACCTCGTTGAGCTATCGGTCTCACATTACCTGTTGGCCCGAGCCCTCGACACTGTGGATCTGCGGGAAAAAGACCTCAAAGTGGTCAACACGTCAGATGCGGATATAACCGCAGCATTCAACACCGAAGACGTTCAAGCGGTAACGACATGGAACCCGATGCTTGCCGATATCGCGGCAAAGCCAAATGTCACCAAGGTCTTCGACTCCAGCAAGATCCCTGGCGAAATATTGGACATGATGGTCGTCAACAGCCAGACGCTTAAGGACAATCCCGCCCTGGGCAAAGTGCTTACCGGTGCGTGGTTCGAGGTGATGGCACTGATGAAAAGCAAAGGGCCTGAGGGCGAGGCTGCGCTGGAGCACATGGCCCAAGCCTCTGGCACCGATCTGGCTGGCTTCAAGTCACAGCTCGCGACGACTCAGCTCTTCTACACCGCCCAAGAGGCGCTTGATTTTGCGAAGAGCCCCGAGCTTGCGCAAACGATGGCCAAGGTCGCTAACTTTTCATTTGAGCACGGGCTGCTCGGAGAGGGCGCAAAAGACAGTAGCGCCGTGGGGATGAGCTTCGCTCAAGACGTCGTCCGGGGTGATAAAGGGAACATCAAACTGCGCTTCGATCCTAGCTACGTACAGATGGCCGTTGACGGCAAGCTTTGACCAGGGGGGCGCGCTATGCAATTGATTAATCGCCACCCGGATCGCCCAACGCGGTTGTTGCTGGTCATCCTTCCGTTCGTTCTATTGCTGAGCGCCTACTTTTTAGGATCAGCACAACGGCTTGCGGAAAATCCCAATGACAAGCTGCTGCCAAGCGCAGTGCAAATGACCGATGCCGTGAAGCGCATGGCCTTTACCGAGGACAAACGCAGCGGAAGTTATCTTCTGTGGCAGGACACGGCGTCCAGTTTGCAGCGTTTGGCGATCGGGTTGGGTGTGAGCGCGTTGGTGGGGCTGTGCCTCGGTATTGCTGCAGGTACGTTGCCGCTCTTCGGCGCAACTTTGTCACCCTTGATGGTTGTTTTATCAATGGTGCCACCTCTGGCGATACTGCCGATCCTGTTCATTGTGTTTGGCCTTGGCGAGGTCTCGAAGGTGATGCTGATAGTGATCGGCATCACCCCGATCCTGGCGCGGGATCTCGAACAGCGTGCGCGTGAAATACCCGTAGAGCTTCTTATCAAGGCTCAAACATTGGGATCGTCGACCTGGACGCTGATCTTGCGCGTCGTACTCCCACAGTTGCTTCCGCGTTTGCTGATCTCGCTTCGCCTGGTTCTTGGCTCTGCCTGGTTGTTTCTCATCGCAGCTGAAGCCATTGCATCAGAGGATGGGCTGGGCTATCGGATCTTCCTGGTGCGGCGCTATTTGGCCATGGACGTGATTCTCCCCTATGTGGTGTGGATTACCCTCCTGGCCTGGCTTATGGATTGGTGTCTCAAGACCCTCACCCGCCGAGCGTTCCCATGGTACGAGGGGGCACGCCCGTGAGCTTTATTCAAGTCAACAACGTGTGGCAGCAATACGGCGACCATGTGGTGCTCGAAGGCCTGAATCTGAGCATTGCCGAAGGCGAGTTCTGCACCATGGTCGGTACTTCAGGCTGTGGCAAGTCCACTTTCTTAAGACTATTGCTGGGCCAAGAAAGAGCCACTAAGGGCGAGATACTGCTGGACGGGCGTCCGCTGGTCGCTGAACCGGATCCTGGCCGGGGCGTTGTGTTCCAGCGCTATTCGGTATTCCCGCACCTGAGCGTGCTGGACAACGTTGCTTTGGGACTGGAACTTCCAAACGCGCCGTTGATAGGACGCCTGTTCGGCCAGCGTAAACGGGCCGCCAGGGACGAGGCAGCCCATTTGTTATCAAAAGTGGGGCTTGGCCACGCTTTGCAGAAATACCCGTCGCAACTGTCGGGTGGCATGCAACAGCGCCTTGCCATCGCTCAGGCCCTGATCATGAAGCCTCGGGTGCTGCTGTTGGATGAGCCTTTCGGCGCACTCGATCCCGGCATCCGCAAGGACATGCATGCACTGCTATTGGAGCTTTGGCGTGAGACACGGCTGACCGTGTTCATGGTCACCCACGATATTAGTGAAGGGTTCAGCTTGGGCACTCGATTGATGGTGTTCGACAAAGTTCGCGTTGACCCTCATGCCCCATACGCCTATGGCGCTCGCATCACCTATGACCTGCCGCTGAACGCAAAGCGCAGCGAGGCCCAATTGACCTTGGCCTCGGCATTGCCAGGCGCTCATTAATCAATATTGAGGTGTTTCCATGAGTGAAAGTACCGTTTTCTCCGAAGAGCTATTGCCAGGTGGTGGCCACCTTTCCTTCGTTCTAAAACGCGGTCAAATGCTGCGCCTCACTGATCTTGAAGGCGGCGCCAACGTCAGCGTGATGCTTTTCAACGCGAACGAAAAAAGCGAGCGCCTGAATCTGCCCGACAGTCTCAAAGGGCAGCACACAGCCAAGCTGACCGCAGGTCATTGCCTGTATTCGGACATGGGGCGTGTACTCGCCGCTATAACGCGCGACACCTGCGGGTGGAGCGACAGCATTGGTGGTGTCCTGTGTGCTGACGAGGTCGAGGAAAAGTACGGCCAAGGTCGCTATCAGGAGTTGCGCAATGGCTTCTTCCGTAACGGCGCGGACAACCTGCTGGTCGAGATGGGGAAATGGGAGCTGGGCCTGACTGACCTGTCGATGGTGTTGAATCTGTTCAGCCGCGTCGATGTGGACAACAACGGCGGGCTGAGTTTTGCAGAGGGAAACTCCAAGGCCGGCGATTGCATCGAACTGTATGCGCCCATGGACACGCTGTTCGTTATCACCGCCTTGCAGCATCCGATGGATCCTGCACCCGAGTATTGCCCCAAGCCCGTCCAACTGACCTTCATGAATGCAGACGCTAGTGTTGCTGAGCATTGCCGCACTTCGCGCCCGGAAAATCAGCGTGGGTTTACCAACACCGACCGCTTGTTCGCCTGAGGACTATTTCATGACTACTCATCTGCATCCGGAAGCCGCCATTTATCGAGCCACTATTCCCGCTGGCGAACCCTGGCTGACCGAAGTCAAAGCAGGTCAAATACTCCGGATCCTGGATCTGGAAGGTAACCAGGCCATCGATACCTTGTTCTACAGCGCTGCAAATCCCCGTGAACGTTACGACGTGCAGCGCACACTGCGTCGGCAGAACAATGTGTACCTTGGGGTTGGAAGCGTCCTCTACTCTAATCTGGGCCGTGCGCTTCTGACCATCGTCGAGGACAACTGTGGCCGTCACGATACGCTCGGTGGCGCCTGCGCGCAGGAAAGCAACACGGTTCGTTATGCGCTGGACAAGCGCCATATGCACAGCTGCCGTGACAACTATCTACGTGCCTGCTGCCACGATGGCCGTCTGGGCAAACGTGACATCAGCCCCAACATCAATTTTTTCATGAACGTTCCGGTGACTTCAGACGGTGGCCTCACTTTCGAGGATGGTATCTCCGCACCAGGCAAGTACGTGCAACTGCGGGCGGAGATGGACGTGATCGTTCTCATCTCGAACTGCCCTCAACTGAACAATCCCTGCAATGGCTATAACCCCACCCCAGCAGAGCTATTGATATGGGAATGAAGGCCTGGCTTCACACAGGGAGGGCTTGGCTGTTCATGATTTGCCAAAGCCGCGCAGCCCAAGTTCGACCTCGTGACGATCATCACGACAAGCCTCGCAAGCCTGACTGATCTCTGTCTGGGGACGGCCCCACGACCTTTCGAAAAACTGCGGGACGACCCGCAACCCAGTTGAGGCGGACAGCTGCCGTCTTTAGGGGATATCCATGTTCAACACCCTGCTAATCGCTAACCGCGGCGCTATCGCCTGCCGTATTTTACGAACATTGCGAGAGCTCGACGTAAAAGGTGTTGCCGTCTACTCAGAGGCCGATGTCGCCAGCCGTCATATCCTTGAGGCAGACCAAGCGCTGAGCCTTGGCGAAGGCGCCGCCGCGGGAACCTATCTCGCGGTCGACAAGATTCTGGCCGCGGCCAAAGCCAGCGGTGCCCAGGCGATTCATCCAGGCTACGGCTTTCTTTCTGAAAACGCCGCGTTTGCCGAGGCCTGCGAAGCCGCCGGCATCGCGTTTGTCGGCCCGACGCCTGAACAGCTTCGTGTGTTCGGCCTCAAACACACAGCCCGTGCGCTCGCACGCGAGCATGGTGTGCCGCTGCTGGAAGGCACAGACCTGCTGGACAGTGTCGAGGACGCCTTGACGGCGGCAACCCGGGTCGGCTATCCAATCATGCTGAAAAGCACCGCAGGCGGTGGTGGGATTGGCATGCGTGTATGCCGTTCGGCGCAAGAGCTGAGCGAGGCGTTTGAGACGGTCAAACGCTTGGGCCAAAACAACTTCAGCGACGCTGGCGTGTTCATCGAGAAGTACATCCAGCGCGCGCGCCACCTTGAAGTCCAGGTCTTTGGTGACGGCGCGGGTGAGGTATTGGCCTTGGGGGTTCGGGATTGTTCCGTTCAGCGACGCAACCAGAAGGTGCTTGAAGAAACGCCTGCCCCCAATCTTCCCAAAGGCATGGTCGAGGCGCTCTGCGAAGCAGCGATCAAGCTTGCGAAAGCGGTCAACTACCGGAGTGCCGGTACAGTCGAATTCGTCTTCGACAGCGATGACCAGTGTTTCTATTTCCTGGAAGTGAATACGCGTCTGCAGGTCGAACATGGAGTCACCGAACAGGTCTGGAACGTGGATTTGGTTCGGTGGATGATCCAGCTGGCCGCAGGCGACCTGCCGCCGCTGAGCGAGATTGGCGCGCAGTTGCAGCCGAATGGTCACGCTGTGCAGGCGCGGCTTTATGCCGAAGATCCGGGCAAGGATTTCCAGCCCAGCCCCGGCCTGTTAACTGCCGTGCGCTTTCCCACGGCCGATGGAAAAGCACTGCGCATCGACACATGGGTTGAAGCTGGATGCGAAATCCCGCCTTACTTCGATCCGATGATTGCCAAAGTCATCGCTTGGGCGCCTGATCGAGAACAGGCCCGCCTCCAACTGTACAAGGCATTGGGCGAAAGTCAGCTCTACGGGGTGGAGACCAACCGCGATTACCTTCGTCAAATTCTGCTGGATCAACCCTTCGCCAGTGGCCAACCATGGACTCGCTGCCTTGAGGGGCTGGTCTATCAGGCGCAAACCTTTGAAGTATTGAGTGGCGGCACCCAGACCAGCGTCCAGGATTATCCAGGACGCCTGGGCTACTGGGCTGTTGGAGTGCCTCCTTCGGGCCCGATGGACAGCCGAGCCCTGCGCTTGGGCAACAGGCTGTTGGGTAACCCCGACAGTACGGCCGGATTGGAGATCACCATGAGCGGGCCCACACTTCGGTTCAATACCGATGCGGTGGTGGTGGTGACCGGAGCCGTCGTGCCGGTAACGCTCGATGGCACGGACATCGCCATGAACGCTGTGATACTGGTCAGTTCGGGTTCGATTCTGAACGTAGGCACGATCGCGGGTGCCGGCGCACGGAGTTACCTCTGCGTGCGCGGTGGCATTCAGGTGCCGGACTACCTCGGTAGCAAAAGCACCTTCACCCTGGGTCAATTTGGCGGACACTGTGGTCGAGCTCTTCGGGCAGGCGATGTGCTCCACCTGGCGGCGCTGACAGACAAAACTGTCGGGGCGGTGCTTCCTGAACAGCCTCCACTGGGCGCGCTCCGTCGCATAAAGGTCATTTATGGCCCACATGGAGCACCGGAATACTTCACCGAGAACTACATCGCTACGTTCTTTGCAACCGACTGGGAAGTGCACTTCAACTCCAGCCGCACGGGTGTTCGCCTTATAGGGCCCAAGCCTGAGTGGGTGCGTGCCGACGGGGGAGAAGCCGGCCTGCATCCCTCCAATATTCATGACAACCCATACGCGATTGGTGCCGTGGATTTCACCGGCGATATGCCCGTGATACTCGGGCCTGATGGGCCAAGCCTGGGCGGCTTCGTTTGTCCAGTGACCGTGATTGAGGCAGATCTATGGCAGCTGGGTCAGCTCAAAGCTGGCGACAAGATCCGCTTCGTTCCAACCAACCTTAGCCGCGCCCGTCAGCTTGCGACCGCAGCGTTGTCAGCTGAACAAAATGATGCCGAGTGGGATCAATCCATCGAGCCACTGTCGCCGATCGTTTTGGATATCGGTCAGGACGACACCCGCCTGGTGGCCCGTGTAGCCGGTGATACTCATCTTCTATTGGAGATCGGCGCACCTGAACTTGACCTAGTGCTGCGCTTTCGCGGGCATGCATTGATGCAGGCGCTGGAAGCTAAACAGCTGGTGGGGGTGATCGACTTAACGCCTGGCATTCGCTCATTGCAAGTCCACTATCAGCCTGAGGAACTCCCTCTTAAATCCCTGCTTCAGATCGTTGCCGGTGAGTGGGGTGCAGTGTGCGCAGCAGGCGACCTGCAGGTGCCTTCGCGTGTCGTGCATCTGCCTTTGTCATGGGACGACCCTGCATGCCAGCTGGCGATCGAAAAGTACATGACTACCGTACGCAAGGATGCGCCATGGTGCCCAAGCAACCTTGAGTTCATTCGCCGCATCAACGACCTGCCAAATCTCGACGAGGTGCAACGAACCGTGTTCGATGCCAGCTATCTCGTCATGGGGCTAGGAGACGTTTATCTGGGTGCACCCGTGGCAACTCCGTTGGATCCCAGACACCGACTGGTCACTACGAAGTACAACCCGGCCCGCACCTGGACAGCGGAAAACTCCGTGGGGATCGGCGGTGCATACCTGTGCGTTTATGGCATGGAAGGCCCCGGTGGTTATCAGTTTGTGGGCCGTACGCTGCAGATGTGGAATCGCTATCGAGAAGTCGCTGCCTTTTCGGGCAAGCCTTGGTTGCTGCGTTTTTTTGACCAGATTAGGTTCTATCCGGTCACGGCTGACGAACTGACTCGCATCCGCCGTGACTTTCCGCTCGGCCGATTTGACCTGCAGATCGAGGAGCGCCAACTGAGACTGGCCGATTACCAAGCCTTCCTCGCGAAAGAAGCCGAGAGCATCCAGGCGTTTCGAGACCAACAGCAGGCTGCATTCGCAGCAGAACGGCAGCGTTGGATTGATAGCGGTCAGGCGCACTTCGAGAGCAACGAGGCGGTGGCGGCGGCCACTGAAGAAGCACTTTTGCCGCCTCACCAAACCGGTATCGAGAGCCCCATTGCAGGCAACCTATGGCAAGTCCAGGTCGCCCTTGATGATGAAGTCTGCGCAGGTACGCCGTTAGTTGTACTTGAGTCAATGAAGATGGAAATCCCAGTGCTGGCCCCCTGCGCCGGCATCGTTCGCCAAGTTCTAGTAGAACCGGGCTGCGCGATACGCGCCGGACAACGAGTAATCGTTCTCGAACCTGTTCCCGCACAAGGAGAAAAAGCATGAAAGACGATTTGAGACTTGAAGTGCTGAGAGCGCGCTACCTCAGCGGTCAGCTCTCTCCCCGCAGCCTGATCCTGGCGCTCAGGGAGCAGGCACAGGCACTGAATCCTGATTTCAATATGTTCATCCACCTGCTCAGTGTTCAAGAGCTGGAACCCTATCTGGCCGCGCTTGAGGCCAGCAGGATCGAAGACCTTCCGCTGTACGGCGTTCCATTTGCCATCAAAGACAACATTGATCTGGCGGGCATCCCAACGACGGCGGCGTGCCCAGCCTATGCCTATACACCTGAACACTCGGCGACGGTTGTTCAGAAATTGATCAATCTTGGCGCAGTGCCCCTAGGCAAAACCAACCTTGACCAATTCGCAACAGGGCTCAATGGAACACGCTCACCCTACGGCGCCTGCATCAACAGCGTATTGCACGAGTATCCATCCGGCGGTTCAAGCGCGGGATCGCCATTGACAGTCGCGTTGGGCCTGGCCAGCTTCGCGCTCGGCACCGATACCGCAGGCTCCGGTCGAGTGCCGGCCGCACTGAACAACCTTGTAGGATTAAAGGCAACCAAAGGCCTGATATCCACCGCCGGCGTTGTTCCCGCCTGTCGAACGCTGGACTGTGTGACGACCTTCACCGCGACAGCAGCCGAGGCCAGCCGGCTGCTGGCGCTCACTGCAGAGCTTGATCCTCAAGACGAATACAGTCGAGCCAACCCGAGTTGGAACGATGGCTCTGCGTTTGGACATGTCAGCGCTTTCCGGTTCGGAGTACCCCGCGAGGAAGACCTCCAGTTCTTCGGATGCACCGAGGGGCCCGACCTGTTTGCCGCAGCCGTTGAGCGCTTGAAAGGGCTGGGGGGCGAGGCGGTAGTTCTGGATCTCTCACCGTTCCTGGAAGCCGCGCGGTTGCTGTACGAAGGCCCTTGGGTGGCTGAACGCTATAGCGTGGTTGGAGAGCTGGCACGAACGCAGCCAGAGGCAGTTTTGCCAGTGATCCACGCCGTTCTCGCTAAAGGCCCGGAGGTGACAGGGGTCGACACCTTTCGCGCCCACTATCGCATGCAAGCACTAAAGGCCGCGTGCGACCGCGTAATGTCAGGCCTCGACTGCGTACTGACTCCGACCATAGGCAGGCCAGTTACTCTGGCAGAGCTCGCCGCAGAGCCGGTGCTGCGCAACTCGGAACTGGGCTACTACACCAACTTCATGAACCTGCTCGACTATGCCGCCGTGGCCGTACCGAGCGACCTCATGGTCAACGGCCTGCCTTGGGGCGTGACGCTGTTTGGCAGAGCCTTTACGGATCAATATCTGTTGAGCCTTGCCAATGCCTATCAGGATGGCAAAACTCCAGGCAATGCGGCCCGTAACGATCAGTCCCGCGTGGTTGTGTGCGGGGCACATCTCGACGGCCTGGCGCTCAACTGGCAACTCAAGCAACGTGGCGCGACCCTGCTGGAGGCCACCGTGAGCGCCCCTAATTATCGGCTGTACGCACTGGCTGGCGGGCCGCTAAAACGTCCGGGCATGGTACGTGTTGCGCAAGGAGGCGTTGAGATCGCTGTCGAGGTCTGGCAACTGCCTAGTTCGGAACTGGGCTCCTTCCTCACTGGTATTCCAGCCCCTCTCGGGTTGGGGAAGGTAGAGCTTCAGGACGGTCGCTGGGAAACCGGCTTCATATGTGAAGGTTACGGCCTCGAAGGTGCTGCCGATATCAGTGAGTACGGTGGCTGGCGTGCCTGGTTGACCTCTCAGGTATGACATCTCCTATGGGGCGGCCCCTTTTTCGGCCGTTGCAGCGCGTTCAGTTCGAACGCGCTTGCCTCATTCATGCGGACCGACTCAGTCCAGCCCAGTGATTGAACCCGCCTGCTCTTTGTACGAGTTAAATAGCCGGAGAGTGACGGGGAGTGCGATGACAATTCAGACACCACACGACACCGGTGACCAGAAGTGCAATCGCCGCAATTTCATATGAGTCGGGCAGCCGATGCTCCCATAGAAATCCAAAAACCAGCGCCGCTAACGTCTCAATCACGAGCACTTGTCCGCTTAGTGCCAGTGGTAGAAGTCGGCTCGCCTGATTCCAGCACGCATTACCCACAACCGAAGATAAAAACGCTACGCCACCGGCTACCATGACAAAGTGTAGCCATTCGGAGTTGCCATGCGTTCCTACCTGCCTGCCCAGGACAGGTACCGCCAAAAGCAGTGACTGAGCGCCAGTCATGACCCCTGTCAGCAGTGCCCAGTCATGGGCGGAAACGCTGGCTACCTGAACCAGCCGCCGAGCGTTGCTCACTGCGAACCAACTCCATGTCACTAACGCGCCCGCTGCGCATAGAATTCCGGCGAGGTTTGTCAGTATATCTGGCTTGTCGCCGTTGATCAGTGCGTGCCAGCTGATGAGTACGACCCCGCCCACAGCGCAGAACAGCGAGGGAGTGAGCTTGCGCAAAGAAATAGCGTTGACGTCATGACGACCTGCCAGCGTGACGAACACCGGAATGAGTCCGACGATCAGAGACGTTGTGGCAATGCCAACCAACTGCACACCGGTGCCCACTAGCGTGTAGTAAATGAGATTCCCAATCAGGCTAAGCCAGAAGAGTGACTTCCAGTCGACGATAGTGAGATTGGCGCAAACACGCCTCCAGCGGGGCATAAGCAAGGCCACCGAAATTGCGCCGTAGCAGAGAAATCTCAGAACGGCGAATTGCAGGCCGCTCAGCCCCGGGGTGAGCTGGGGGCCGAGGAAGATCACTCCCCAACACAGGCCCGCGCAAACTCCGTAGACAATGCCGTTTAGCAGTAATCGATCAGCAACCATTTCATCCGCGCTCCAAAGCGTTATGGGTAAAGTCTGGAGCAACTGATTCGGGGAGTATTGTCGGTAACTACGGGATTTTTTACCCAGACTGTTTTTGCGTTTTACGATAAACCGCCGGGGTCGTGGCCCTCACGCGCTGCATTGCACGGGTAAGCGATGCCTGGTCGCAAAAGCCGGCACGCAAGGCAATCTCGGATATGGTCAATGAGGTTCCACGCAACCATCGTTGAGCTTCTTGCAGGCGTAAATCAGTCAACCAAGCTTGCGGACTCATCTCGAACATTAGCCGGAAACGTTGGTGCATCTGACTGATGCTCATTTTTGCTACTTGAGCCATGCTTTCATTGCTCCAGTTCGCTCCAGGATCCGCCTGAACACGAGCGATCAACTGCTTCATGGGGTCTGGAAAGCGGGAGATTCCCGGAGTTAGGGACGACAAAAGCAGAGGCCCCAATTGGGAGGCCGCGATGGACAATTGTGCGTTGCCGATTAGCTCAGCGAACTCTATAAGCCGACGAGTTGCGGGGGAAATGGGCACATATATTTTCTGAGCAAGACGCTCGATCTGGAGCGTTTCAAAAGTCGACGGCGCACAGTCCAAAACTAAAAAACGGCTATCGAGGTTAGTCTGCTGCGAATGGATCGAGCCAGGTGTCACAAGCGCTGCCAATGACTGATCAATGCAGCCGCCGCAACCGTTTACGTCAATTTTCATTTCGCCACGAATCGGCAGTACCAATTGAGCATGCTCGTGGTGGTGGTGACGGTCTTCCCTCTCATAGCTGCGAACTTCAAGACTTAGAAACATTACTGCACCTTCCGGCCCGTCTGGTTATCCAAGATTGACGTTCCACAACGTCCAGTGCGAACCCGCGTCAGGTCAGGCTTGCCACTGATTCTTACATCTGCGGATCAGACCGTTGATCCCACAATCTGTATTGGCCATACGCTTACGTCTAGCTAGACTTCGGCAATCATAGGTTGGCCCACCATATTTATCCATCAGACATTACGAACCTGACTATGGAGCGATAGAAGGCAGAATGCCAGAAGCGGTTCTGATGGCTGAACTGTCTTATGTCGAAGTGCTTGACCTCAAGGACCCGCTATACCGCAAAGGACGAATTGCCGTACACCTGGCTGACCGATTACGTGTCTCCACGAAATTCGGTGTGCTCGCAATCATTGTCTTCATCCCTCTGGTTCTACTCGGTACGCGCGTCATCCATCAGATAAACGAGAGCCTTGCGGTTATTCGCTCGGAACAATTGGGCCAGCGCTATCTGTTGCACGTCACACCTGTGCTGCGCTTATCAATGTTGCATCGCGCGTTGACGAACCGCTTTCTCAGCGGTGATAGAACCGCTCGAGCCGATCTATCGGCCAACCAGACGAAGCTGGAGGACGCGTTTTCGAAACTGGCCGCCACTGACAGCCAATTCACCACGCAGTTGGAAACCGGTGACCGCGTGCAGCGCCTGCACACGGGGGTGCAGCGGTTGATCGAGCAGGCCGCAAAGGCAGATGCCAACAAAAACGAGATGTTCGACAACTGGAGCGATCAACTCACCGAGACATTGAACTTCGTGTACTACGTATCGGCCACGTCGGGCATGGTCTTGGATGAAGGGCAGGCCCAGGTTGCAAGGGAGGTAGATCGGAGCCTGGCGAGTATCCGTGATCTTTCAAATCAAGCGGCAGAGGGCTCAAGTCAGACAGCTATTGTGACGTCCTAACTCACAAAGCTAGCGGTCGAATTGAACAGGCTGGTCAAGCAATTTCAGATGTAGTGATAGCCTTTAATGTAAGTGCCTTCGCTGGACCTAATCCAGGCCTCGGAATGGCTAGACGTCATTGAATAAGTTGATCATAGTATTTTTCGATTAGGCCAAAGCCACATCTTTCATCCTGGGTTCGACAAGACAACATGTCTAGCATTGCAATCACCGATCTAACTGTGAATTGGGACGTCGACAGCGTCTCGCGGCCCGTTGTGGCCTTGAGCGCCACCTCGGTAACAAAGGACTGGGAAAATGCGACGCATCAGCACCGCAAGGCACAGCTGATCTACTCCCTGCGCGGCATCCTCAACTGTGAGATTGAAGACGGTGTCTGGATCGTGCCGCCACAGTGCGCCATATGGATTCCGGGAGACTTGCCGCACGCGGCGCGGGGGGCAGGTGAAACGGAATGCTATTGCCTGTTCGTTGAGCCAGACGCCGCACCGGACCTTCCGAAAACCTGTTGCACGATTTCGGTATCGCCATTGCTACGCGAGTTGTTACTGAAAGTGGCCGGTTTCCCTGAGTCATACGCGCAGGGGGGAAGGGAAGACCGGCTGATTTCCGTATTGCTCGATGAGTTGGTGGAGGCACCGGTGGAAGACTTGCATCTGCCCATGCCGCGTGATGCCCGATTGCGCCACCTCGTGGAAATGATGCTGGACGACCCCACGGACAAGACCTCGAAGGCCGATTGGGCAACTCGAATTGGCATGAGCGAGCGAAGCATGAGCCGTCTTTTGCTGCATGAAATTGGAATGAGCTTCGGGCGCTGGCGCCGGCAGCTGCATGTGATCCTTGCGCTTCAACGTTTGACCAAGGGTGAAAGCGTGCAAACGGTGGCATTGGAGCTGGGCTACGAAAACGCCAGCGGCTTCATAACCATGTTCCGCAAGGCGGTCGGCAAGCCTCCGGCACGATACCTCTCGGATCGCATGAGTGGCGTGGAGCTTGCTTCCGTTCCCAGCATCATGCTCCCCGATGAAATCTCACCCTGATTGGATCAGGCTGTCTTGGCCCGGGACCACCGACCGCCCTGCATCGTCTGCGGCCCTTCCTTGCAGGGGTGCCGACATTTCGCACATGTTGTGGTGATGGTGAAGACTGACTCCTCGTCGAGAGCTAAGCCCTCCTCGGACGCCAGCGACTGCAGGTGTTCATGCAACGCCAGGTTTTCAATGAAAACCAGCCGCGCGCCACAATGACATCGCAGTGTGTCGTGCTGGTCGCTTGGCGCCTCCGGTTTGATTGCATAGAACGCGCGCCCATGTGTGCCTTCTGTGCGAACCAGCAACCCAGCGGTCCAGAGATCATTCAGCGTTCCGTAGATCGATCCCGGCGCGAAGCTGTCGAATTGCGAGCTGAGGATACGAGACATCTGGTTGGCATTTAGACAGTTCGGGGTCGCCTTCTCCAGCGCGTTCAAGACTCTGGTACGAGCGATCGTCGGTCGCAGTCGGCTCGCCAGCAATCGTTGTTCCTGAGACGATGTCGGCGCTCCGGCCTCTGGATTGGCTGCTGCGGTGTGCTTCATCATGTGTTTGCCTGACGTCAGGTTCTTGCTACCGAATGATGTAATCAGGTCAATGATCCGGGGTTGGGCATCGTGCGGTTCCATCTCTGTATTCCTTCGCTATGCCGGATATCCGATTGCTTGTGACAATGCGGAGCGGCGTGGCTAATCGTTGGTCTCGGACATGGGCGCAATGTTGGGGCCGTCACCGAGCCCCATGTCCGTAGGCGTTACTGCGCAGCGGCCTGTTCCCATCCGCCGCCAAGCGCCTTGAACACGCTGACCCGCGCGGCACCTACGCGCTGGTCAGCAACCGCTACCTGCGACTTCGTGTCGATCAGACTGGTCTGCGCGACAATCACGTCGAGGTAGCTGATAGACCCGGCGCGGTAACGCTGGTCTGCCAACTGGAAGGCTTTTTCGGCCCGGTCGCGCGCTTCGATCAGTGCCTCGCGCTGCTGCATTGCGGCGCCGTATGCACTCAACGATTGTTCGGACTCCTTCAGGGCATTCAGCACGGCGCCATCGAAGCTGGCCAGCGATGCCGCGTTTTGCGCCTTTGCCTGTGCGATGCGGCTACGAGCGACCATCGTGTTGGGAAAGCTCCAGGAGATCAGCGGCCCGAAGGAGAACGACCAGGTGCGATTGCCTTTTAGATAGTCGTTGCGCAGGTAGTTACCGGAGGCGCCCAGCGTGACGCGCGGATAGAGGTCGGCAACGGCCACGCCGATGCGGGCGGTATCGGCGGCCAGTTGGCGCTCGGCCTGGCGCAAGTCCGGGCGGCGGCGCAGCAGCGCGGTGCCATCACCGATCGGCAGCGCCCCCGCGATCTCCGGTGCCTGGGTGCAGTTGCGCGCCGACTCGGGTATTTGCGACGGCGTGCGGCCCACCAGCGCGGCCAGTTCGAACAACGCGGCATCCCGCTGACCCTTTAACGGCGGCAAGGCAGCCCGGGCCTGGGCCAGCGTGACACCGGCCCGTTCCACATCCAGATGCGACGCCGAGCCGGCGCGTTCCTGGCCGCTGACCAGATCCAGGCTGCGCTGAGCCAGGTCAATGGACGAGTGTGCGACGCCGATGGATTCGCCATAGGTGCAGGCGTCCACATAGGCGCGTGTCGTCTCGGCGACGACGACGACCTTGGCGGCATCATGGGCTGCGGCGACGGCATCGGTGTCGTCGCGTGCGGCCTCGATGTCGCGCCTGACTCGACCGAAAAGATCGAGTTCGTAGGAAACGTCGAGGCCACCGCTGTAGCTCCATTGTGTGGGCGCCTGGCCGGTACCCGTCCACGTGGACTGGTCGCGGCCATAGCCTGCGCCCGCCGACGCGCTGGTCGAGGGAAAGAGGCCACCGCGCGCTTCGTTGTAGATGGCCCGTGCGCGGTCTAGGTTGGCCAGCGTCACGCGCAGGTTGGTATTGGCCGACAGAGCTTCCTGCACCAGCTTGTCGAGTGCCGGCTCGTCATACAGCTTCCACCAGTCCGCCGGCAGTGATGCAGCGGATTCCGTATCGGCCGGCTTGCTGACGAAGGCGCCTGCCGCGTTTTCCGGCGTGGCCGGAGCGCGATAGTCGGGGCCGCTGGCGCAACCTGCGGTTATCAACGCAATGGCAATGGCCATTAAGGCAGCGCGCCGAGGGAAAAACATGGCTGGATGCGAAGCAGTCGTCATGGCAGCAATCGCTTTAGAGTCAGACATCGGGGGCCTCCGCAGTGGCAAGTTCGCGGGCGCGGGGACTTTCCGCTGCCGCCCGGTGATCCTCGGCGAGGAAGCTGTATATGGTGGGCAGCACGAACAGCGTGAAGAAGGTGCCGACCAGCATGCCCATTACCACCACAATGCCGATGGAGAAGCGGCTGGCCGAACCCGCGCCATCTGCGAACAGCAGTGGCACCAGGCCGGCGACCATCGCCGCGGTGGTCATCAGCACGGGGCGCATACGCACCGCCGCGGCCTTCTCGATGGCCTCTATACGGCTCAAGTTTTCGTGATGCTGGATGTGGTTGGCGAAGGTGACCATCAGGATACCGTGCTTGGAGATCAGACCGATCAGCGTAACCAGTCCGATCTGGGTGTAGATGTTGAGCGTCGCGTAGCCCAGCCATAGCGGCACCAATGCGCCACAAATCGCCAGCGGCACCGTCACCAGGATCACCAGCGGGTCGCGCAGGCTCTCGAACTGCGCCGCCAGTACCAGGAAGATGACCACCAGCGCGAAGCAGAACGACACCAGCAGGCGGTTGCCTTCCTGCACGAACTGGCGGCTGTCGCTGAGCCAGTCCACGCTGGTGCCGGGTGGTAGGGGTTGCGATTGCAGGAACGCCACGGCGTCACCCATGGTCACGCCCGGGGCGGGCAGCATTTCCAGCGTGGCCGAGTTCATCTGACCGAACTGGGTGAGCTGGTTAGCCTGCGGACGCATTTCGACGCGCGTCACGGTCGATAGCGGTACCAGTGCTCCGGAGGTCGCCTTGACGTAGAAGCGCCCGAGGTCTTCCGGTGTCATGCGTTCGCCGCCGCGCACCTGCGGGATCACGTCGTAGGAGCGGTCGTGGAAGTTGAAGCGGTTGACGTAGTTCTCACCGACCAGCACGGCCAGGGTGTCGGCGATGGACTGCATGGTCACGCCCATTTCGCTTGCCTTCGCATTGTCGATGCTGATGTGCGCCTGCGGACTGTCGTAGGACAGGTCGTTCTGCACGTAGAGGAACAGGCCGCTGGCATAGGCGGCGAACTTGATCTTCTCGCCAGTCTCGTAAAGCGTCTTGAAGTCGTCCGGCGAGCGCAGCACCATCTGCACCGGCAGGCCGCCGCTGGAACCCGGTAGCGGGGGCAACTGCACGGCAGTCAGCGTCTCGCCGTCAATGGCGCCGCCGGCGGCCTGGATCTGGCCCTGGATGTCGGTGGCCGATCGTTTGCGTTCCGACCAGTCCTTGAGGATCGCGCCGCCGATCATCTTGTTCTGGCCGCCTGCATAGTCGCCGATAATCATGAAGCTGCTGTCGAACTCCGGAATCGACTCGAACAGCTTTTCGATCTGCTGGGCATAGTGGGCGGTATAGCCCACGCCGGCATACTGCGGCGCCTTGGTGACGACGATTACGGCGCCCTGATCCTCGGTTGGCGCCAGTTCGTGGCGGGTGCCGGTGAACAGCACCACGATGGCGGCCAGCACGACCGCGCCGACCAGCAGCACGGCACCGCGAGCGGCAAGCGTGCGGGCCAGCAGGCGTCCATAGAATGCGGTCAGCCCTTCCATGGAGTGTTCGATGCGCTTCGCCAGCCGTCCCTCGCTTTGCTTGGAATTGAGCAGCATCGAGCTCATCACCGGCGAGAGCGTCAGCGCAACGATCCCCGAGACGATCACGGAACCGGCCAGCGTGAAGGCGAACTCCTTGAACAGCGTGCCGGTCAGCCCGCCCATCATGCCGATCGGCGCATAGACCGCCGCCAGCGTGATGGTCATGGCGATCACCGGTCCGACGATTTCGCGCGCTCCGAGCAGTGCCGCACGCACGGGTGTCAGTCCTTCCTCGATGTGGCGATGGATGTTCTCCACCACGACGATGGCATCGTCCACTACCAGCCCGATCGCCAGCACCATCGCCAGCAGCGTCAACAGGTTGATCGAGAAGCCGCAGGCGAGCATCAGCGCCGCCGTGCCAACCAGCGACAACGGAATGGTCACGACCGGGATGATGACGGCGCGGAAGGTGCCGAGGAACAGGAAGATCACCACGATCACGATCACGATGGCTTCGATCAGCGTGTGTTTCACTTCCTCGATGGAGGCGTTGACGAAGCGTGCCACGTCGTAGTTGGGTGCCACCGTCAGTCCCGGCGGCGCCATCGCACGGATCTTGGGCAGCAGTTCGTTGGCCTGCTTGACGATCTCCAGAGGATTTCCATCGGGCGTCGGCTGGAGGGCAACGAAGATAGCGGGGACGCCGTTAGCGAACGAGAGATTGTTGTAGTTCTGACCACCGATTTCCATCGTGGCGACATCCGATAGCCGCACCACGCCGCCCCCAGGGCTGGACTTGATGACCATCTGGCGGAAGTCCTCGACGCTGCGCAGGTCGGTGTCGGCGCTGATGTTGGTGACCGCCAGCGCGCTCTTGAGCTGGCCTGGCGCAGCCTGCACGTTGTTGGCGCGCAGTGCGGCCGAAATCTCGCCGGCCGACAGTCCATGTGCCGCCAACCGTACCGGATCGATCCAGACGCGCATGGCCAGCGCCTGACCGCCAAAGACGTCAGCCGAGGCCACGCCGGGAATGCTGGTGAATAGCGGCTGCGCCACCCGCGATGCGAAATCCGTTACCTGCGGGATCGACAGGGTCTTGCTATAGAAGGCGACGTATTGCACGGCGGTGCCGCCCTCGGTGGACTTGGCGATGACCGGATCGGTGACGCCGGCCGGCAACTGGTACTTGACTTGCTGCACCTTGGCGAGGATCTCGGTCATCGCGCGATCGGCGTTGGCGTTGAGTACCAGCCGCGCCTTAATCTCGCTTTTGCCCTGCGTGGTGGTCGAGCTGAGGTATTCGATGCCGCTGGCCGTGGCGATGGACTGCGCGATCGGGGTGGTGACGAAGCCCTGCATCACGTCCTGGGTCGCACCCGGAAGCGTGGTGCTGACCGTGATGGTGGCGTTTTCAAGATAGGGGTACTGCCGCACGGGCAGCAGGAACAAGGCGGTGGCGCCCATCAGCAGGATCAACAGGCTGACGACCAGCGCCAGAATGGGCCGGCGGATGAATATGTCGGTGAAATGCATGGTGCCGTCCTCTATCGTGCGCTGGCGGCGGGGGCAACCGCCGGGGCGGCAGGCGCAGGTGCATTGATCTTCACCGCCGCACCGGGCGGCAGTCGATTCTGACCAGCCATAACTACGATGTCGCCAGGCTTGACGCCCTGGGTCACGAGGACTTCCTCGCCGAGCCGGCGACCAGTGACGACTGGCACGGCGACCGCCTTGCCGATGCCCTGCGAGTCGACATCCTGCACGAGCACCACACTGTCACCGGAGGCCGAAGTCTGGATCGCCGTCAGCGGCAACACGATGGCGTCGGTGGTCGCGGGCAACGCCAGCCGCGCCGTGGCGTACATGCCGGACTTAAGCAGCCTGTCGGCATTGGACAACAGTGCCTGCACGGCCACATTGCGGGTTTCGCCGTCGATGCGTGGTTCGATGGTGCTGATCTTGGCGTTGAATACCTGACCTGGTGCTGCATCTACCGTCACCTGCACCGGTGCGCCCGGCGTCAGCTTGGGCAAGTCCTGCTGGGGCAGCGTGAAGTTTACGTAGAGCGGGTCAAGCTGGGTCAGCGTGGCGATCACATCGCCGGCATTGAGGTACTGGCCGGGATTGATGCGCCGGATGCCGAGCTGGCCGGAGAACGGCGCACGGATGGCTTTCTGCTGAATGCGCGCGTCCAGTTGCCGCACCGCCGCAACGGCCTGGGCGGCTTGCGCCTTGCGTTGTTCGAGCAATTCGCGTGGCTCTGCGCCGGTAGGGGCCAGTTCCTGTGAGCGACGGAGTTGCGATTGGGCGAAATCGGCCTTGGCTGCGGCAGCGGCACGATCCGCTTGTTCGGGGGCGTCGTAGAGCTGAACCAGCACCGTCCCTTCCTTCACGGACTGGCCGGCGTCGAAATGAATGGCTGTCACGCGGCCCGACGTGTCGGGGGCCAGCAGCACTTCGCGAACGGCTTGCAAATCGCCGACGGCCTGCAACTCCTCGGCCACGCCGCGAGGTTCGGCGCGGATCGTCGAGACGGGCATCGGCGGCATAGCGTAATGTTCCGCGCCACCGGCGCGGGTGGTGCGCCAGGCATACAGCATGCCGAAGACCATGACGAGCGCAACAACACTTACGACGATGGGTTTGGCACGGGAGATAACAGCGGTGCTCATGCGTTCCTCCCGATGACAATGGAGATTGGGGTGGCGCGTGACCGGCGGTGCGGGGCCGACCCACCAAAGCAAAGTGAGTGCATAGGGGGAATTTCCTCGGAAAGAAATGGGGAATCGGCCCGCCAAGCAAGCTGGATTGAGGCATGGCAGACCACGATCAAGCGCAGCCTATCCGCCTGGACACACTTCTACATTGCGTAAAAAGGTCAATTTATTTCGCAATACAGCCAAAGGCATGAAGCAGGTGAAATTGGCCTAATTGAATAACAATCTGGCTTGATTTAGCCATGCATACTCATCCAGCTCTATTGTTAAATACGCCACCTAAATGCAAATGAGTATTGTTGATGACCACCCTCACAACTACTGGGAAACCTCGTTGGCCAATTAATATCCACGCAGAGCCCGCCTTCTATTCTCATTTGGATGGGCCGTACAAGGGCGCAGCCAGGAGCGCGCCCCTCACCGTGCTGGGCTCGGCAGTCGCTGCGGCAGTTCTCATTAGTGCGCAGGGCGCATTCGCGGCCGAGCCAGGGCAGATTCAGACCAAGGCCGGTGGAAAGCCTCAAGAGGAGATAGCCTTGCCGGCCATCACCGTAACGGGGCCTATGGATACGGCGACCACCGAAGGTACTGGTTCCTACACTACGGGCCAGACATCGGTGGCGACGCACCTGCCACTTTCGCTACGGGAAACACCGCAGTCGGTGACGGTGATCACCCGCCAGCGCATGGACGACCAGCAACTGAACTCGGTGCAGAGCGTGCTGGATAACACCACGGGCGTCTCGTCGTACCAATCCGACAGCGAACGGACGAGTTTCTATTCGCGTGGTTTCTTGATCAACAACGTTCAGTACGATGGCATACCCACCGTCGTAGGCGACATCGTCAGCGGGAGCGGGATCAGCTCCCTCGATACCGCGTTCTACGATCGTGTCGAGGTCGTGCGCGGCGCCTCTGGCTTGCTGACCGGCACCGGCAATCCCTCGGCCGCCGTCAACCTGGTGCGCAAACGACCGACCCGCGACTTCTCGGCGTCCGCCTCGCTCGGTGCAGGGAGCTGGGATACCCACCGGGAAATGGCCGACGTATCGACTCCGTTGACCGAGGATGGCCGTATCCGCGCCCGCATGGTCGGGACGTCCCAGGAAGGAAACTCGTACATTGATGGCTACAAACCGCAGAGGAGGGCGTTCTACGGCATCATCGAGGCAGATCTGACACCCGACACCACGGTGAGTCTGGGCTATGACTACCAGGACAGCACGCCGAAGGGCTCCACCTGGGGAGGTTTACCGCTATGGTTCAGCGACGGCACGCAGGCCGAGTATTCACGCTCCAAGAACTACGCGCAGAAATGGAGCCACTGGGACAACACCCTCAAGACGGCGTTTGCCGAGATCGAGCACCGCTTTGACAACGGCTGGAATCTCCGGGCCATCGCTAATCAATACCGCACGGAATTCGATGCCGAACTGCTCGGCCTGGTCGGCCGCCCCGATCGCGCCACGGGACTGGGCTCTTTTCCCAACGGGGCTCTTCCGGTGGCACTGGCGTCCGAAGGTAGCAGCCGTCAAAACACCTTCGACGTGATGGCGAGCGGCCCCTTCGAACTGCTCGGCCGCCAGCATGACTTGGTGTTGGGGGCGACGAGTTCGCGCCGCACCTCCAGCCAGGAAGCTATCGCTCCGTTCTATGCAGGCTTCACGCCGGTCAATGTCTATCAACTGAGCCCGGCCTTTCCCCGTCCCAACTTCGATGCCCTGGCTTCGATACCGACCCGCACCCTGATCAAACAGAGCGGTGTCTATAGCGCAGCCCGGTTCTCGCTGTCCGAGCCTCTGAAACTGATTGTCGGCGGCCGCTTCAGCAACTACGAAATCGACGACGCGGTCGGCGCCTCGTCGTTGCACTACAAGAAGAGCAGTGAATTCACCCCGTATGCTGGTTTGATCTACGACATCGATAAGACCTATTCGGCCTACGTGAGCTACACGGGCATATTCAATCCGCAAACCGACTATCGAGACAGCAAGGGCAACGTGCTCACGCCGACAAAGGGAAAAACCAAGGAAGTCGGCCTTAAAGGCGCTTACTTGGATGGGCGTCTGAATGCGTCGGTGGCCTTGTTCCATACCGAGCTGGACAACGCTGCACAGATGGTCGCAGGAACCTATACGCCAAGTGGTGCCCAAGCCTATATGGGTTCGGATGGGACGAAGTCGCGGGGTATCGAGCTGGACTTGCAGGGCGAGCTGGCGCGTGGCTGGAACATCTATTCAGGCATCGCCCATTTCACGGCACAAGATGGCGATGGCGTCCGCTTGAATTCGCAAATACCGCGCACCACTGCCCAGCTTTTCAGCACCTACCAGTTGCCGGGAGAGTGGAACAAATTGACGCTGGGCGGAGGCGTTAAATGGCAAAGCCGCTTCTACGAGGCGCCCAACACCGGCACCAGTTCGTTGGGCGGGGAACAAGGTTCTTATGCGCTGGTATCCGTGTTGGGGCGCTACGCCGTCACGAAGCAGATCACCGCGTCAGTCAACGTCAATAACGTGCTCGACAAGAAGTATGCGTTGCAGAAGGGCGATTTCGACACCGTAGGTTATGGCGCCCCCCGTAACTTGATGGTGACGATGGATTATAAGTATTGATGACCCGCAGGCGGACGCTTCACCCGTTAAAAGCCCCCACACCTAGAACAGCCCATTGATTATCGAGAACGCTCCTATGTCTCTTCAGACTACCCTGCACCCCAGCGAAGCGCTGGTCGTGAACAACGCAAACAGAGTTGCCTTGTTCTGGCTGACCACCGCCGCGGGTGCCGTACTTTTTGTCACTTTCCAGTTATTTTTCTACGTAAACGACTTTGCGAGAGCACCCGGAGCGATACCGGCGATTACGTTTGAGCCCGATGTACTGTGGATGTTTTCAGCGTTCTATGGCTCTTGGTTCGTAACGGTGCTTATCGCACTGAGAGCAACCCGTAAGGCTCAGTGGGTTACCCTGGTTCTGGGCAGCCTGCTTGTCGCCCTGAATACCCTCGGGGGAATCACTGACGGGCTGCGCGACGGTTGGCACATTGCCTTTTCTGCAGTGTTCTTCATTACGTTGCCCGGCGTGTTTGCCATTGCGGCCACCTGGCGGAGCATCAAAAGCAGAGGAAACGGCCATGTCGGTGAATAGTTCTGACTTCCCTTATGTCTGGATGAGCCTTACGCAAGAACCCGGACACGATCACCAAAAGGACTTCGCCGAATTCGAGGCCAATCTGCAGCGCGGGGAGTCCTTCGTAATTTTGACCGATACCGTACCTGCCGAAGACCACGAGCACTCGCCGGAAGAAAAGAAACGCACCGCGCTTTGGATGAAAAAGCACAAGGTCGAATTGCGAAGGTTAGTTCTGGCTATGATCATGATCGAGCCCAACTCTGCAAAACGTCTTGGTTTCAGGGCATTCGCGATCGTTTTTGCCAAGTTCTGGGGCTACCCTTTGCTTCTCGCTGCTTCCCGTGAGCAGGCAATGGAGATGGCAAAAGAACTGCTCTCAAAGGATGGAAAGCCATCTCACTGATGGCCCGTGCCGGCATCCGATTTCCCATGAAACTCTGCCGCCTCGCAATGTGGCGGCGAGCTACTGCCTTAACTGTAGTGGTCAACTAATCCCGGACACGACGTGAAATTTTTCCTCGGGCCGCGCTGGTGCCAACCCATCGTTGAATTGATGAGGCCGAATCCAGTTGTACCGATGCATCAAAAAATGACTGATATCGCGCTGTGCTTCCTGCGCAGTTCGATAGCCCACGGTCGGTATCCATTCTGTTTTCAAGCTGCGAAATACGCGCTCCATAGGTGTGTCATCCCAGCAGTTTCATCGTCGACTCATGGTCTGGCGCATTCGGTATCGCCACAACCGCTGGCGAAAGAGTCGGCTTGCATATTGCGATCCCTGCCGAGTGGAATAGCAGATCGTCACACAAGTAACGATCATCAACCTCGACGACACGCCGCCATCTGAATGGTACGGCCATGAGAGCCTTCGCTACTTGGACATCCAGTACCAACTATGGGTTGAAAGCTGGCATCTGGTGCCTGCTACTTACATTCCAGCACCTACGCGTGTTGGCTCATGTACTACCTGGTGTGCTTGCCGCTGCAGCGGTGTTGGAGCACCCATGTCGCCCCTGCAACTAGAACGTGCTCCACTCTAGCCAATGTCTGCGCTTGCTGAACGGCTGCTTTTGGCCGAATCTGTTGAGAAAGTCGGCTTCGAATTCCAAGCCAGAAAAGTACGCGCCTGAGATTGAAATCTGAATTTTTGGCAGGCGGTTCAGTACTCGGATTTTACGTAGCAGCGGGCAACAGAGGTTTTTCATCCATCAATATTCGAGTGCTTTGGGAAAACCGACTTTTTCAACACAATCGGCCAGAACGGTCATTCATGCGCGTCTACCAAGTTGGCATTCAGACCGGCGCGACAGGCTAGAACCCACTATTCAGTGCAGTCGTCCTGTAAATCGCTCTTCAGGGAATCCGGCAGCTGCAACGGCTTCGGCTTTTATCAGCGTGCCATCGAAATCTGCCGGCTTATCTAGCCCTATCCGTGCGCTGGTGCAGTAAAGCGTTTCATAACCAGCTCCCGCTAACACCGGGCAAGTTGTCTGAATACACGGGGAGTCGATCACTCTGTCAACTTTGCCGTCAGTCGCGTAACGCACGACTCTGCTACCGCCCCATTCCGCATTCCAGAGAAAGCCCTGCGCATCAATACAAGAACCGTCTGGAGCACCCTGACCGTTGACTGTAGTGAATACACGCTGGTTTTCTAGCGACGGGTAATCGCAGCAGAAAATGCATCCTTGCAGGGAGTCCGCGTAATACATGGTGGAGCCGTCCGGGCTAAAACAGATGCTGTTCGGGATCGCCACATCGGGAAGGTCCAGCGTTTCTGTCTCGAGCGTCGCGGCATTGAGCTGGTGAAATCTACCTATGGTTTGCACCGGCACGCCGGTGTCCATAGTGCTGAATACGAAGTTTCCCATACGGTCGCAGCGGCCATCATTGATCCGGGTTCCTGCCACGCCAGGGGTGGCTGTGATTTTGCTGAAACGACCGGCGCTCACGGTGTAGTAGCCCAGGCAGGATGCCAGTCCCATCAGCAATACGTCTTCGTCTGCGGTGAGGGCAAATGATCCTAGCGGCTCTGGCAGGGACCAACGCTGCACGTTGCCGCTTTCGGGGTCCAGAGCACGCAACTCGCAGCCGGGGATGTCGGTCCAGAACAGGCGTTCGGTTCTTTCACACCAGACAGGACACTCGCCAAGAAGACTGGTGGTGCCGATTAGGGTTTTAAACATGGTTGCGTGCTACGAAACAGGATGGGGCAAACAAGACTGTCAGTTGGAGAAAAGCGCTGACCACCTGTCACCGAACAGGGCGATGGCCAAGCCTGCTAGCATCACCATCGACCCGGCCAACTTGACGAGAGACACCGGCCTTTCCGATGCCCCCATCAATCCGAAATGATCGATAACCAGTGACGAGATAATCTGCCCTGCGATAGCGAGGCCCAGCAGGGCTGACAGACCGATTTTTGGCGCAAGCACCACATAACTAAGCAAGGCACCGGCACCCAGCAGACCGCCCAACAGGCTCCACCAGGGCTGGGCAGGTATAGCCGCCAGTGAAGCCACTATCCCGCCGCGCATCAATGAAAAGAAGCCCAGGCATACCGCACCGGCAGTAAATGAGAACAGCGCCGCCGCTACGGAATCTTCACCCACACCTTTAGCGAGTTGACCATTCAGCGTGGTCTGCAGGGTTATGCCAAGCCCTGCGGAGATAGCCAGCAGGTAGTAGGCTGCGTTCATCTCGCGTCTCCTTACTTGGCTGACTCAAGCGGCATGAATGTCTCGGCAAAAATGTCCGACTGGTAGCCTGCGGCAGCAAACAGATGCTCACGGGATTCGTCGTTTGCTGCGCGCAGCCTTTCGCTGTCCACGCCCAGCACCTTGCCGCCGCGCTTGACGATGCGACCGCCAATGATGACAGTGTCGACATTGCTGCGTTCGGCTGCATGTACAACGGTGCCGAATGCGTTACCCGACGGGTAAAGGTTGATGTCCTGCGCATTGATAAGGATTAGGTCGGCCTGTTTGCCGGGGGCCAGGCTGCCGACTTTGTCCTGCAATCCGGCACAGGTAGCGCCGTCGAGAGTGGCGGCTTTGAGCAGGCCATGAGCAGGCAGGGTCACCGGATGATGTTCTGCGCCGCAGCAGCGCTGCTGGTGCATGCCCATGACGCGCTGCAGGTAGAACGCCACCCGCATCTCCATGAACATGTCACCGCTGTAGGAGGTTTCGTTATCAACACTCAGTCCCGGACTGATACCGTGACGCAGGGCCGACTGCATGGCGAACATTCCATCTTCAATGCCGTAGTGGGCATCTGAACGCGGGCATACGTTGACCCGCACGCCAGCCTCGCGAAGGATTTTCCAGCCGGCGTCCGGCAGCGCTGTGCAGTGGTTGAAGATGTTATCGGGGCGCAGCAGACCCTCGCGATGCAAACCCTCCAACTCAGCTGCCATGTCCCCGCCGAAAAATTCGGTAATGATCGGCAGCCCCAAGCGCCGGGCTTCAGCCCAGAGCTCAGGCTCCAGCTGCGCCATCACCGCCAGCGAGAGCAGTGGGTTGTCGCCGTTCTTGACGTATTTTTCCTGCAGACGCTCCAGGTTGCCGGGCCAGTGGGCTTTGTCCCATTCACCGGAAACTGGCGCACCGGAGGCGTGAACGGAGCGGATACCCGCATCGAGCAATGCCTCGACCGCAGCATCGGAGTGCGCGCCGGTGCGGCTGTTGTGCGAGTTATCGACCACGGTGGTGATGCCGGCATCGATGCAGCCCAATGCAGTCAGCAGATTGCCGATATACATGTCAGCCGGGCGATAGTATTTGGCGAACGAGAAGTGCGTTGCGTTGCAGTAGTCTTCCAGGGTTTCGGCATTCGGATTTATTCGACGCAGTTGGCCCTCCCAGGAGTGACGATGCGTATCGACCATCCCGGGCATGGCAATCATGCCGGATGCCTCGATAACCATAGCTTCGCCGGCCTCAAGGTTTTCACCTATGGCCGTGATGGTGCTGCCTTCGATAAGGATATCGCCGCGCGCCAGATTGCCGATATCGCCATCCATGCTCAGCACAGTGGCGCCGCGGATAAGTGTGCGGGCGGCCGGAGCGGCCGGAGCCTGCACGATGCTGCGGTTATATTCAGCCATTTTCTGTACACCTCCTCAAATTTCGTTGGAGGCAATGTACGCAATGCGGTACTGCGGGAAAAAGATGGTTAAACTGTTTTTATTATTCAATATTTACGAATAATAACGACTTCCCCCGATCACTGCTTTGAGGCTGCTAACAGTCATGGACCGTATTCAAGCGATGCAGGTTTTCGTACGTGTGGCTGAAGCAGGAAGCTTTATCCAGGCGGCGCAGACGCTCTCTCTGCCGGCCTCGACAGTTACCAGCAGCGTTAAAAATCTTGAGAAGTACTTGCAGGTGCGCCTGCTGAACAGAACCACGCGGCGAGTCAGCCTGACGCCTGAGGGCGCTCAATATCTGACGCAATGCAGGGAAATATTGGAGCTGATCGAACACACAGAGACCAGCCTGACGGATTCCGTAAAACGGCCACAGGGGCGTTTGCGTGTCGATATGCCGGGTGGCATTGCACACTTCATCGTCATGCCAAACCTGCAAGACTTCTACAGGCGCTACCCGGATATCTACCTGATGATAGGCGTCAACGATCGGCAGGTTGATCTGGTTCAAGAGGGTGTCGATTGCGTTATTCGTACAGGCGAGCTCGATGACTCAACGCTCGTTGCGCGCCCACTCGGCCGGTTTCGCTGGGTGACCTGTGCTTCTGTCGCCTATCTCGAAGAAAACGGTACTCCGCAAACTCCGCAAGATTTGTCTCACCACCGGGCCATCCATTACTTCTCGGGCCGCGCAAGGCAAGCAGGCGAAATGCGCTTCGCCCGTGGCACCGAGAAAATCTCAGTCCCGGTGAACGGCACTGCGGCAGTCAACGAGACCGGGCTTTACATCAAAATGTGCCTGGAAGGCTTCGGGCTGGTGCAGCTCGCTGAAAACGTGGTCAGCGAGCATCTGCGAGAAGGGCGGCTGGTCGAAGTGCTTGCTGACTGGCAGCCCGCATCGGTTCCTGTGCACCTGCTATACCCGCATCAGCGCTTTCTATCGCCAGCTGTGAGCGCATTCGCTGACTGGATTGCCGGGCTTGTTCGCGACGATGATTCAGCAGGTTCAAGTTGAACGTTGCGCCCGGCCAGCATTCCGATGAATGCACCGGCTACGGAGATTGCGGCTGTGATCAGCAGCGGTGCTGTCCAGCCACCGGTCCAGTCGTGCAGTTGGCCCAGCAGCAAGGGGCCTGCGGCTGCCATCAGGTAGCCGAAGCACTGTGCCATTCCTGTGCAAGGTGTTTGACGTCACTCGCTCGTGTTACTACGCCCAGCGCCTGCGGCGCCGCACGCCCGATGTTGAACGGCTTCGATTACGTAGTCCCGTCAGTGAGCTGTTCTCGCAAAGTCGCAGCTCTGCGGGCAGTCGCAGCATTCTGTCGCTGATGCGTGAAGACGGTGAGCAGATCGGTCGATTCAAAGTGCGCAGCTTGATGCGCGAGCTTGATTTAGTCAGCAAACAACCCGGCTCCCATGTCCGGATGTTCGTGGGCTGAGTGTCCGAATGGCGTGGAATCCGCACGCTGTGGACTCATCCGATATCGGCGAGCAAATGGTCGAGCATTTTTTGAACTGAAACGGGCAGCTCTTCGTCGCGGCAACAGATATACATCTGTCGAATAGCCCAAGCATCGGCAAGGGGTACCAGGCGAAGGTTCAACTGTTGGGCGAAGGCTTCTGCGGCAATCTTGGGAAGTATACCGATGCCCAAGCCAGCCTCGATCATCTTGCAGATCGCTTCGAAGCTCTTTACCTGCACCCTTAAACGCAGTCTCTTACCTTCGGCCTCTGCCGCTCCCTCCAGAAGCTTGAGCATTGCCGTATTACTCTCCAATACAACGAGATCTGAATCGAGCAGGTCGGTCAGGCTAAGGCGTCGCAACCCCAAAGCAGCATCCCATGGCAAGACGGCGACCAGGCTGTCAACCTTGTATGGCAACAGTCTCAACCCGCTGCATGGGAGATCGCTGGTGAACACAACTCCGATGTCAGCCAGGCCTTCAGATATCGCTTGGATGATCTCGCTACTCAATCGCTCGGTCACCTCGACCCGGATGCTGGGGAAGGAGGTAGCGAATGCGGCGATCTCCCCCGGGAGGTATTGAGTCAATGATGAGGTGTTGGCATACAGGCGAACGATACCTTTAACGCCCCGAGCGTAATCTGAGAGGTTGGTTTTGAGTCGCTCTGCTTCGCTAAGCAGTCGTCGGGCATGCGCAGCGAGTGCAAAGCCTGCCGGGGTGGGGGTGACCCCTCGTTGACCGCGATCCAGCAATTTCACGTCAAGTTCGTTTTCGAGCAGCGTAATTCGCCTACTTGCAGCGGAGAGAGCGATATGGGATTGCTCTGCGGCTTTGGAGAGGCTGCCGCTATCGACTGCCCGCAGAAAAAGGGCGAGTGAAACAAGGTCTGGAAGCATTGTCGTGACTCGAACTAAGCCAAGTGATCTGAGGCGGATCACTCGCCGCAGGTTTCTCTTAATTAGAAGGCATGTTGACATTTAACTAATAATATTCGCAATGGTGCGGAGTTAGAATCGGAGCGGTGATACCCGTTGCTACTACCCGTCAGTTAGCGTGTGAACGTTTTTAGCTGAGTTAGCAAGGCTAGATACCTGACAATGGCAATAGGTTAATCGCAAGAACGCCTGCGCCGTAATTCGTTAGATGCGACCCTGACGTGTACTGGTCTGGATAGCGCTTTTGCAAAGCCGATGGAGTAGACCGATGAATACCGTATCACCCCATGTCCGCCCTCTGGACGGCCTCACCGTGGTCAGCTTGGAGCATGCAATCGCTGCCCCGTTCTGCACCCGTCAACTTGCAGATATCGGCGCTCGGGTCATAAAGATCGAACGTCCGGGCGTGGGCGATTTTGCGCGTGCTTACGACACGCGAGCGGAAGGCTTGGCATCTCACTTCGTCTGGACGAACCGCTCGAAGGAAAGCCTGACACTCGATCTCAAGAAGGATGGGGCTGACGAGGTGTTGTATGAGTTGCTTGAGTCTGCCGACGTACTTGTGCAGAACCTCGCTCCTGGTGCAGCAGATCGCATGGGGCTGTCTTTCGAGCAACTGAATGCTCGGTTCCCACGATTGATCGTCTGCAATATCTCAGGCTACGGTAAGGGTGGTTCCTACGAGAAGAAAAAAGCCTACGACCTTTTGATTCAAAGTGAGGGCGGTTTCCTCTCGGTCACTGGCAGGGCTGGAGACGATGAGTTAGCGAAAGCTGGCTGCTCGATTGCGGACATCGCTGCGGGCATGTATGCCTACACCAACGTGCTCTCGGCTTTGCTCCTGCGCGAAAAGACAGGTGTCGGCAGCAGCATCGACGTCAGCATGCTGGAAAGCCTGGTCGAGTGGATGGGATACCCGTTGTACTACGCCTACAAAGGAGCACCACAACCACCGCGTGCTGGCGCTTCTCACTCGACCATCTACCCCTATGGGCCATTCCCGGTTGGGGGAGGTCAAACGGTGATGCTCGGCCTTCAAAACGAACGTGAGTGGGTGCAGTTCTGTGAGCATGTGCTGAGGCAAGCCGAGCTCGCTGTGGATGAGCGCTTCTTGGCGAACGCTAGGCGCTCCGAAAATCGGGATGCTTTACGGGCCATCATCGTTGAAACATTTTCGGTTTTGACTATTGATGAAGTCGTTGCGCGCCTGGAAATGGCTCAGATCGCCAACGCCAAAGTGAACGACATGAAAGGTGTATGGGAGCACCCTCAGCTGAAGGCGCGTGAGCGCTGGGTTCAGGTTGGCAGTCCTGCAGGTGAATTGCCTGCGCTGCTCCCTCCAGGCTCCAACAGTGCGTTCAAGCCGCGCATGGATGCCATCCCTGCTCTGGGAGAGCACACCGACTCCATCCTGCGTTCGCTGGGACGCACCGAGCCCCAGATCGAAGCCTTGCATGCTACGGGTGCCGTATGAATACTAAAAAGTGTGCAGTGAAGTCTGTTCTCTTCGTTCCCGGTAGTCGCCCTGAACGTTTTGACAAAGCGTTTGCAACCGGCGCTGATCAAATCATCGTCGACTTCGAAGACGCTGTTGAAGAAGCGCTAAAGTCGCAGGCTCGACTCAATCTTGATCAGTACCTCAAACAGAATCCGTTGGCACGCGTCGTGGTGCGGATCAATGCGGTCGATCACCCCGAACACAAAGCGGATCTGGCGTTTTGTAAACGTACGCAGGGCGTTGCTGCAGTCATGCTGCCCAAAGCCGAAAGTCAGGCCCAACTTCGTGATCTGAATCTGACCGAGAAACCACTCTGGCCGCTGATTGAAAGCGCGAGAGGCGTCTTGGTCATCTCTGATATTGCGCAAGTGCCTGGTGTCGAAAGGCTGACGTTTGGTGCCTTGGACTTGGGTTTGGATCTGGGATTGAAAGCCGGGAGTCGTTCTGCCGGAAAGGTCATGGATCAGGTGCGCTTGACCCTGTTGCTCGAGTCGGTAAAGGCCGGCTTGGCCAAACCTATCGACACTGTTTTTGCCGACATCGCGAATGTCGACGGTCTGCGGCAAATGGCTAGTGATGGCCGCGATATGGGGTTCGGTGGAATGCTCTGCATTCATCCAAGTCAAGTGGCTTTCGCCAATGAGGTGTACTTGTCCACCGAAGCAGAAATTGAGTGGGCCAAGAAGGTCGTTGCTGCCGCCTGTATACAATCGGCGGGTGCTTTCACATTGGACGGACGAATGGTGGACGCGCCCGTTATACGTCAAGCCAAATTGCTTATCAGCGAGCTATCCCATAGCTGATAAACAGTTTTCTAAAAGGGAGGCTCGTGTTTATAAACGAGGGTCTCTATAGACTGGAGGGTTTCAACCTGAGCTAACCGATTTACTGGGTGGAGCGGATTAATGCGCTGGGGATGCCTGGTTTGATGGTGAAGGAGGGCGGCTATGACATCGCCACGCTGGATGAAAATACCTCGCGATTCTTCGCCGGCATAACTGCGTGACATAACAATCGGATGACTCAGGTCACATCGCTAATCATCAATGCCATCAAATGTGACAGGCCCGGTGATCAGCCACATTGGGTTTACGTATCCGCATGCGCGTCTCGTCACATTTCGCCATCGTCGCTGTTGCAGTACGTCAGCAATTTTCCTACGGCTGTCGTGAGTAAAGTTTGCAATAGTTCTTCGCGAGTTTGCTTTTCCAAGGTCGAGTCTATTAGCCAGGCAGGCGTGCTATTCAGGAGGCTGGCGACAAGCGCGGCAATCGTCAAATAGGCCGATTCTGATGCTTCAGAAGTGGCTCCCAAAACGGTGTGCAGAGACCGTTCATATCGCTCTCGCAATGTTTTTATCCTGCATTGCTGCTCTACAGTAAGACAACAAATGTCCCGTTCAGCCAGGCAAGAATGCCAAGGCATGTCATCGTGTAATTTTAAATGAGCGATGATCAGCGCATTGAGTCGGTCTTGTCTCTTTTTGAGGCGGTCGCCCACTTGGGCCACGAGTCTCAGCCTCTGTTCGTATAATTCTTCAATAACCTCGAACAGCATCTCTTGTTTACTTGAATAATAGTGGTAAAGCGTGCCTGCTGATAAACCCAAACAGGCGGCCAGCTCACGCATCCCCACCTGCATGAAGCCCTTTTTGGCGAACAATTCCACGGCCTTTTCGCGTCTTTCGGCAAAGCGTGAGCAGCGCTCAACCATAGAGATGAAAGCCTCTACCGATCTTGCGGCCCAGATAACCGGCGGCGACCATTTCCTTGAGCAGTGGTGCAGGGCGGTACTTGCTGTCGTTGAAGCCGTCGTAGAATGTTTGCAGGATCGCCAGTACGGTATCGAGGCCTATCAGGTCAGCAAGTGCCAGAGGTCCGATGGGCTGGTTACACCCTAGGCGCATGCCTGCGTCGATGTCTTCGGCGCTGGCCAATCCCTCT
This sequence comes from Pseudomonas sp. EYE_354, assembly GCF_023148575.1. Lineage (NCBI taxonomy): Bacteria > Pseudomonadati > Pseudomonadota > Gammaproteobacteria > Pseudomonadales > Pseudomonadaceae > Pseudomonas > Pseudomonas sp. EYE_354. Next base: position 320,794 of record NZ_JAHXNQ010000006.1, read on the forward strand.
TGAAGTACCATAATCGCTTCATTAATCATGGGCATCAGAATGCGATTTACGACGAAACCTGGACGATTACCAGTGGTGATCGCGATCTTGCCCAAGGTTTTAGCCATGGCCAGTGCCAGCATGTGAGTGGCATCGCTGGTTTGCAAACCGCGAATTACTTCGACCAACCCCATAAGTGGCACCGGGTTGAAAAAGTGCAAACCTATAACTCTATGAGGATGGTTTACGTTGGTGGCCAACTGGGTAATCGACAGCGATGATGTATTGGAAGCTATCACACAGTCGGCACTGACATGCGTCGCGATCTGTTGAAGTATGCCCAGTTTAAGGTTGATGTTTTCGGTGGCGGCTTCGATCACCATATGCACATATTGCAGGCTGACGTAATCGGTGCTGGTACTGATTTTCCCGAGCGCAGTCAGCCTTTGCTCTGGTGTCAGGGTGCCTTTGGTGACTAATCGGGTGAGGTTGCTGTCAATGGTCGCCAATGCCTTTTCCAAGGCAGCTTCGCAGATATCGATCAAGATCACGTTAAGGCCGGCCTGCGCGCAGACTTGCGTGATGCCATTGCCCATAATGCCGGCACCAATGACGCCGACGTTTTGTTGATTCATGTGTATTTCCTTATCATCAAACACGACGAGCCCTTGGCTGCTGCCAAAAAACGCGCATCAATGGATGGTGCAGGAACGATCTCTTCAGATCGTCCCTATGGATGTTAATCCAGCCGTTAACCGCCCAGGTACGCCTCACGCACCTTCGGATCGGTCAGCAACTGCTCGCCAGTGCCCTGCATCACCACCCGACCGTTTTCCAGTACATAGGCGCGGTCGGCGATTTTCAGCGCCTGGTTGGCGTTCTGCTCCACCAGGAACACCGTGACACCGTCCTTGCGCAGCTGTTCGATGATGTCGAAGATCTGCTGGATGATGATCGGCGCCAGACCCAGGGACGGCTCGTCCAGCAGCAACAGCTT